>JAFMRC010000467.1 GCA_017354375.1 Nocardiopsaceae bacterium | reverse complement strand
CTAACCGCATGCTGTCGCGCCAGGCCCCAGGGCCAGTACTCGCCACGGGGCCATCCCAGCATGCGCCAGAACAGTGGTCACGCCAGACGGCTGAGGTGGTTATTTCTTGGTCAGTCGCGGCTCCCGCGGGGATCGTCCGCCAGCAGGCCGGGAACGTGCCGGCCCACCTACCGCAATCGCCCCTTGCACACCTGCTGGCGAATTCCGCAACACGCCCCGGGGCGACCGCGATGGCGTCCCTGGGTACACGATCCCGCAGCAGCGTTGGCACCATCACGTACCCTCGTTGAGCGCTGCGCCCTGGGGTTAGCCTGGCTGTATGGCTACCGATCCCCGCGAAGAGGACCTCCCCGAAGAGGCAGGGGAGGCGGGCGGCGACCCGGCCTGCTGGGCGGGGCTCGTCTGCCAGGAGTGCGGCGCCGTCATCTCCGAGGGCCACCGCCCCGGATGCCCCGCGGCTACCAGGCGTTCCAGTGGGTGAGCTGCTCGGCGGGCAGTCGCCTGGCCGGGCGGAAGTCGGTGCCCTTGGTGTAGGCGATCGGGAACAGCCCGCCTTGGCTGTATTCCTCGAACGGGATGCCCAGAACCTCGGCCGCCCGCTTCTCCCCGTCGCCCACCAGGTGCAGCGTCGTCCACGCCGAACCGAGTCCCCGCGATCGCAGCGCCAGCATGAAGCTCCAGGCCGCGGGGAGCAGCGACCCCCAGAAGCTGGCGCTCCGCCCGGACGGGAGGTTGTCCGCGCGCCCGGAGATGCACGGGATCAGCATGACCGGCACCTCGTGCATGTGCTCGTTCAGGTACTTCGCCGATGAGGTCACCCGGGGTCGCTGCTCATCGCGGATGTCCCCGGTCGTCGGCTTCTCCATGTCGAGGTAGGGCGTCGCGGCCGTCCGGTAGATGTCCGCGAGGGCCTTCTTCTTCCCCGGGTCATCGACGAACACCCACTGCCACCCCTGGGAGTTGGAGCCGGTCGGCGCCTGCAGCGCGATCTGCAGGCACTCCATCAGGATCTCGCGCGGCACCGGCCGCTCCAGGTCCAGCCGCTTGCGCACCGAGCGCGTGGTGGTCAGGACTTCGTCGGCCGACAGGTTCAGGCTGGGTGTCATGACGGCCATTATGGCAGCCGCGGTTAATGTGGTTCCTCGGTTGGCTCTGCCTTCTGGCTGATCAGGCCGAGATACTGCGCCAGCCTAGCCTGCGTCTCAGCCAGGCGCCCTGCGGTCAGAGTCCCGGTCAGATCCTCGAGATCCTCCTTCAGCAGCGGCTGCAAGGCGGGAACTCGTATCCAGCATTTCTTGCTGGCCCCCGCCTCTCCGAAAGCCAGTCGCACGTCGAACCTGGTCCGGTAACGGGTCGATGCCGACACAGGACACCCGAGCACCACCGGCCACCCCAGTTCGGAGTTGGTCTCCGAGCCGCTCAGTACGACAAAGCGACGGCGTTCGTCGTGGACCTGGCGTTCCTCGGAGGGCAGCAGCGTAAGCTTCGAGTCGGTGACCAGGTACAGGCCGCCGATCACCACAGCGGCCATCAGGACTCGTCAACCAGGCGCCTGGTCGCGGATGCCCGGTAGGGTGCCCAGTCGGCAATTTCCTCGGTCAGTCCGGCGAGGTCACCTTCGTCGTCCTGCCGCTCAAGCGTGTCGAGTATCCCCTGAAGGTGGTCCAGTGCGGGGGCTACATCTGGCACGGGCCGCCCGGTGAGGAGATCAAGAACCTCACCGCGCGCGTTCTCCCGCTGCGCCTCCTGCATCGGCGGCGTCTGGTAGGTCAGATCTCGCAGCGTGGATGCGGCCAGATCACCGTATTCCGTGACGACGTCTTCGATGATCACGGCGAACTGCGCGTCCACGTCAACCGGTACCTCACGCGCCAGCCGCAACCGGTATTCGACGCTGCCGTAGTAGTTTTCCGTCGTTTCCCGCTCCATCACTCCGGCGGACACCAGGTCGTCCTCCACCGCCAGCAGCATCGTGCTGAACGGTCCGTAGTGGAGCCAGCGCCATTCCACTCCCGACACCAGATGACCGAGCGCCTGAACGGCCCGCAGATCAGCAAGGTAGAGCAGCTTCGCGGCCTTCGTACGCGTAATGACAGCCCCCTGAGCCCGGGCAGCCGCTAGTAGCGCGACGAGCGCGGCGGGCGCTCCGCGCAGCGTAAACCGCGTATCCGCCATTGACCTCATAGTATGCCGCCCCTTCCCCGTGTAGCAGCAGCACCGACCCCGATATTTTGTGACGTGATGTGACTAGATGATATCACATTCCATAAAGTGGTCGTCTACGCTCGCATATCATCGATCATCAGAAATCTAGTTCCTCCGGAGTACGCGGGCTATGCCGGCGGCGATCGTCGTGGCGAAGATCCAGCCGACCGCGATGAGCAGGTACGCCAGCCAGCGCTGCGGGCCTTGCGGGTCGTAGGTGTCGCGCAGGCCGAAGTTCACGAGCGGCACGAGGAGGTCCAGCGTGTAGATCAGGGAGTTGAATGCCGGATGCGGCGCCCCAGCCAACGGCGGAGGGTGGTGCAGGCCGAAGACGAGCGTGCCCAGGCCGAAGAAGGCCGCGAGCCAGGCACCCGCGCGCAAGGGGCGGTACCCGTATCCGACGGAGACCTCCTGCAGCAGCGACCACGCCCGCCCGTACCAGGGAAGCTGTTCCCGGCGTGCACGTTCGCGGGCCAGCAGCACCGTGCGCGCCGCCGCATCGTCGCCGTTCCTGCGGTACATGGCGGCGAGCGTCTCGTAGTCCTGCGGCACGTAGCCGTCCGTGTCACGGCTCAGCCACGCCACCCGCTTCGCCGCGGGCAGTGGCGGATCCAGGGCGTCGTAGCGGAGCCCGGACAGTCTCAGCTCGGGCGGCCATGACGACTGGTCATCGCGGATGACCGAGAACCGGGAGTGGCGGAAGTCCGCTGTTCCCTCCGCCGTGAAGCCCGGGCCGAAGACAGCCCTCTTCGCCTCCGCGTCCCGGCAGCGTATCGCGTCCTTGCCGGGGTTGATGAAACGACCGTCGGAAAAGTAGATCTCACCGCCTACCTTCGCGCGGGACATGCGGACCGTCCCCTGGACCAGGGCGTTGTCCTCGAAGGAGAGGAACCCGCCAACCTGGATCCCATGGGCCAGGAGCGCGTCGCTCTCCGGGTTCTTCAGGACGGCGCCCCGAAAATCCAGGTTTGTGCCGACCATCGCGCCGCTGAGGTAGGTTTCCCCGATTGCCGTGAACCCGTGGCGTGCCAGCAGGCGGAGCCCGACGGACAGGTGAGCGGCATAGACGGCCCTGCCGCCGCCTTCGACGCAGATCATGGCCTTGTCCAGGAGAACGACTCCTCCGACCCGGGCGCCGGCCAGCCGAAGCTGCCCGTTCACGGTGACCCGCGGCGCGAACAGGTCGTCCTCAATGACGAGCCTGCTGGCGTGCAGCGCGACGCCGCCGGGGAAGTCGATGCGGGAGTCGTCCATCAGGAGCGCTCCGGTTATCCGCGCCCCGGTGAGCGTGATCTGGCTAGTACTACAACCGCAATCCGTGATTCCTGAGCCTGCGGGCGTAGTGCGATTTCCGGGCGTCGGCCTGCCGGTAGCGTCTCCAGTCTGACCAGCTCTCGTGGAACTCGCGGGGCCTGG
>JAFMRC010000466.1 GCA_017354375.1 Nocardiopsaceae bacterium | reverse complement strand
CGGTTTCCGGGCGCACCGCGCGCCCCGACCCGGGCGCCTCGGTGCCGAACAGCATCCGGCCGACTCCTCGCTGCTTGATCGCCGCCTCCAGGAAGTTCAGGTCGTAGCCGCAGGTGTCGTAGAACAGGTTCCGCGACAAATCCTTCTGCGCGATGTGGTGGTCGGTGGGGATGAACCGGTCCAGCGCGCCGCCGCAGTGGCAGATGATCACCTTCAGCTCGGGATACCGCGAGAACACGTCGCCGTGCGACAGGAACTGCCCGGCCAGGTACTGCTCGGTCAGGAAGCCGAGCTGGTAGTTGTGCGGCACCACCCGGTACCGCGGGTCGAGGGCGTTCGTGCCGTGCACGATCAGCGGGATGCCCAGCTCCTGCGCCCGCTCGTACAGCGGGAACCAGTACGGCTCGTGCATGCCGGGCGTCGTCCTGCGGCCGGCCGGGTCGGGGGACACGTAGGCGGCGACGAACCCGCATTCGGTCACGCACCGCTCCAGCTCGGCCAGGCATCCCGACAAATCGGGCGCGGAAGAGTCCTGCGGCAGCATCGCCGCGCCGAGGAACCGGCCGGGGAACATCTCGCACTGCTGGCGGATCATGTCGTTCACGTACCGGGACCAGGCGGGCAGCAGGTGCGGCTCCATCCAGCCCATGGTGAGGAACGGGCGCGGCCCGATGACCTGGACGTCGATGTTCCGCTCGTCCATGTAGGCGGCGTGCCCGGCCGCCGCGGCGCGGAAGTCCTCGAGCGTCACCCGCCCGGGACCCGCCGGATCCTGCCCGACGGGGCTCGGCATCGGGGTGTTCGAGCCCATCATGAGCATGAGGAGGGAGTTGGCGCCGAACGGCACCGACACGTGGCCGTGGACGTCGAGGACGGGAACGCCGTTGTACAAGGGCCTCTTCCTTTCCGTTGCCTTTCCGTTGCCGCCAGGCTGCCAGCGGATCCGTTACTGCCAGCGGGCGAAGGCCATCCCGGCTCCGGTGCCGGCCGGGGTCCGGTACCCGGGGACGTAGTCGATGACCCCGGCGCGCAGGCCTTCGAGCGCCCCGGCGGCCGTCACCCAGTTGAGGATCTCCGAGTTGCCCGAGCGCAGCCGGTCGCGCGGCAGCGCGCCCAGCCGGGCCGCGTCCCCTCCGGCCAGGGCGTCCAGCACCGAGGAGTCCAGGTTCTCGTCGACGACGAAGTGGCTCAGCCCGCCGGACGCGATGACCGCGACCCGAGCTGGCGATTCCCAGCACGACACGGCGCGCCGCAGCGCCTGGCCGAGGGCGTAGCAGCGCGCGGCGGACGGCACGTTCGGCTGGTAATAGGTGTTGACGAAGACCGGGACGATCGGCGTGGCCTCGGTAAGCCCGAGCCGGTACCGGGGGAACGTGAACGCGTGCCCGAGGGTGCGCCCGGCGGGCTGCTCGGTCAGCAGCGTGAGGTCGAAGCCGTCCGCGGTCAGGCACGAGGCGATGTGCATGCTGAGGCCGCCCGCGACCGGGTGCCGTCCCGGCTCCTCGCCGTGCACCGCCCAGAAAGCGGCGCGGATGCCCGCGGGGATGCGCGCGAGCGCGTCCTCAGGTGGCCGCATGTCGGTCAGTTCCGGCCCGGCGAAGCAGGCGATCGCGGGGATCCCGTCGTCGGTGAACATCTCCCGCTGGTCGTCGCCGATGACGATCGCGACGTCCGCCCGCGCGACGCGCAGCGAGTCCGCGAGCAGGGCGATCGCGTCCTGGCAGCGGCGGTACTTGGCCTCCCACACGTCCGGCGCGAGCTGGGGGCCGAGTCCGGGCGGGGCGAGTTCCAGCAGTTCGTCGTAGGTGTGGTACCGGGCGTCGGTGCCGAGCAACCGGGGATTGCGCCGGTCGCGTTCGGCGTGGTCGGGCCACATGTCAACGCCGGAGCTGAGCTGGGGAGTGTGCGACGAGGCGATGCCGGCCACGATGTCTGCCATGCGCGAGCACCCCTAGAGTGACGAGGCCCTGGTAGCGCTCACGCTAGAAACCGGTCAATGGCCTGTCAACGGGATGTTTCGCTCATCTGCCCCGTGACGCCAGCCGAAGGGGCGGGTTTCGTGGGATGGCACAAGTTTGCCGGTTGCGCTTTTCCTCGATCGCTCTGTTTCGCCGCAACGCCGCGGCGCACATAATCGGCAGCGTGGAGATCTCGCTGGAGGGCAAGGTCGCCCTCGTCACCGGAGCCGGGCCCAACATCGGCAGCGGCATCGCGCTCGCGCTCGCGAGGTACGGCGCGAGGGTCGCCTGCAACGACGTGGACGACGCGGCCGTCAAGGCCTGCATCGCCCGGATCGAGCGCAACGGCGGCGAGGCGATGGCCGCCGTCGGCGACGTGACCGACGAGAAGGCCGTCCAGGGCTACATCGACAGCGTGCTTGCCAAGTGGGGCCGGCTCGACATCCTGGTCAACAACGCCGCGCTGCTCGGCGGCAGGGGGGTCCTCGACGAGACGGCCGAGGCATTCGAGCGCGCGGTGCGGGTGTCCGCGCTCGGGACGTTCCTCAACACCAAGCACGCGGGCCGGGCGATGGCCTCGCGCGGCATAAAGGGCTCGATCGTCTGCGTCTCCTCCTCCAACGGCTGGAACGGCAGCGCGGGCGTCTGCGCGTACGCGTTCCACAAGGGCGGGATCAACAATTTCGTCCGCGCCGCCGCGATGGACTTGGCCCCCTACGGCATCAGGGTCAACAGCTACACGCCGACCGCGCCGCACCCGGACAATCCCGAGCTGCTCGCCGAGTACGCGAGGCAGGGCCGGACCCCGTTCGGCCTGCGTCCAGGATCGTCCGGCGGCCTCGGCGCCCCCGAGGGGACCGAGGAGTGGCGAAGGCCCGCCCGCTTCGACGGCCCGCGCAACCCCATGGTCCCGATGGGCACTACCGGCACGCCGACCGACATCGGGCACGCGGTGGCCTGGCTGTGCTCGGACTACGCCCGGCTCATCACGGGCACCGACCTGGTCGTCGATGGCGGCGCCCGCGCCAAGAACTTCGCCTACGTGCCGGCCGCGCCGGACGATCTCGCGGGCCCGCTCCCGCTCATCCCCCTGGACGACACCCCGATGCCCCCGACGCCCGAAACCTAGGAAACCAACGATTATCCCGAACGGGTAGTAGCGACTCCTCCAGTGCCCGGCTGACTCCACCGGCCGGCCCGAAGTTGTGCTATGCTGACACTCACCTCATCGGGCAGGGCGCTGTCTCTCGGTAGTACGGTGTCCGCCAACCCGCGGCAGGGAATCATCTCTCGCCGCCCCGCGTTGCCAACCTTCACGAGTAGCGGTGCTTGCCGCTACCGGTGAGGCGCTGGCCGCGGTCGACCGGTTGGCGAGACGGCCGGCGGCCGGAGCAGTCCCGAAAGCCCGGTAAGGTGAAGCCGAGGGAATCCCCCGAGCGTCAGTCCGAGCTAGTAGAGTCATTAGACGTAGCCCCGATTTGACCCAAGGGTAAATCCGAGGTAAATTAGATAGGTCGCCCTAAAGGGAACGCGAAAGCAGACCATTTAGTGTGGCGTTTGTTTCTTGAGAACTCAACAGTGTGCTAAAAGCCAGTGCACGAGGGTCCGTGGCGCGAGTCGCTGCCGGATCCTCGGGTAAGAGTTTTACCCCCGTCGCGGGCTGGGTTTC
>JAFMRC010000465.1 GCA_017354375.1 Nocardiopsaceae bacterium | reverse complement strand
GAGGACCGCCACGGCGCCGTTGGCGACGGCGGCGGCCGCGAAGTCATGCCCGTCGGCGTGCTCGCCGGGCAGCGCCGCGAACAGGCTGCCCGGCCCGGCGCGCCGGGAGTCGATCACGACCGGGCCGGTGACGGTGATCGCTTCCAGCTCTGCCCCGGCCGCTTCCAGCCCCGCCTCATCGGACATATCCGACATATCCGGAACGGGGGGCGCGGTGTGTGCGCCCGCCGTTCCGGAAGTAACCGTTCCGGAAGTGAGAGCGCCACCGGTGATGGCGGCGATCTCGGCGAGGGTCAGCGTGATCACGACATGTCCCCCGTCCGGCCGACCTGGCGCAGCGCCGCCGCGGTGACCTCCAGGTCGTCGAACGGCAGCACGGTTCCCCCCACGTACTGCCCGGTCTCGTGCCCCTTGCCGGCGACGAGCAGGACGTCGCCCTTTCCCGCCAGGCTGGCCGCGAGGCCGATCGCGGCCGCGCGGTCCGGCTCTACGATCACCCGTGCCCGTTGCCCCTGCGGGACCCCGAGCACTCCGGTCAGCATCTCGGACAAGATGGCCAGCGGATCCTCCGAGCGCGGGTTGTCGCTGGTCAAGATCGCGACGTCCGCGAGCCTGGCGGCGGCGGCCCCCATCAGCGGGCGCTTGCCCCGGTCCCGGTCGCCGCCGCAGCCGAGCACGACGATGAGGTCCGACTGGGTCACCGGGCGGAGCGCGCCCAGCACCGCCTCTACCGCGCCGGGCTTGTGCGCGTAGTCCACGAACGCGTCGGCCACCCCTCCGGCGACCCGCTCCAGCCGGCCCGGCACGCCCGGGCAGGAGGCGACCCCGGCGACGGCGTCCTCCAGCCGCGTCCCCGCCTCGACCAGCGCGACGATCGCGCCGAGGGCGTTGGTGACGTTGAACGGCCCCGGGATCGTCACGGAGGCCTCCGCCTCGACGCCGCCAGGCCCGATCACCCGGAAGGAGGAGCCGTCCGCGCCGCAGCGGACGTTCGCGGCACGCCAGTCCGCGTTGGCGTAGGCACCGGAGCCGTCGTCCGCGCAGAACGTGGTGACCGGGATCGACGCCTGCGCCACGAGCCTGCGGCCGTACCGGTCGGCGGCGTTCACCACGCCGATGCCGGCGTAGGCCGGGGTGAACAGCCGCGCCTTAGCGGCGAAGTACTCCTCGAACCCGCCGTGGAAGTCCATGTGGTCCTGGGACAGGTTGGTGAAGACCGCGACATCGTAGCGGGTACCCGCGACCCGGCCGAGGGCCAGCGAGTGACTGGACACCTCCATCGTCGCGGCGGTCACGCCACGCTCCGCCATGACCGCCAGCAGCGCCTGCAGGTCGGGGGCCTCCGGCGTGGTCAGCGAGCTTTTGAGCTTCTCCGGCCCGATCCGGGTCTCGACGCCGCCGATCAGCCCCGTGACGTGCCCGGCGGCGCGCAGCCCTGCCTCCGCCAGGTAGCTGGTGGTCGTCTTGCCGCTGGTCCCGGTGACCCCGATCAGCCGCATCCTGGCGCTCGGGTCACCGTAGATCCAGCAGGACACGTCGCCGAGCCGGTCCCGGGGGGAGCTCACCACGAAAACCGGAACGCCGCAGCGCGCGGCGCGGCCCTTGCCGTCGGCGTCGGTCAGGATGGCGACCGCGCCGGCGGCCACCGCCTGCTCGCAGTAGGCGGCACCGTGCGTGCGGGCGCCTGGAAGGGCGGCGTACAGGTCGCCTTCCCGTACCCGGCGGGAGTCATGGGTTACCCCAGACAGACGCTCCGGCCCGTTCGGGATATCCCGGCCGACGCCGAGCAGCTCGCCGAGCCCGGACAGCGGGCGCGCCAGGGGTCGGGCGGGTCTGATCACGCCCGAAGAGTATCTAATCTCAGGGCGCATTGAGCCGGACATTCGGCGGGTTGAGTCCTTGCTGCGGCGGGATCCTCAGGGCGGCGAGGGTGTCCTTCATCACCTTGTAGAAGACGGGACCCGCGACGACGTCGCCGAAGTACGCGTTCTCCTGCCTCGGATCCTGGACGTTCACCGCCACCACGGCCTGGGGGTTGTTACCGGGCGCCATGCCGATGTAGCTGGAGCCGTACTGGCACAGCGACCCGGCCGGGTGGCACTCAGGGCCGGTCTCGTTCGAGGTTCCGGTCTTGGCGGCGACCGCGTACCCGGGGATGATGCCCCACGGCTGGTCGGCCTCCTGGTCGACCGCGGGAACCTGCTGCAGGATCCGGATGAGCTCCTTCGCCGTCTTCGGCTGGATGACCCGGCGGGACTTCGACGGCGGGGCGGGCGTGAACGTGCCGTCCGGGCTGGTCGTGCCCGCGGTCAGCCGGGGCTGCACGCGGACCCCGTCGTTGGCGATCGTCGCGTACACGCTGGCCATCTGCACCGCGTTCACCGCGATGCCCTGCCCGTACGCGAGCGTGTAGTGCTCGTCCGGCCACCACTTCGACGGCGGCGGCAGCAGGCCCGAGCTCTGGCCGGGGAGGTTCAGGCCAGTGGGCCGGTCCAGGCCGAAGGCGCGCAGGTACTGGTACTGCAGTCGCGGGCTGATGTGCTTCGCGACCTGCGACATCCCGATGTTGCTCGAGTTCGCGATGATGCCCGCGATCGTGTAGTGCTCGCCGGGCGACCACTCGGCGTCGTGGATCCACTGCCCGCCCTCGTAAATCGCCTGCGGGATGTTGTAGGCGCTCATCGGCGTCTGGCCACCATGCTCGAACGCGGCGGCCGCCGTGATCACCTTGGCGGTGGAGCCGGGCTGGAACGTGTTCGCCACCGGCAGGTCGGCGGTCTGCGAGGCACTGCCGACGTCCGACTGGTTGTAGGTCGGCCACTGCGCCATGGCGAGGATGTCGCCGGTCTTGGGCTGCATGATCACGACCGAGCAGTTCCGGGCCTTGACCTGCCGCACTCGCTGCTCGCAGGCCTGCTGCGCCTCGAACTGCAAGGTGGGGTTGATCGTCAGCCGGACGCCGCTGCCGTTGACGGCGGGCTTCTCCTTCTGCTGGGTGCCGGGGATCTGCTCGCCGTACAGGCCGGCCTCCTCCTCCTCGCTGCCCGGCTTGCCGGCCAGCAGGCGGTTGTCGGCCTCCTCGATGCCCTGCTGGCCGGTGATCATACCGTTGCCGCTGGTGCTGGTGAAGCCGACGACGTTCGCGGTCGCGTTCCCATCGGGGTAGGCGCGGGCATAGGTCGGTGCGGCGTAAATGCCTTTGACGTTGCTGATCTTAGCCTTGTCCTGCGGGCTGACGCCCGTGGCGAGTCGCACGTACTGCGGGGAGCTCGGGTGCTCAAGCAGGCCGAGGATGGTCGCGGCCGGCTTGCCGAGCGGACCGGCGAGTTTCCGCGCGACCGCTTCCTTGTCGGCGATCTGCGGCGGGTCGGCGGTGATGGTGTACTTCTCGACGGTCATCGCCAGGATCTGCCCGTCCGACCCGGTGATCGGGCCACGGATCGCGGGGAGCGGGATGGTCTTCATCTTTTCGCGGGAGGCGAGGGCCTGGTAGGTGCCGGACTCTATGCCCTGGACCTGCACCAGGCGGCCGACGAACAAGGTCAGCACGAACGCGATGGCGAGCAGCATGACGCCGAGCCGCCGGGCGGGGTCACCCCGGCTGATGTGCAGCCAGCGCGGGGCGCGAGGGCCGCGGGGCGGCCGGCGCGGCGG
>JAFMRC010000050.1 GCA_017354375.1 Nocardiopsaceae bacterium | reverse complement strand
TCCGCGGGCGCAGGCGGCTGCTCCTGAACTGACTGTGGCGCTTGAGGGGATTGTTGCGCTTGAGCCCATCCGGGTCGCGGCGCTTGAGCCGATTGCTGAACCGGCTGGGCTCCTGCCGCATGCGCGCCCCCGAACGTCGGCAGCGAGGACCGGCTCCCCGAGGAGGCGTTCCCGGATCCACGTGTCGGCAGCTGGTGCACCTGAGCCTCATGAGCACCATGAACCGGCTGCGGTCCACTCTCCCCACGGGCAGGCAGCGGATCACGCATCGCGCCTGGGCTATATCCGGACAGATCGACCGGGCGTGACCGGTGCGCGAATAGGTCGGTCGGCTTTTCGCCCTGCTGAACTGGGGCAGTCTCCGGAGCCGATGAAGCCGGGGAAGCCGGGGAAGCCTCCGGAGCCGATGGAGCCTCGGAACCCATCGGAGCCTCGGAATCCGGCAAAACTCCCGCAGCTGGCGGAGCCTCGGGAACTGGGGCAGATGGCGAGGGTCCCGGCGGCGCGGGCTGCGTCAATGCCGCTGACACGGCACTGGAAACCGGCGAAGCATCCGCGACCGGCGGAGCATCCGCGACCGGGGGGGCATCCGCGACCGGCGCCGCGAACAGGCCCTGATACGCGGTGAACCCGTGCCGCGCCGGAAGCTCACGAGCGGGCTGGTCCCCGGCTGAGGACGGCGGCGCGGTGCCCGCTCCCCCAGGAACCGCACCCCCAGGAACCGCACCCGCTCCTCCGGGCGCGGCACCCGATTCCCGCGGCATAGCATCCGCATTTCGCCCCATATCCGGAATATCCCGAGCTTCCGGATCCTTGACCGGCATCGCCGCGAGACCCGCCAGAAGATCCCCGCCCGACGAGTCCCCGGCTCGCACGCCTGAACCAGCCGACACGGGACCACCTGGCACGGGACCACCTGGCACGGAGCCAGACGGCACCCCCGCCGCTGGCATGCTGAGCGGGACGGTGTCGGTATCGGCAGGCGGTTCGGTGCCGGCAGGCGATTCGGTGCCGGCACGCGGTGCATGATCGCCCGGAACACCGGACGGTGCTTGCGGAGCGGGCGGCTGGTAGCCAGCGGTAATCCCCTCCGGGTGAACCGCTGGCGGAACCTGATGCCCGTGACCGTTACTGGCTTCCGGCGGGGCGGACGGCACCGACGGCGCGGACGGCACCGGCGAAACCGACGGCACCGGCGAAACCGGAGCGTAGCCGTTGGCTTGCCCACCGGGAACGATCCCGTTCGCATGCGGTTGCAGCGCGACCAGCGCACCGCCGTCGCGCTCGTCCGCCCGCGGCGGCTCGGCACCAGAGATCAGCTCGACATACGGCTGCAGGTGGGCAGAACTTATTTCGATGATGTCGTCGCATTCCTGGCGCAGCGTCCTGGGGATCGTCCAGGTCCCATCGGGGGCGATGTGCAGCAGCGTTACACGCATGCCGAATTCCTGAACATCGGTGACGACCCGCGTAAGCTCTTCGGCGGAGCTAACCACCATGGCGTCGGTAACCGCCTGGTTGCGTGCGAGAGTAGCAAGGTCGCGGTACATCTCGCCTTCGACCCCATCTTGTCCCGAGTGGGCCTTGACCAGCCGGAGCTTGACGCCTGGCATGTCGGCAAGGGCCTCTTGCTCGGTGCCGTGGTAGTCGTCGGCGGCGGTCTCGTACCAGTAGCAGCGCAGCATCGGGAGCCCGGTCCGCTCCATGGCTAGGTTGCCCAGGAGCTGCAGGAGCCCTCCGTAGTCCCACGACACGGATTGCCTGCGCCGTGTACCGTGCACCGCCATGGCGCCGTCCGTAAGGACATAGCCGGAGTCCACGAACAGCGCACAGCGGTCCACCCTCTCCACCGTCCTTCCCGTTGGTCCCGTTAGCGCGCGAACGCACTATCATGCCGAGCCGGGAAAACGACGATCGATCGCCCTCCCGTCCTTCTAGGGTAATGAAGCCTCTCGGCCACGTACGCCTTTCCGCGTATTACCCGCTTAGTCGGGATAACTACCTAAAATCCTAAATGTCTTATATATACCAATTGTCCGCGCGCGGGGGGCTCGCTCACGCCCCCCGGCCACATCGCTCACCCGGCCACACCAGGTCACGGCGGCTATGATCCGCGCGGCTATGCTCTGCACCGTGAGCGATCGCGACGACCTGCTGGCCGGGATCAGGCAGAAGGCCGTGATACACGGCGACTTCGTGCTCTCTTCCGGACAGCGCGCCACCAAGTACGTTGACCTGCGCCGGGTGACGCTGGACGGCCGCCTCGCGCCGCTGGCCGGCCGGGTGCTGCTGAACGCCACCGCCGACCTGTCCTACGACGCGGTCGGCGGGCTGACGCTCGGCGCCGACCCGGTCGCCACCGCGATGATGCACGCGGCGGCCAACCGGGGCACCCCGATCGACGCCTTCGTGGTCCGCAAGGCGGAAAAGACACACGGCCTGCAGCGCAGGATCGAGGGCCCGGATGTCAAGGGGCGCAGGGTGCTCGCCGTCGAGGACACGTCCACGACCGGCAATTCGGTGCTCACCGCCATCGACGCGCTCCTCGAGGCGGGCGCCGAGGTGGCGGGCGTCGCCGTGCTGGTCGAACGGGGGGCGCGGCAGGCGATCGCGGACCGGGGGCTGCCGTACCGCGCGATCTACGAGCTGGCCGAACTCGGGGTTTAGCGTCCGCCCGCGCAGGCGGGCGGCGAATGGACAGACGCCACGATCCGTTAGGTAGAAAGGTTCTTGCTCGCGGCTAGCGGCCGAGGCGCTCGGAAGACTGCCGCCGGTGCTGCCCGCCATCGCCCTGGCCGTTGCCCCCGTCCCCGTCCCGGGCGGCGGCTTCCTTCCGGAACTCGCGCAGCCGGATGATCACGAACCCCGCGATGGCGATGACCACGATCGCGACGATCACGTAGCTGGCGGCGCTGAGGTCGCGGTTGATCTTGCTGTACTCGTGGCCGAGGCTGTAGCCGACGCTGGACAGCGCGGTCACGTAGATCAGCGTGCCGATCAGGTTGAGCACGCCGAACCGGAGCGGCGGGATGTCCACGATGCCGGACACGAGCCCCGCGAACGCCCGGACCAGCGGCAGCATCCGCGCGACCGGAACCGCCCACACGCCGCGCCCGACCAGGAACCGCTCGGCGCGGGCCACGTCCGACTCGGTCACCAGCACGTACCGCCCCCAGCGTCGCACCAGCGGGTGGCCGCCCGCGCGCCCGACGGCATAGGCGATGTAGGAGCCAGCCAGTTCAGCCAGGGTTCCCAGGATGATCACGAGGGCCAGGTTGAGGTGGTGCGTGGCGGAGAACCCCGCGGAGGCGAGCGCCCCGCCGAGCAGGAACGTCAGCTCCGAGGAGATCGGGACGCACGCGGATTCGAGCACGCCGAAGACGATGATCGCGACGTAGCCCCACGACTGGAGGAATCCCTGCAGCATGGCCCCTTTGTACAGCATCCTCGGCACTGGTACGTCAACTTAAGAAGACCTTCATACCGAACGGATAGTGGCGCCTGCCCAGCGCCCCCTTCCCTACCCCCCTAGCCGAACGGCCGTTAGAGTTCTGTACAGAGATATCCGCTAACTCGGGAGCCATAGTCATGCCCATCGCGACCCCAGAAATCTACGCGCAGATGCTGGACCGCGCTAAGCAGCAGGGGTTCGCATACCCAGCGATCAACGTGACGTCCAGCCAGACGCTGAACGCCGCGCTGCGCGGCTTCGCCGAGGCTTCCAGCGATGGCATCGTCCAGGTCTCCACCGGCGGCGCCGAGTACCTGTCGGGCCAGGGCGTCAAGGACATGGTCACGGGCGCGACGGCGCTGGCCGAGTACGCCAGGGTGGTCGCCGCCAAGTACCCGGTGAACATCGCCCTGCACACCGACCATTGCCCGAAGGACAAGCTGGACGGCTACATGCGGCCGCTGGTGGCGATCTCCACGGAACGGGTGGCCCGCGGTGAGGAACCGCTGTTCCAGTCGCACATGTGGGATGGCTCCGCAGTGCCGCTGAAAGAGAATCTCGACATCGCGGCCGACCTCCTGGACAAGTGCGCCCAGGCGAAGATCATCATGGAGATGGAGATCGGCGTCGTCGGCGGCGAGGAAGACGGCGTCGTCGGCGCGCTCAACGAGAAGCTGTACACCACGCCGGGGGACGCGCTGGCCACCGCCGAGGCCGTCGGGCTCGGCGAGCGCGGCCGGTACATCCTCGCGGCGACGTTCGGGAACGTGCACGGCGTGTACAAGCCGGGGCACGTGAAGCTCCGCCCGGCGGTGCTGAAGGAGATCCAGGACGCGGTCGGCGCCGAGCATGGCAAGGACAAGCCGTTCGACCTGGTCTTCCACGGCGGCTCCGGCTCAGCCCTGGAGGAGATCCGCGAGGCCATCGGCTACGGCGTCGTGAAGATGAACGTGGACACCGACACGCAGTACGCGTTCACCCGCCCCATCGCCGGCCACATGTTCAGCCACTACGACGGCGTGCTCAAGGTGGACGGCGAGGTCGGCGACAAGAAGGCCTATGACCCGCGCGCCTGGGGCAAGCTGGCCGAGGCGAACATGGCGGCCCGGGTCACCCACGCCTGCGAGGACCTGCTGTCGGCCGGAACCAAGCTCGGCTAGCTCGCTGGCCGTTCTTCCGTGATTGCAGGAAAGATCTTGGAGGATCTCCGGTAGCGGGGTACTGGTTCTACGCCAAGATCTTTGCAGCAGGGCGCAGCGCTGCCCGCGTCAGCAGCTGGATAGCAGGCGGTCCAGGACGCGGACGCCGAAGCGCAGGCCATCGACCGGGACCCGCTCGTCGATGCCGTGGAACATCCCGGGGAAATCCATCTCCGCGGGGAGCCGCAGCGGGCTGAACCCGAAGCACCGGATGCCGATCTTGCTGAACCACTTCGCGTCGGTGCCCGCGGACAGGCAGTACGGCATGACCTTGCCCGCCGGGTCCTCGGCGAGCAGCGCGGCCGACATGGCGTCGTACAGGCTCCCGTCGGCCGTGGTCTCCACGGCGATGTCGTGGTGGATGAACTCCCGGGTGACCGTATCGCCGAGCAGCCGGTCGATCTCGGCCAGGTATTCCGCCTCGCCGCCGGGCAGGAACCGCCCGTCGACCTCCGCGGTCGCCGCCTGCGGGATGACGTTGACCTTGTAGCCGGCGTCCAGCCGGGTCGGGTTCGCCGTGTGCCGCACGGTGGCGCCGACGAACTTGGCCATCCCGCCGAGCTTGTCGATGACGCTCGCCGGGTTCCGCGGGTCGAATCCGGTGCCGAGCGCGTCGGCGGCCGCCTCCAGGAAGGCGCGAGCCGACGCGGGCAGTTCCAGCGGCCACTCATGCCGCCCGATGCGAGCGACGGCCTCCGCGATCTCGGTCACCGCGTTGTCGCCGTGGATCATCGATCCGTGCCCGGCCGTGCCCGAGGCGAGCAGCCGCATCCAGGCGATGCCCTTCTCCGCGATCTGCACGGGGTATAGGCGCTGGCCGCCGAGGGACACGCTGAACCCGCCGACCTCCCCGATCGCCTCGGTGACGCCCTCGAACAGGTCAGGGTGGCTTTCGGTCAGGAAGCGCGCGCCCCACAAGCCGCCGGCCTCCTCGTCGGCGGGAAAGGCCAGCACGACGTCCCGGGCGGGCTTGCGGCCCTCGCGCAGCCGCTGCCGCACGACCGCGAGCATCATCGCGTCCATGTCCTTCATGTCGACCGCGCCGCGCCCCCACACGCAGCCGTCGGCGATCTCGCCGCTGAACGGATGCCGGGACCAGTCGCCGGCGCTAGCCGGCACGACGTCGAGATGACCGTGGATCAGCAGCGCCGGACGGCCCGGATCCTCGCCCGGGATGCGGGCGACGACGCTGGCCCGTCCGGGGTGCGACTCCAGCACCTCCGGCTCGGCGCCGACCTCGCTGAGCAGCCCGGCCACGTACTCCGCGGCCGCGCGTTCCCCCGGTCCCGAGTGATCCCCCGGGTTGGTGGTGTCGATGCGGATCAGGTCGCGGCAGATGCCGGCGACCTCCTCTTCAGCGCTGGCTACGTTTCCTGTCACGATCCCCATGGTCGCATCCCTCGCGTCACCCCGCCTCCCCGCCGCCCCCGGGAGCCCCGCCTGCTGGTTCGCTAAGCGCCCGGAGGTCTGCTAGGGTTACTCAGCCGATGCGCCCTGCGCATCTATACGTCCGGGTGGCGGAATAGGCAGACGCGCTAGCTTGAGGTGCTAGTGCCCGAATAGGGCATGGGGGTTCAAGTCCCCCCTCGGACACCATTCGATTTGCCAATGGTCAGGCATCCTGACTTCTGCTTCCCCATGGCATTGGCCTAGATCAGTCCGTGGTACAAGCGGAGCGCATCATCGAGGGCCTCCATCTCGCCGTCGTCGAGGACGCCGATCCAGTTGGTTAGCTTCGAGACGTCCACCGCCAGCATCTGCTCGATCAGGATGCGGCACTTGCGTCCCTCGATCTCGGCCTCGGGCCGGGTGAGGCTCGCCCGGGCCGACGCGGACGTCGGGGCTACCGTCACCACGGAACCAATGAAGCTGGTCGCGGTGACCACGACCGCGTATCGCCGTCCCTGCTGCGTGTGGTCTCCCGTGCGCGCGGGCATTGTGACGAGGAAGATCGACCCCTTACGAAGCAAGGTAGCGGGCCCACTCCCGGATCCGCTCTGCCTCCTCGCGCTCGGCGGGGTCGGCGGCAATCTCGGCAGACTCACGGCGCATCCGGTCCTGCATCGCGGCGAACCACGCCAGGTGGATCGCCTTCCGGATCACCTCGGATGCGGACTCGCCGAGCTCCGCGGCCACCTCATCCAGCTCTTTCCGGGTCTTCTCATCGACCCTCACCGTCACAGCCGACATGACCACAGCGTAACACGATTCGTAATACACCGTATCTGCCATGGCTACAGGGCTGGCGATCGGTGCCTGGACGCAGGCTCGGCCCGCTACGCGAGCATAGTGAGGCGCTCAGAATCCACACAGCACGTCACAGGACCAGGTCGGCCAGGCGGTCGACCTCGGCGAGGTGCGGCACCGTGGGGGCGAAGGTCAGCTCGTTCATGCCGATCGCGGCGAACTCGTCGACGATGGCGCCGATCCGCGCAGGCGTCCGGACCGCGCCCTCGTCGATGGTGTCCGCGTGACTGCCGGAGTAGGCGTAGTACGAGCGCAGGTACCCCTTGGACGCATCTGTCGCGGCAGCGTCCGCGCAGAAGTACGCCAGGCCGAGCAGCCGCGGATCGCCTGTGCGCCCGGCCGCACGCCAGGCGTCGAGAACCCGGGCCACCATCGGCTCGGCGCGGCTCGGCCCGCCGCCAGCGCCCGTCCATCCGGCCGCGTACGCGACGGTACGGCGCACGGCCTGCTCGCTGTGCCCGCCGATCAGCAGCGGGATCTCCGCGCCCGGCGGGCCGACCGGACGCTTCTCGCCGGGAAAGTCACCCTCGGCCACCGGCTCGCCCCCGAAGGCCTTACGCAGGAATTCCAGCTGACGGTCGAATGCCCGGCCGCGTCCCGCGAAGGCGCGCTCGCTCGGCGTGTAGTCCGACCGGCGCGCGCCTATGCCGAGTCCGAGAGTCAGGCGTTCGCCGGACAGCCGGGCGACCGTCATCGCGATCTTCGCCAGGACCGCGTCCGCGTATGCCGGGCCGAGCACGGCGTTGGTCAGCAGCCCGATCCGCGAGGTCGCGCCGGCGACCGCGGCCAGGGATGTCAGCGAATCGTACGACGGATACCCCACCCGTCCGATCGTGGACACGAACGCGAACCCTCGTTCCTCCGCGCGTCGCGCCCAGTCGATCATGAGCGTGCCATCCGCACCTGGCACCGTGTTGGGGAGGCCGATACCGATCCGCATTGCCGCAGGCGCCCCTTCTTCGTAGCCCATGTAACCGTGTAACTCTCATCAAGACCGTCCCATACCCCTACCCCATTCCTCGGCGCACTCGCCCGTTACTGGTGGTCCTGCTGGACCCGGATCATTGTGGGTCCTTTTCCATGCCCCGCCATGGAAAAGGACCCACGCTCCTGGCCAGGCGGCTTGTGAGTGGCTAGTGAGCGCCGGCTTCGTGGCCGGCGTGCGCGGCCGCTTCCAGCTGGAAGGTGGAGTGCTCGACGTCGAAGTGCCCGGCCAGGCAGGCCTGGAGCTGATCCAGCAGCCGGGGGCGTGCCCGTCGCTGAAGCAGGAGTCCTCGACCACGACGTGGGCGGACAGGGCAGGCAGCCCGGAGGTGACGGTCCAGGCATGCAGGTCGTGCACGCCCAGCACGTGCGGGACGCCGCCGAGGTGAGCGCGGACCTGCTCCATGTCCAGGCCCTCAGGGGCGGCCTCCAGCAGGATCCGGCCGGAGTCTCGCAGCAGCTCCCAGGATGCCTTGACCATCAGGCCAACCACGATGAGCGAGGCGATCGCGTCCGCGCGGGTGAACCCGGTGGTCACGATCACGATCCCGGCGACAACGGTGCCGATGAACCCGTACAGGTCGGTCAGCACGTGCCGGAACGCGCCCCGCACGTTCAGGCTGTTGCGGTTGGCCCTGGCCAGCACCCAGGCGGCGGCGACGTTGACCACGATGCCCGCGGCCGCGACGGCGATGACCGGCCCGCCGTCCACGGCGGGCGGTCGGATGAGCCGGCTGACGGCCTCGACGGTGATGATCCCGGCAACCACCAGCAGGGTAATGCCGTTGGCGGCGGCGGACAGGATCTCGGCGCGTTTCCAGCCGAAGGTCCACTTCCCCGCCGGGGGTCGGGCGGCGAGCGCGATCGCCCATAGCGACCCGCCGATCGCTCCCACGTCCGACAGCATGTGCCCGGCGTCCGACAGCAGGGCCAGCGACCCGGAGAAGACCGCGGTGACCACCTCGCCGAGCATGAACGCCGTCAATAGCGCCAGCGCGGCCAGCAAGTGCGAGCGGCCCGACCCGGTGCCCGACCCGGTGCCCGAGCGGGTGTCCGAGCGGGTGTCCGAGCCGGTGCTCGGACCGTGCGCGTGAGCATGGGCGTGCTGGGAGCCCGGCGTGGAGGCCATGCCGTCATCGTATGATCGTGCGTCGCGGGGCTCCTAGAGGCACGTGGGGCTCTAGAGGCAGAAGCCGACGTGATCAGCGGGCGCTTAGGTCATCGCTGGTGAGCGGGCGGCCGGGGAGCGGGGAACCGGGCTGCGCGCGCAGTCCGTCGAGCATCACGCCGATGACGCGATCCAGAATCACGTCGTCGGAGACCTCCAGGTCGAGCGGGAGCCGTTCCAGCGTGAGCCTGCACATCACGGCCAGGTCGCCGCTGCCGACATCCTTCCGCAGTACCCCCTCCGCCTGGGCCTTCGTGACGAGGAGGTCGAGTACCCGCATCATCTCGGCACGGAACTCCACGGTCTTCGGATCGCCGGAGACGATAGCCCGTGCCATCGGCGACATCAGCGCCAGCCGCAGGCTCAGCCGCAGCTCGCGCGACCTGCTGAGCAGGCGCACGATCGCCGCCCACGCGTTCGGCTCTTCCGTGGCGGCAGCCGTCGCCTCGGCCAGCACCGTCGCGAAGTTGTCCCGCGCAACCGCCCGGATCAGCTCCCCGCGATCGGGAAAGCGGCGATAGAGCGTGCCGACCCCCACCTCCGCCCGCCGGGCGATCTCCTCCATCGGCACGTCCGGGCCGGATTCGAGGAACACCTGCTTGGCGGCGGCCACGATCTGCTCGCGGTTGCGCCGCGCGTCGGCCCGCAGCCGCGTCTCGGGCTCAGCCTCCATACCGGGATTATGGCAGGCCGCGGGGGTTCCCAGCGGTAATCGACAAGGTCACGGACAGGCACCGAACGGAACCGGGCAAGCGCCAGGCAGGTACTGGACGAAATCCTTCCGCTTATGTAGCGTGAGTGAACGGAATGGTTTCGACCATGCGCATTCCGTCCGGATTCACGCGCATAATGTCCGAGATTGGGGTGGAACCGTGACCGAGCGAACGGTGACCGAGCAACCCGTGACCGAGCAAGGCGTGACCCACCAACCCGTGGCCGAGCAAGCCGTGGCCGAGCAAGCAACGATCCCCATCACCCGAACCTGCCCGTTCGCGCCGGTCGAGGAGCACGTCCGGCTGCGGAAGGAAGCGCCGATCTCACGGGTCAGGCTGCCCGGCGGCAGCGAGGCCTGGGCACTGACCCGCCACGAGGACATCCGCGCGATGCTGACCGACTCGCGGTTCAGCTCCGACCGTTCCCACCCGAGCTTCCCCAGGATCTTCACCGAGCGACTCGTGCTCAGGTCGGCCACGCGATCGATGATCGCGATGGACGAGCCGGAGCACGGTACCGCCCGGCGGGCCGTAACCGGGGAGTTCACCGTCAAGCGACTGGCCGCGCTGCGGCCGCGGATCCAGCAGATCGTCGACGAGCACATCGACGCGATGCTCGCCGGGCCGCGCCCCGCCGACCTGGTGGGGGCGCTCTCCCTGCCGGTGCCGTCGCAGGTCATCTGCGAGCTGCTCGGCGTGCCCTACGCCGACCACGACTTCTTCCAGCAGCGATCCGGCACGCTCCTGCGGCGAACCGCTCCGCTGGCGGAACGGGAACGGGCCAGGAACGAGCTTGAGTCCTATCTGGACGACCTGGTCACCCGCAAGGAGGCCGAGCCCACCGACGACCTGCTCGGCAGGCAGGTACGCAAACGGCGCGAGAACGGCACCGAGGACCACGACGCCCTGGTCGGCCTGGCCGTCCTGCTGCTGATCGCCGGTCATGAGACCACCGCGAACATGATCTCCCTCGGCACGCTCACCCTGCTCGAGAACCCCGGCCAGCTGGCCCTGATCCGCGAGGATCCGGGCAAGGTGGACAGCGCGGTCGAGGAACTGCTGCGCTACTTCACCATCGCGGAGATAGCCACCTCCCGGTTCGCCATCCAGGACGCCGAGATCGGTGGCGTGCTCATCCGCGCCGGGGAAGGCGTGATCGGCCTGTCCAACACCGCCAACCGGGATCCCGAGGTGTTCGACAACCCCGACGAGCTCGACATCGAGCGGGGCGCGCGGCACCATATCGCCTTCGGCTACGGCGTGCACCAGTGCCTCGGGCAGAACCTGGCGAGGACGGAGCTGCGGATCGTCTTCGACACGCTGTTCACCCGCGTTCCGTCCCTCAGCCTCGCGGCGCCGGTCGACCGCCTGCCGTTCAAGACGGACGGCAGCATCTACGGGCTCTACGAACTTCCGGTCACCTGGTAGGTCACGGAGATCACCGGAGGTCAGGCAGGCCACACAGGCCAGACCCTAGTGGCCAATTCACGATCTTCGAAATACCCGCTGGGGTATCCACAGGGCCGTGACTACGCCCGTGTGGAGGATAGGTGCGCTCCATGCTCACATATCCTCCACACGGAGCTATGTCGCCCCCGCACGGCCCGTCCGGCACGCCCCGCACCCCGGGCATACCACTACATAACTGGACATGCACCCGCCCCTGGTCCCGCATACCCCCGGCACCGGCGCCCCCGCCATCGCCTGTCCCTGCCCCGAAGGCGCCCGGCCAGTCATTCATAAACTAATGGCATCCAATCTGCCACTATCCGTAATTCATCAGCAGGATCTAGCCACAGGTCAAAAAGGTCGCACAGACCACACAGGACGCACAGGACGCACAGGACGCACAGGACGCACAGGACGAGAAGGACACACAGGTCACGGAGGTAACGAAGGTCACACGGTAGGTGATATCCCCAGCTCTTTCCCCTTTGATTACTAGCTGGTAACATCCTGCGCTACCTAGTAATGATTACCCGTTCGCGGCCAGCGCGCGGCCAGCGCGTGCCCAGTCGCGGCAGAGCAGGGGGCAGGGGGAGAGGAGCCGTCATGCCCGGACACGGTCGCCACCTGGACCGCCGCAGGTTCCTCGGCTACCTGGTCGCCGCCCCGACGCTCGCGGTCGCCGTCGGCCTGGGCGCCGATGCGGCCAGCGCCCGGCCGGCCAAGGCGGCGGTTCCCTCGCCACCCCAGCCCGAGGAGATCTTCGACCTCGGCGACATGCAGGACCTGGCCGCCTCCCCCACGAGCGGCCTGATCACCGTCCACGTAAACGAGGACGGCACCGCCGCCTTCGCGGTCCCGCGGGCCGAAGTCGGCCAGGGCATGACCACCGCGATCGCGATGATGGTGGCCGAGGAACTCGACCTCCCGCTCGGCAAGGTGAGCATCACCCTCGCGGACGCCCGCCCGGAGCTGATGATGAACCAGCTGACCGGTGGCTCCAACTCGATGCGCAGCATGTACGTCCCGGTTCGGACCGCCGCCGCGATCGCCAGGGAGCGCCTCGCCGAGACCGCCGCGGCCAAGTGGGGCACCACAGCGGACCGGGTCACCACGAGGAACGGCGTCGTCACCGGCCCCCAGGGCCAGACCGCGACCTACGGCGAGCTCGCCGCCGCCGCGGCCGCGACCGCCACCACCCGGGCGCCCGCCCCGCGGCTCAAGGCCGCCGGGGAGTTCACGATCCTGGGCACGCCGCAGGGCCGGATCGACGCCTACGACGCCATCACCGGCCGCAAGCAGTACACCATGGACCTGAAAGTCCCGGACGCTAAGCCCACCATGGTGGCCAGGCCGCCGACGATCGGCGGCACGCCCGCGAGCCTGGATAACGAAGACGAGATCCGGAGCCTGCCCGGCGTCACCGACGTCGCCGTGATCACGAGCGGCATCGCCATCAGGGCGGAGGCGTTCGGCCAGTGCATCGACGCGATACAGAAGGTTCGCGCGACGTGGAACCCGGGCCCGGTGGCCGGCGCGAGCGACGACGCCGTCCAGCAGCGGCTCAAGGCCGCGCTCCCGGACCTGACTACCCCGGTGTCCCTGCTCGCGGACACCGTGGAAGCCGACTTCTTCTTCGCGTTCGCCAGCAACAGCCCGCTCGAGCCCGACTGCGCGATCGCGGACGTGCGCGACGCGAGCGCGGAGATCTGGTCCCCCCTGAAGGCACCGATCGTCGCCCAGGGCGAGATCGCCCAGGCCCTCGGGTTGCCCCAGGACGCGGTCACGGTCCACGTGACGGAGGGCGGCGGCTCTTTCGGACGGCACCTCTTCCACGACGCCGCCCTGGAGGCGGCGGAAATATCCCAGAAAATGGGCAAACCGGTGAAGCTCTCCTGGTCCCGCACCGACAGCTTCCGCCAGGGCCGCGCCCACCCCATGTGCGTCTCCCGGATCCGTGCCTCCTACCGCCTCGGCAACGTCCTCACCTACGAGCAGCGGCACACCAGCGTGCAGACCGAGTTCGGGCACGGCCTCGGCGACATGGTCACCGCCACCGCGAGCAAGCTCCCGGTCGGGGGCGGCCTCACCCTGAGCCAGACGATCTTCGAGCTCACCCAGTCCTCGCCCTACGACTTCGGCGTGACCGTCCAGGCGCTCAACGAGGTCCCGCTGGAGTTCAGCACCGGCAGCATGCGCAACATCTACTCACCGAACGTCGTATGCGCCCAGGAACTCGTCGTTGACCAGCTCGCGAAGAAGATGGGGAAGGATCCGCTGGCGTTCCGCCGGGGCTTCCTGAAGGACAAGCGCCTCCTGGCCGCGCTGAACAAGGCCGCGGAAGCGGGCGATTGGGGCAAGGCCCTGCCCGAGCACATGGCTCAGGGCATCGCCGTCCACAGCGAGTACCAGGCCTCGATCGCCGTCCTCGCCGAGATCGACTGCACCCCGCGGACCGTCAACCGCCATGTGCCCGACGCCGTGACCGGCCCGCGAGTCACCAGGGTCACCGTCGTCGTCGATCCCGGGTTCGCCATCAATCCAAGGGGGCTTGAAGCGCAGATGATCGGCGGCGTGGAGGACGGCATCGCGATGGCGCTGACCTCCAGCCTGCACATCTCCCGCGGTCTCCCGCTGGAGGGCAGCTGGGACAACTACTTCTACACCCGCGAGTGGAACACGCCGCTCGACATCCAGGTCATCATCCTGCCGAACACCGGCGACAGCCCCAGCGGCGCCGGCGAGCTGGCGGTCGCCCCGACCATGGCCGCGACCGCCTGCGCGTACGCCCGCGCCACCGGCAGGCTGCCGACCCGGTTCCCTGTCAATCACGACGACCCGCTCGGCTTCACCCCGCTCCCGGCCGAGCCGTCCACCCCGCAGTCGCCGACCGACGGCCTCGACCACGTCTTCTAGGGGGCCAGATGCCCACTCACACGTTCATCCTCAACGGCCGCCGGGTTACCGTCGATGCCGATGACGACCTCCGCCTGCTCTGGGTACTCCGCGACATCCTGGGCGTCACCGGCCCGAAGTACGGCTGCGCCCTCGACGTCTGCAAGGCCTGCACCTGCCACATCAACGGCAAGGCGTTCAACCCCTGCTCGGTGCGGGTGAAGGACATCTCGCCGTCCGACGAGATCACCACGATCGAGGGCCTGCCCGCCACCGTCGGCGCCGACCTGCACCCGATGCAGCAGGCCTGGCTGGACTACGACGTCGCGCAGTGCGGCTACTGCCAGCCCGGCCAGATCATGGCCGCGGTCGCCAAGGTGCGGCAGGCCCGCGCCGACGGCCGCGAAATCACGGATGCCGACCTCGACGAACTGCGAAACATCTGCCGGTGCGGCACATATGCCCGGATCCGCGAGGCGGTCAAGGCCGGCGCCCAGGACATGTAAAAATCCCATCATCCCGAACGGATATTCGCGACTCTTCCCGTCCATCCTGGCTCCCCTTATCCGTTGCGCCCGCCAGAACCCGGACAGCCAGGCCGGAACGCGGCATCGGGCGTGGCACTAGAGGCGGCGATGGCCCCCTGTGAACAAGTCTGATCAGCGGGATAAGCCGTTTCCCTCCCCCGAAAACCCCGGATAACAGTACAATATACGGGCCTAATAGGTTATTTAGTAACAATGACGTTGGATGATTGCGTTATCGCCTAGCGTCCACGAGCGGCGAACATCGCAGGAGTGACCACACATGGGCACACCCGGCACCGCGGGCCCGGCGTCGCCGAATGCCGCAAGTCCGTCACGCATGGCAAGCAAGCGCACGCGCTCGGCCATATCGCGGTTCACCGGCCGGGTGACGGTTCCCATCGGCATCCTGGCCCTCGCCTGGGCAGGCCTGACCGCCGCCACGCTCACCGGCGCCTTCGGCAGCCCGCCGCGCTGGCTGGCCGACGTGCCGTCCGGCCAGCGAATCCACGTCGAGATCGCGTCGATAGCCGGCGTCGCGTTCGTCATCATCGTGCTGGCGCTGGTGCTAGCCGCCTCGTTCGTCAGGCGGCTGGCCCGCGAGGCCAACAATCTGTCGGCGGCGGCGCGCCGCATCACCGATGTTCGCCTCCCCGCGGAACTCCAGGCGCTGCGGGCGGGGGGCGACGCCGCCAGCCTCGCCCAGGCGGACCCCGCCCCGGTCACCTCCCGCAGTGCCGAGAGCGCCAGGGTCGCCGTCGCCATCGCCGACCTGCACCGCTCCGCCCTCGCGGCGGCGGCCGGCGAGGCGAGCCTGCGCGACGGACTGCGGCAGGTGCTCGTCAGCCTCGGACGGCGCAACCAGTCGCTGGTGCACCGGCAGCTGCGCATCATCGACAAGCTGGAAAAGCAGGCGAGCGGCTCCGCGGAACTCGGCGACCTGTTCACGCTGGACCACCTCACCACCCGGATGCGGCGTCACGCGGAGAGCCTGACGGTCCTGGCCGGCGAGGCGCCGAGCCGGTCCTGGAGCACGCCGGTCCCGGTCATCGACGTCATGCGGGCGGCCGCGGCCGAGGTCGAGGACTACAAGCGCGTGACCGTCCGCTCCGACGCCGAGCAGGCGATCGCCGCCCCGGCCGTCACCGACATGATCCACCTGCTGGCCGAGCTGATCGAGAACGCCACGCTTTTCTCGCCGTCGAACACCAAGGTGGAGGTCCGGGCCGAACCGGTGGCCAACGGCTTCGTCATCGAAATCGAGGACCGGGGCCTTGGCATCCCCGCCGACCAGCTACGCGAGATCAACGCGCGGCTCGCCGACCCGCCGGACGAGAACCTGGCCGACGCCGACCGGCTTGGCCTGTTCGTCGCGGCCAGGCTCGCCGCCAGGAATGGCGTCCAGGTCTCGCTGAACCCCTCGGCCTACCGGGGTACCAAGGCGGTCGTGGTGCTGCCGGACAGCGTGATCATGGCCGCCCAGCCCGATTCCGCCGGGCCAGGCGGCATCCAGGTTACGGCCCCGGGCGGCGGGCGGGGGTCCGCCCCTGGGCGGCTCAACCTGCAGGCGCCCGAGGTGCTCGCGCTGGCCGCGACCAACCTGACGGCCCCGGCACCGCAAGTCCCGCGGCCCCAGCCCGTGAAAACTCAGCCCGTGAAGACCCAGCCCGTGCAGGAGCAGCCCCTGTCGGCCCCTTACGACCTGGAAGACCCCCAGGCTCCGCAGGACCCAGGGGCCGGGCCAGGGCACGATGAGCCGCTGGGCGGAGACCGGCAAGGCAGCGGGAACCGGCAAGGCATTGCCTCGCCGGACGGCGGCAAGCTGCCGCGGCGTCCCAGCCCGCCGGGCTGGGACGATCTGCCGCAGCACGCAGCGCGGGTATCCGGAGGATTCCCGCGGGTAGCCGACACCGGGAAAGGCGATCGTGCCCAGCCGGCGCCCGAGGCGCCCGCGAAGCCCGGCCTGCCGCGCCGGGTGCGCCCGGCCCAGCCCAGGCTGGCGCCCCGGCAGGCGCATTCAGACAGCCCATTGCCCGACCAGGCGCGCTCACTCGCGTCCTCGCTGCAGAACAACTGGCGGCGTGCCCAGCAGGATAACGACGGGGAGGCATGATGACCGAGGTAACCAGCACCAGCCAGGATCTCTCCTGGCTGCTCGATGACCTGGCCAGCCGGGTGGACGGATTCCGGCGGGCCGTGATCCTGTCCAGGGACGGCCTGCTCATCGCCGCCTCGAACGACCTGCCCCGCGAGGACGCCGAGCACTTGTCCGCGGTGGCCTCGGCGATCCAGAGCCTGGCGGCGGGAACCGGTGACCGGTTCGCGGCCGGCGCGGTGCGGCAGACCGTCGTCGAGCTAGAGCACGGGATCCTCTTCGTCATGGCGGCCGGAGATGGCAGTTGCCTCGCCGCGCTGTGCCCGCCCGACGCGGACGCCGGGACCGTCGCCTACGAGATGGCGATGCTGGCCAAGCGGGCCAGGCCGCACCTGGTGGCCGAACCCCGTGCCGCCGAGAACCTTCCGGCGGAATGATGGCCGTACTCGGCGACCCCGGCAGATGGCAACGCCGGAACTACGGTCCTGTCGTGCGCCCGTACGCGGTGACGAGGGGCCGCACGGAACCCGAGGTCGGGGTGGTACTGGACCTCATCGACGTCGTCGTCGCCACCGGTGAGGGCGCGCACGACGACGACCCGGCGCGCGGAACCCCCGAGCACCGCACGATCCTCGCCCTGTGCGAAAGCCAGCTCACCGTGGCCGATCTCGCGTCCAGGACCGGGTTGCCGGTCGGCGTGGTGCGCGTCTTGCTCGCCGACCTGATCGAGCAGGGCGCGGTGACCGTGGTGCGGCAGCGTCCGGCCGGGCACCGGCCCGGCAACGATGTCCTCCAGGAGATACTGAATGGCCTCCGTGCCCTTTGACGGCACCAGCAGTGGCACCGGCGGGGAGCTCGCTCCGTTCAAGATCGTGATCGGAGGCGGGTTCGGCGCCGGGAAGACGACCTTCGTCCACGCCATCAGCGAGGTCCGGCCGCTGCACACGGAGGAGGCGCTGTCCACCGCGAGCATCGGCTTCGACGACCTGACCGATCTCGGTGCCAAGCGCACCACGACCGTCGCACTGGACTACGGGCGGATCACCCTGACCGAGCGCGTGGTGCTTTTCCTGTTCGGCCTGCCGGGACAGGAGCGGTTCTCGTTCATGTGGGACGAGTTCTCCTACGGCGCCCTCGGCGCCGTCGTGCTCGCCGACGTGCGCAGGCTGGATGACTGCTTCGCGTCGGTCAACTACTTCGAGAAGCTCCAGGTGCCGTTCGTCGTCGCGCTGAACTGCTTCGACGGTGCTCCCAAGTACGATCCCGAAGAGGTGAGCGCCGCGCTGGATCTCGACCCCAGCGTGCCGACGGTGCTGTGCGACGCCCGCGACCCCAGCTCCGTCAGGGACGTCCTGATCGCCCTCGTGGAAAACATCTCCGGTGGTTCCGGCGGCACCGAGAGCCGGTGAGCACGCCCATGGACAGCTCGCCAGGCACGACGGTCAGCGCGGGGACCGTGCCGCCGCTCGTGGCCGACTACGTGCCACGGCCCCAGGTCGAGCAGCTCATCGCGGCAGAGCTGAAGCCGGGCACGACCGTCACCCTGGTGTCCTCTGGCGCCAGGGCCGAACTGGCCGCCAGCCGCACCTCCGGTGAGGACAGCTGGCGGGATCCCAGCGGCAAGACGCAGCTCGCGGTCGCGACTGCCCAGCGGTTGCGCGGCAGCGGCGGCGTAGAGGTGCTCGTCTGGGTCTCCGCGACGAACGTGGCCGCGGTGCAGTCGGTCTACGCCGAGGCCGCCGCGGCGATCGAGGGGCAGGCTTCCGGGAACGCGGAGGCGGCTGCCGAGCGCTTCGCGAGCTGGCTCCGCGAGACCTCCAGGCCATGGCTCGTCGTGCTTGACAACCTGACCGCCCCGACGGTGCCCGCCCGGCTATGGCCCCAGGGCCCGGCTGGCCGCGTGCTGATCACCGCCCCGGCCTCCGCGGCGGTGCCCTTCGATCCGGCCGGGCCGACGATCATCCCGGTGGGGCCGTTCAGCCGCCGTGAATCGCTCAGTTACCTCAGGGACCACCTCAAGGAGGACGCCGAGCAGCGCCAGGGCGCCACCGACCTGGTCGCCGCGCTGGGCGACGAGCCCCTCCCCATCTCCCAGGCCAGCGTGGTGATCGCGAACTCCGACATGAACTGCCACGATTACCTGGATCTCATCGTCGGCGCCGGCGGGGACACGACCGGGGAGGGCGCCTCGGTCGCCGCGGCCACCTGGGCGCTGTCGGTACAGCACGCCGACATGCTGTCTTCTGGCGACGCCCAGCGGTTGCTGGTGCGGGCCGCTCTGCTCGACGGCACCGGGATTCCCGCCGGCGTGTTCGGCGCGCCCCGGCCGCCCGCGCTGGACGCGCTGGCGCAGGCCGCGCTGATTACCATCGACGAGACCAGCAGGCCGCCGATCGTCCGGATCAACCGGGTGACGCAGGCCGCCGTCCGGTACGCCATGCCGGACGGCATGCTCGCCCAGGCCGCCTCCGCCGCGGCCAGCGCCCTGGTGGAGTCCTGGCCGCTCAGCGACAAGCCGGAGTGGCTGTCCCGCTGCCTGCGCTCCTGCGCGATCAGCCTGCGGGCCCGCGCGGGCGACCTGCTGTGGGACGACAAAGGCTGCCACGACCTGCTGCTGCGCGCCGGGCAGAGCCTGGACGCCGCTCGGCTGACCAGCTCCGCCGTCGGGTACTGGGAGGATCTCGTCGCCGTCAGCGAACGCAGGCTCGGCCTCGGCCACCGGACCGCCCTGGCCATCAGGGAGCGGCTCGCCAGGGCGCACCTGCGCGCGGGGCAGGCCAGGGAATCCCTGGCCTGGTTCGAGCGGATCCGCACCGACCGAAGCCGCAGCCTCGGCGCGCACCACGTCAAGACCGCGGAGGCCTGCCACGACCTGGGCCGCGCGCTGGTCGCGGTGGGCAGGCCCGGCGACGCGGTCGAGGCGCTGGCGGACGCCACCGCCGGCTACGAGCGCGCCAGGGGGAAGGAGAGCCTCGAGGCGCTGACCGCGCGGGACGATCTCGCCGCCGCGCAGCGCACCGCCGGACAGCTCAGGGAATCGGTCGCCACCTGCCGCCGGACGCTCGCCGACCGGGAGCGGCTTCAGGGCAAGCGGCATCCCGACACGATGGCGACCCGACGGCAACTCGCCGACAGCTACCTGTCGTCCGGCCAGCCGAGGGCCGCGATCTCGCTGTACAAGAAGCTGCTGGCGGACTCCGAGAAGACGCTGGGCGCCGTCCATCCCGACACGGTCTCCGTCCGGGAGTCACTCGCCGCCGTTCAGTACGCCGCAGGCAAACTGTCGTCCGCCATCGACGGCTACGAATGGGTCTACGAGCAGCGCGCGAGGACCCTCGGTGACGACCACGAGCAGACACTGCGCACCTGCGTCCACCTGGCGCACGCCTACCACGCCGCCGGCCGGGTGACCGACGCCGCCAGCCTGCTGCGGGAGACCGTCCGCCGCTGCCAACTGACCCGCCCCGCCGCCGACCCCCTAACCCGCACGGCCCGCGACACCCTCGCCACGATAAGGGGGTAGGTGGTGGCCCCCGCGCGGGCCGGCCCTAGGCGTATCGAAGTGCCGTTGCTACGGCTGTAGGCGTAGCAACGGCACTTTCACCCGCGTGGGGCCAAGCGGGCAGCACCCGTGTGAGGCCAAGCGGGCAGCGGGCGGATAATAGCCAGGCGGGCAGGGGGCGGGGGTCGGGCAGGGGGCGGTAGCCGGCGTCGGCGTCCGCGTACGACCAGGCGGGACCGGATGACCGCAGCGCGTCCAGGGCCGCTACGAGCCGGTCCACATCCGCGATGCTGCTGCCCAGGCCGAGGCTCGCTCGCACCGCGCTTCCCCCCGACGGCCCCGGCGAGGGAGCGAGCCGGGACACCAGCGGATGAGCGCAGAACTTGCCGTCGCGCACTCCGATGCCATGCTCCGCGGACAGGTACTGGGCGACCAGCCCAGCGGGGCAGTCAGGGACGACGAATGAGGCAACTCCAATCCGTTCGGCATCATCATCTGGCCATAGCCGGAGGACCCGCACCCCGGCCACCGAGCCCAGCCCGGCGCGCAGCCGATCTCGCAGTTCTTCCTCGTGCGCGGCCACCGCGCCCGCGCCGAGCCGCTCGATGGCCCGGCAGGCCGCGGCGAGGGCCACGGTGCCGGTCACGTTCGGGGTGCCGCCCTCATGCCTGGCGGGGGCGTCTGCCCAGTTCACGCGGGGCGTCCCCCGCCACCC
>JAFMRC010000212.1 GCA_017354375.1 Nocardiopsaceae bacterium | reverse complement strand
CCGCCCGGCCACCGGGCCAGCCACTGCCGGGCCAGCCGCCGCCGGGCATGGCCGCTCCCGGCCGGGGGCGAGTCACCCACCGTCCGCCGCCAGCAGGTACCCCGCTCCGCGCACCGTCTGGACCGCGTGCCGCCCGAACGGCACGTCGATCTTTCGCCGCAGGTATCCCACGTACACCTCGACGACGTTGAGATCGGCGATATCGTCGGCCTCGTCCCACACGTGGGTCAGCAGCTCGGACTTTGACACGACCGAGCCGGCGTGCCGCATCAGGTACTCCAGGAGGGAAAACTCCCGCGCCGTCAGCGTGACCGGCTCGGCTCCCCGATGCGCCACTCGCGACGCCGGGTCCAGCGACAGGTCCCCGGCGCGCAAGATGGCGGGCCGCGGCGCGGCCCCCCGGCGCAGCAGCGCCCGCAGCCGGGCGGCCAGCACGACGTAGGAGAACGGCTTGGTCAGGTAGTCGTCCGCGCCCAGGTCGAGCCCGTCGGCCTGGTCATACTCTCCGTCCTTCGCGGTGAGGAAGAGGATGGGCACCCAATTCGACTCGGCCCGCAACGCCTCGCACACCTTGTACCCGGACATTCCCGGCAGCATGATGTCCAGCACCACGCCGTCGTAGGATCCCTCGCGCGCCATGTGCAACCCGGTGACCCCGTCATGGGCAAGGTCAATCGCGAACCCCGACGCCTCCAGCCCGCGCTTGACCGCGGCGGCCAGCCGCCGCTCATCCTCTACGACAAGTACCCGCACGCTCCTAGTGTCGCCCAGGACCGGCCCGCCAAGAGAACCCCTCTCAGCCCCCTCTCAGCCAGCGCGGTCGGAATCTAGCCTGAATCCAATTAGCTTAACTGGATTCAGGCTAGACTTCATCACATGGTGCCTATAACGAAGCCCGGGGACATCTTCGACCGGGCGCACGAGTGGGACGACCTGGCCACGTTCGTGACCGACTCCGCTCCGGGGCTGCGCCTCGGGGTGGTTCGCGGTCGGCGTCGGCACGGGAAGTCGTTCGTGCTTGAGCGCTTGTGCCGCGCCGTGGACGGCAAGTACCTGCTCGCGCTGCGTGAAAGCCGGCCCATGGCGCTGGATCGCTTCTCCGAAACGCTCGGCGGCTGGCTGGGGTTCCGGATCGGCCGCCTCGAGGACTGGGCATCCGCTCTGGATACCGCGGTAGAAGGGCTGACCAGGGTCGGCGTTCCCCTCCTGGTGATGGACGAGTTCCCTTACATGGCGGAGCATTCCCCGGAGCTCCCCTCCGTGATCCAGGCGCTGTATGACCGGCGCGGACCAGCCAGCGGCGGACCGCCCTTCAAGATCATCCTCTGCGGCTCGGCGATCTCGGTCATGTCCACGCTGCTGTCCGGTAATCAGGCCCTGCGGGGCCGGGCGACGATCGACATGCGCATGGGTCCGTTCGCCTATCGGGACGCCGCTGCCTACTGGGGTGCCGACGCGGAGACGGCCTTCCTGATAGACGCCGTCCTCGGCGGCGCGCCGGGGTACAAGGACGTGGTTGGCGCTCCGCCCGAGAACCCGGGCCTCCTCTTCGGCTGGCTGGAGCGCACTGTCCTCAACCCGTCGCACGCATTGTTCAGCGAGCCCGATTACCTGCTGGCCGAAGACCCGAGGACCGGCGACCGGCCTCTTTACCACGCGATCTGGGAGACGGTCGCGAGGGGCGCCACGACACCTACCCAGATAGGCGGGCTGATGGGCATGGACGCCCGCACGATCACCTACCACCTCGACGTCATGAGCGACGGCGGGTTCATCCGGCGCGACCAGGACATCCTGTTGCAGCGCAAGCCCGTGATCACGGTCGCCGACCCGGTGGTGAAATTCCACAACCTGGTCGTGAGGCCGAACCTCCTGGACTTCGAGATGCGCCACGCAAGGGCCGGGTGGGAGCGGTCCGAGGCCACCTTCTCGGCCAAGGTCGCTGGACCGCGCTTCGAGGAACTTGCCCGGGAGTGGACGCGCCGCCATGCCGGCGAGGCGGGACTGGGTGACATCGGGCACGTGGGCACGACCGTCGTGCCCTGCCGAGAGCACCGCGGCCACGAGGTGGACGTCGTGGCGCTGGACCGCGAATCGCTGCCCCGCCACAGGAACACCACCATCACGGTTCTCGGCGAGGCGAAGCACACGGCCACGCAGCGCGGCCTCTCCGATCTCAAGCGCCTGGAGCACGTCGCGGCGCTGCTCGGCGAGCGTGGCTGGAAGACCGTTGGCACCGTTTACGCGCTGTTCTCGCGCAGCGGCTTCACCGACGCTTTGAGGGCGGCCGCCGTCGATGACCATCGGATCACGCTCGTTGGCCTGCGTGAACTCTACGGCGCCAGTTAGCTGGAAAACGCAGGCGCTCCCGGCGGGTCGGCTACCACCTGCCGGTGCCCGCGCGGGACGGGACTTCTCAGGCTCCTCACAGCGGGGTTCCGGCAGACTTGGGATCATCACGACGGAAGTCAGGTGAGGGACATGCAACTTTCCAGGCGAATCCGGGTTCCCGGGCAAGCGCGGTTCTCCGGGCTGGCGCAGCCCTTCGGGCGGGCGCGGTTTTCCAGGCAGGCCCGGTGGGCGGTGCCGGCCGCGGCGGTCGCGATCACCGGCGGGGTCATCGCGGGCACGTCGATCCCGTCCGCCAGCGCGGCCCCGGCGCTGCCGCCGAAGACGCCCGCGCAGCTGCTCGCGGACGTGGCGGCCAAGCACTCGGTGCCGCCGATGACCGGAACGGTGGTCGAGACCACGTCGCTCGGCCTGCCGCAGCTGCCGGATACCGGCGATCCGACGTCGATATCGTCGCTGCTCACCGGCTCGCACACGGTAAAGGTGTACTGGGAGAACGCGAAGCACTTCCGGTTCGCGATCCCGCAGAGCCTCAGTGAGACCGACCTGATCCGGAACGGGAACACCGCCTGGCTGTGGGACAGCTCCAGCAACACGGTCACGAAGTTCCCCCTCCCGGCTGATAACAGCAAGAACATGGCGAAGGCGAAGAGCGCGGCGGCGAAGGCCAGCGCCAGGGCGAAGGCCGCGGGCATGCCGCAGACGCCGATGACCCCGCAGCAGGCCGCCCAGAAGGTCTTGCAGGCGGTCGGCAAGACCACCACGGTCTCCACGCAGTCCAACGTGGACGTGGCCGGCGAGGCCGCCTACCAGCTCAGCCTCGCGCCGAAGAGCCCCGAGTCCACGATCGGCTCGATCCAGATCGCGATCGACTCCAAGACCGGCGTCCCGCTCCGCCTGCAGGTCTTCCCCAAGGGCTCGTCGTCCCCCGCGTTCCAGATCGGCTACACGAGCATCTCCTACACCAGCCCCGACCCGGCGAACTTCGACTTCACCCCGCCGGCCAGCGCGAAGGTCACCACCCCCGGCGCTAGCGACCACGGCGGGAAGTCGGCGTCCGGCTCGGACACGTCGGGCTTCGGAACCTATGGCAGCGGGTGGCTCGCCGTGGCCGAGCTACCCCAGTCCGGGCTTCTCCCGGGATCATCCGGAACGGATAGTTCCGCCTCCCCGGCCCCCTCCTCCTCGTCCGCTAGCGGAAACCCGCTCGGCGGCAGCTCCCAGGAGATCATGTCCGCGATCCTCGGCTCCGCCAAGCCGGTCAGCGGCTCCTGGGGCAGCGGCCAGCTGCTGCACACCAGCCTGCTGAACGTCCTGATCACCGGCGGCAAGATCTACGCCGGCGCGGTGGACCCGAGCGTCCTGTACGCCGCGGTCGGCCACGCCACGAGTGCGGGATGAGGGGAGCACTCGTGACGGGGCACGTTGACCCGGGCGGCCCGGGCCAGGCCGCCGCGGAATCGCGCGATCCGGAGCTGGCGATCGCCAGCTCCGGCCTGACCAAGCGGTTCCGCGGCGGCCAGCTGGCCGTCGATGACCTGGACCTGGCCGTGCCGAAGGGCTCGGTGTACGGGTTCCTCGGGCCGAACGGCTCGGGCAAGACCACGACGATCAGGATGCTGCTCGGCCTGGCCTTCCCGACCAGCGGCTCCGCGGAGCTGCTCGGCGTCGGCGTGCCAGACGGCGTGGGGCGGGTACTGTCGCGGGTCGGGTCGCTGGTGGAAGGGCCAGCGTTCTACCCGTACCTGTCCGGTCGGGACAACCTGGCCCGGTACGACGCGGCGGACCGCGCGGCGTCGCCGCGGACCTCGAAGGCCCGGATCGGAGAGGCGCTGGAGCGCGTCGGCCTGACCGCCGCGGCGAAGAAGCGGTACCGCCACTACTCGCTCGGCATGAAGCAGCGGCTGGCGATCGCGGCCGGCCTGCTGCAGCCGCGCGACCTGATCATCCTGGACGAGCCGACCAACGGCCTGGACCCGCAGGGCACCCGCGAGGTGCGGTCCCTGATCAGGAGGATCGCGGCCGACGGGATCACCGTGTTCGTCTCCTCGCACCTGCTGGCCGAGGTCGAGCAGACCTGCTCCCACGTCGGCGTCATGCGCGGCGGCAAGCTGGTGTTCCAGGGCTCGCTGCCGGAGCTGCGCCGCACCGGCGCCGCCCGGATCAGCGTCCGCACGCCGGACGTGGAGGCGGCGGCGAAGGTGCTGCGGAAGCTGGGGCTCGTCGGCCTCGCCCCGGCAGACGGGGAGATCTCGGCGGAACTCGGCGATGACGCGCCGGAGAAGATCTGCGCCGAGCTGGTTCACGCGGGCGTCGGCGTCCGCGGCCTGTCGGTCGAGACGCCGAGCCTTGAGGACCTGTTCGTCGGCCTGACCGGGGAGGGCTTCGATGTCGAAGACTGAGACAGGCATGACCGCCGATCCAGGCGCGACTGGCCCAGGCGCCTCGACTGGCCCAGGCGCCGCGACAGGCCCAGGCGCCGCGACAGCCGCGACCGACCCCCCGCCAAATCAGGAAATTTCCCCTGACGGGGGAGATGCTGGGATTGATGGGCAGGCGCCAGCATCCGTTCGGGCGTATGGGAGGTTGCTCGGCTCCGAGTTGCGCCTGGTCTTCGGCCGTCGGCGCAACCAGCTGCTCTTGCTCGTGGTAGCGCTGTTCCCGCTGCTCATCGGCATCGCGCTCAAGATCGCTGCTCCGAGCGGCGCCGCGGGAGGGGGCAACGGCAACGCCAACGGGCCGAACAACGGCTCGGCGTTCTTCAACCAGCTCGCGGGCAACGGCGTGTTCCTCACGTTCATCGCCCTGACCATGCTGCTGATCCTGGTGCTGCCGGTCGTGGTCTCGGTCGTCTCCGGGGACTCGGTCGCGGGCGAGGCCGGGCACGGCACGCTGCGCTACCTGCTCACGGTGCCCGCCGGGCGGACCCGGCTGCTGTCGGTGAAGTACCTGGCGATCGTCGCGTTCGCGACCACCGCCGTGTTCATCGTGGCGATCGTGGCGCTGCTGGCCGGCGTGGTGATGTTCCCAGTCGGCCCGGTGACGCTGCTGTCCGGCACGACCGTGTCGCTGGCCGACGGGCTGCTGCGGGTGCTCGGCGTCACGCTGTACATCGCGGTCGCGATGGCCGCGGTCGGCGCGATCGGACTGGCGATCTCCACGCTCACCGAGCACGCCATCGGCGCGATCGCCGCGCTGATGATCCTGGTCGTGGGCAGCGAGGTGGCGGACGACGTCCCGCAGTTCGCCGCCGCCGGCCCGTACCTGCCGACGCACTGGTGGCCCATGTTCGACTCGCTGCTGCGCTCCCCGGTCGATACCACGACCCTGTGGCACGGCCTGGCGTCGTTCGTGGTCTACGCGGTCCTGTTCTGCCTGCTCGCCTGGGCCCGCTTCACCACCGCCGACGTGACGTCCTGACCGGAGCCCGCCCGCCGCCGCGCTTTGCCGCCCCCCGCCGACCTCGATTGCGCAATCGAGCGCACTATAGGCACATCGATTGCGCAATCGAGCGGGCCGGTGAGGAGCGCCGCGAGTCCGTCTAGCCGAAGTCCTCTTCCCAGAATTCGGTGGTGCCGCGGGGACGGGGGCGGGATTCGTCGGCCTCGCGGGTGCGGAGCTCGACGCGGCGGATCTTGCCCGAGACGGTCTTCGGCAGGTCGGCGAACTCGATCCGGCGGATCCGCTTGTACGGCGCCACCCGGGCGCGGCAGAAGGCGAGGATGTCCCTGGCCAGCTCGGGTGCTGGCGTCGCGGACCCGGCGAGCAGGACGTAGGCCTTCGGCACGGCGAGGCGGATCGGGTCGGGGGAGGGAACGACCGCGGCCTCGGCGACCGCCTCGTGCTCGATCAGCACGCTCTCCAGCTCGAACGGGGAGATCCGGTAGTCGGAGGCCTTGAAGACGTCGTCGGTCCGGCCGACGTAGGTGATGTAGCCGTCGTCGTCGGCGGTCGCGACGTCGCCGGTGTGGTAGTAGCCGCCGCGCTTGGCCTCCGCGTCCTTCTCCGGGTCGCCGAGGTACCCGGTCATCAGCCCGAGAGGGCTGTCGCTGAGGTCGAGGCAGATCTCGCCGTCCGTGCCCGGCTCACCGGTGACCGGATCGACCAGCCTCACCGGGTAGCCGGGCAGCGGCCGGCCCATCGAGCCGGTCTTGAGCGGCTGGCCGGGCGTGTTGCCGATCTGGGCGGTCGTCTCGGTCTGGCCGAAGCCGTCCCTGATCGTGATCTTCCACGCCTTGCGTACCTGCTCGATGACCTCGGGGTTGAGCGGCTCGCCCGCCGCGACGCACTCCCGCAGCTCGCTGGTGTCCGCGGCGGACAGGTCGGCCTGGATGAGCATCCGCCACACGGTCGGCGGCGCGCAGAACGTGTTCACCCGGGCCTCGCCGATCGTCTTCAGCAGGTGGGCGGCGTTGAACCGCCGCTGGTTCACGATGAGGATCGTGGCGCCGGCGTTCCAGGGGGCGAACAGGTTACTCCACGCGTGCTTCGCCCAGCCGGGGGAGGAGATGTTCAGGTGCACGTCACCGGGCCTGATCCCGATCCAGTACATGGTGGACAGGTGGCCGGCCGGATAGCTGGCGTGGGTATGCCCGACGAGCTTGGGCTTGGAGGTCGTGCCGGACGTGAAGTACAGCAGCAGTGGGTCGGACGCCCTCGTCACATCGTCCGGGGCGAATTCCTCTGGGGCGTCGCGGGATTCGGAGTAGGGCGTCCAGTCGGCTCCCGCGCCTGCCGCCCCGGTGCCGCCTGCCGCTCCGCCGCCTGCCGCGCCGCCGTCTGCCGCGGCGGGAACCGCCACCCTGGTCCAATCGCCGGATATTTCAGCAAATTTCGGTGTCTGGCCGGTATCGGTGATCACGTGCCGCACCTGGCCGCGCTCGATCCGATCGGCGATGTCCGCCGGGGCCAGCAGCGTCGTCGCCGGGATGATCACGGCACCGAGCTTGATCGCCGCCAGCATGACCTCCCACAGCGGCACCACGTTCCCGAGCATCAGGAGGATCCGGTCGCCGCGCCGGACGCCGAGCCCGCGAAGCCAGTTCGCCACCTGTGCCGAGCGCGCCGACATCGCCGCATAGCTGACCGACTCGTCGCTGCCGTCATCGCCGACCACGCGCAGCGCGGTCCGGTCCGGATGCTCGGCGGCGAGGACGTCGAACCAGTCGAGCGCCCAGTTGAACTCCGTGAGCGCGGGCCAGGTGAACTCGCGCCGGGCGGTGTCGTAGTCGTCGTGGTGGCGGAGCAGGAGGTCACGCGCCGCGCGGAACGCGGCTGTCGAAGCAGCATCGCTCATAACTCGCCATGATCGCAGTTCCGGGGTGTGTTGGCCACGCCCGATCGAGGGTAGGCGGCGAGACGGCGGGGACAGCGATACAATCAGAGCGTTCCCAGATACAAGGCGTATGGTTCTCACAAGTCGATCCGGCAGGCTTCCAGCATGAGCACCCCGCAGTTCCGTACCGGACGCGCCGCGATGGCGCGGGCGGTAGCCGAGCGCGAGCGCGGCCGGAAGCGGCTGGCCGCGCTGACCGCCACCGTATTCGCCGGCGGCGTCGTCGCGACGGGAGTGGTGGCGGCCCTGCTGCCCGGCCCGGCGCACGCCTCGGCCGGCACGGGATCGTCGGCTGGCACGGGATCGTCGCAGGGGAGGGATCACGCGGCACCGGGAACCGCGGGCTCCAACCCTGGCAGCCCGGGCTCATCCCGTAACTCCGGCAGCTCGGGCTCATCCCGCAACTCCGGTGGCCTGCAGGCCCCGTCGTCCCCCCCGTCGCAGTCCGGCGGCGCCCCGGTGAGCACGTCCGGCGGTTCGTGAGCATCCCTCGTGCCGTCCGATACTGATCCAGCCTCCGGCCACCAACCCGCCCTTGGCCACGTACCGGCCCCTGGCCACGTACCGGCCTCCGGCCCCGCACCCGGCCCTGGTCACTCTCCCGGCCCCGACCACGATCCCGAACCCGGCCACCGTCCCGGCCCCGAACCCCGTTCCGGTTCCGGTGAGCAGACCGCGAGCGCCTCGTGGCAGGCCCTCGGCATGCTGGTGCAGGTCGTGGTGACCGCCCCGGACACGATCGCCGAGGCTCGCAAGCTGCTCTCCGCGGACCTCGACGAACTGGACCTGGCCTGCAGCCGGTTCCGCTCCGACTCGGAGGTGTCCCGGCTCGGCCGCGCGCCCGGCGGGCAGTCCGGGCTGGTGACCGCGACGGTCAGCCCGCTGCTCGCCGGGGCGGTCGCGGTCGCGCTGCGCGCGGCCAGCCTGACCGACGGGGACGTGGATCCCACCGTGGGCGGCGCGTTGTCCGCGCTCGGCTACGACCGGGACTTCGCCCAGGTGCCCGCGACCGGGCCGGCCCTGGCGTCTGATGTCGCGACGGGCCCGCCGGGGACCGGCACGGCCGCGGCCAGGCCGGCCCCCGAGCCCGGCAAGCAGATGATCCCGGGCTGGAGGTCGGTCACCGTCGATCCCGATTCGCTCCGGGTGACCATGCCGGCCGGGGCGCAGCTCGACCTGGGCGCCACCGTCAAGGGCTGGGCGGCGGACCGCTCCGCGGCCAGGATCGCGGGGAAGCTCGGCTGCGGCGTGCTGGTCAGCCTCGGCGGGGACACCGCGGTCGCGGGGAATCCGCCCGAGGGCGGCTGGCGAATCCGGGTCCAGGATGTGACCGAGACCCCCGAAGCCACGCCGTCCGGGCCAACGGCGGTGATCTCCATCACCGAAGGCGGGCTGGCGACATCGTCGGTTGCCGCACGGCGCTGGAGTCGCGGCGGGAACGTGCTGCACCACATCCTGGATCCGCGCACCGGCCTGCCGGCCGCGCCCGTGTGGCGCACCGCGTCGGTGGCGGCGGCGTCCTGCGCCGACGCGAACACCGCCGCGAC
>JAFMRC010000464.1 GCA_017354375.1 Nocardiopsaceae bacterium | reverse complement strand
CCGGCCGCGGCGCCAAGCCCCGCTCCCGCGCGGCCCGCTGCCCGTAGAACCGCAGCGCGCCCCGCGCGTACACGGCCTCCGGCACGCCCCCGGTCCACCAGTTGACCAGGTCGAAGTGGTGGCTGGCCTTGTGCACGAGCAGCCCGCCGGAGTTCGCCGCCTCGCGGTGCCAGCGGCGGAAGTAATCGGCGCCGTGCACGGTGTCCAGCGCCCACTCGAAGTGCACCGACGTGACGTTCCCGATCTCCCCGTCGGCGATCACCTGGCGCAGCGCCGCGTTGCGCGGCATGTACCGGTAGTTGAATGTCACGGTCAGCGTCCCCGGCCCCGGCGCTCCCGTTCCCTGCCCTAGCTCCGGCCCCGCCCCGGTCGCCGCGTCGGCGATCAGCCGCGCGCCGTCGGCGGTCGTGGCCAGGGGCTTCTCGCAGATCACGTCGCACCCGGCGCGCAGCGCCCGCGCCGCGTACCCCGGGTGGGTGAAATCCGGGGATGTCACGATCACGGCGTCCGGCCGCTGCTCGTCCAGCAGCGCGCCGAACGCCTCCGGCGCGTACCGGGCGGGCGCCGGGCCTGCCGTGGGGCCGCCCGCCGTGAGCACCTGGTCGTAGTAGGACATCCGCACCGGGTTCGGGTCGCACCACGCGACGATCGTCCCGGCGGGGGAGTACCGCCCGGCGAGCGCCCCGACGTACAGCCCGGCCCGCGCCCCGGTTCCCACCACCGCGTACCGGCGCTTGTCAGCCATGGGCGTGCTCCTTCACCAGCGCGGCGAGCCGCTCGTTCCGATCGCAGTTGCCGAACGCGAACGAGTCGGCGAGTTCCCCGGCCGCCGCGGGGCTGACCCCGGCGAAGCAGGCGCCGAATTCCTCGACGAGCGGCTCGGCGAGGAGGATCTCGCGGATCAGCCGGGAGATCCACCTGCGCTGCCCCCACGGGTAGGGGTCGAAGCCGCCGAACTCGTCGGCCACCAGTTTCTCCAGGGGCTCGAGTACGTGCCGGACGTGCCGGTCGGTGCCGCCCCACGCGTCGGTGCCGAGGCGCTTCTTCTTCGCCAGCACGCCGGATATCCGCCGGGCGTACGGGCTGTCCGCCCGGACCGTGGCCAGGCCCTGCATGCCGAGGTCCTTGTACGTCCACAGCGACCAGCTCGCGCCGGCGGCGCCGTAGATCTCCAGCTGGTCGCCCGCGAGCGCGTACCGCTGCTCGTCGATGGTCGGATCGCCGGTGTAGATGGGGCCGAACTCGCCGATCCATACCGGCGTGCCGGTGCGCCGCATGAACTCGGTGCGGCGGCGGAACGTCGCCTCCACCACGTCGCGGTCGAACCACTCACCGCGCGTGCTGCCCGGGTAGGCCCCGTCGTCGGCCCCGTGGTCCTCCGGGGAGACAAGGCCGGGCAGCGCGTAGTCGTGCGCCGCGAACACCACGTTGCCCACGGACTCCGCCAGGCCGGCGAACGCGGCGAAGTCGGTGCCGTACCGGTTGCCGTCGAGGAACAGGATGTGCCGCGGGTCGGCGGCCCGCACCACCGCCGCCAGCCGCCCGTAGTAGGCGGCGAGCACCTCGCCGTCGGGGCAGGCGGGCTCATTGAGCAGGTTGTACCCGGCGACCGCCGGGTTGCCGGCGAAGTGCGCGGCGATCGCCTCCCACCATCCGGCTACCTGGTCTTGCAGCACGGCGTGGTCCCAGAACGCGGCGACGTGCGTCGGGTTGTCGCTGTGCCAGTGCTGGTTCTGGCCGCCGGGCACCGCGTGCAGGTCCAGGACCACATGCAGCCCGCGGTTGGCGGAGATTTCCACGGCCCGGTCCAGCAGCGCGAGGCCGGCGTCGAGATCGAGCAGGTGGTGGTAGTTGACCGGGAGCCGGACGCAGTTCACGCCGAGGGAGGCCAGGTAGGCGGCGTCCGCGTCGGCATAGAACGCCTCAGTGAACCGGGCGAAGAACGCGTCGCAGGCGTCGGCGCCCATCGACGCGCGCAGCGCGGCCCGCAGCTGGGACTCCGTGCCGGGGTAGCCGGTGATGAAGTTCTCCATGTTCAGCCAGCCGCCGACCCCGACCCCGCGCAGCAGCACCTCCGTCTCCGCCGGCGCGCCGGTGACGATCCGGCTGCCGGAGACGCGCAGCCAGCCGGGGGGCGGGGGAGTCGCGGGTATCCGTTCGGTGGGAAGGGTGTTGTGGTTGTTGGTTGTCATAGGGTTCCCGATCCGGCGGTGACATCACGCTGGTTGAAAGGTTTCAATGACAATAAGTCTGGTGCGGGACGGGGGTCAACGGCTGTTGCGGGACGGCGGTCGACGGATGGCGCCGGGTTCCGGGTTCCGGACGGCAGGGCTTGACCGTCGCGGAGCGGCACGACAGCATGGACGATGCCCATTTCTCCCGCGGCTGTGGGCGCTCTGCTGCGCCCGTCGTCGATCGCGCTGGTCGGCGCCACCGACAAGTCCGGCTGGTCGGCGAACGCGCACGCGAACCTGCGTGCCCACGGGTTCCCCGGGCCCGTGTACCTGGTCAGCAGGCGCGGCGGGACCGTCCACGGGGAGCGCTCCTACCCGAGCCTGTCCGCGATCGGGGCGCGGGTGGACCTCGCCTACGTGATGGTGCCCGCCCCGGCGGTGCCCGGCGTGCTGCGCGAGGGCGCCGACCTCGGCATCCGCAGCTACGTGGTGCTCACCGCCGGGTTCGGCGACGCCGGCCCCGAGGGCAGGCGGATGGAGGAGGAGATCACCCGGTTCGCGGCCGAACGGGGGCTTGCCGTCCTCGGCCCGAACGGCAATGGCTACGTCAACGCCGCCGCCGGGATCGCCCCCTTCGGCATGGCCGTCCCGTCGCCGCTGCCCGCCGGGCCGGTCGGCGCCGTGCTGCAGAGCGGCGGCCTGGCCAGCTCGGTGCTCACCCTCGCGCGGGCGCGCGACGTCGGGCTGAGCCTGCTGGTCGCGACGGGCAACGAGGCCATGATCTCGGTCGCCGACGTGGTGTCCTACCTGGTGGACGACCCGGGTACGAGGGTGATCGCGCTGTTCCTCGAATCGATCGCCGACCCCGGGGAATTCGCCGGGGCCTGCCTGCGTGCCCTGCGGGCCGGGAAGCCGGTGGTCGCGCTGAAGGCCGGGGCCAGCGTCCGGGCGACGGCCGGCGCCCGGACCCACACCGGCGCGCTGGCCGGGGACGACCGGGTGGTCGACGCGGAGTTCCGACGGCTCGGCGTCGTGCGGGTGCGGTCCCTGGAAGACCTCGTGATCACCGCCGGGCTGCTGGCCGATGTCGTCGGGGGCAGTAGGGCTGGCGGGGCTAGCAGTGGGGCTGACGGGGCTGGTGGGGTCCGCGGGATCGGCGGTCGCAGGCTCGGCGTGGTCACGCCGTCCGGTGGCGCGTCGGGGGTCGTCGCCGATCGGGCCGAGCGGGAGGGGCTGGAGCTGCCGGCGTTCGCCCCCGAGACCGCACGCGGGCTAGCGGAGGTGCTCCCGGGGTTCGCCACGGTGCGTAATCCCCTCGACGTGACCGGGTTCGTCATGGTGGACGCCGCGCTGCTGGCTCGTGCCCTCAGCGTGGTCGCCCGCGACCCGGGCATCGACGCGGTGCTGCTGGTCATGGATCCGCCCCTGACCGAGCCGCCCGCCGGCTCCGGGCCGGCGGTCGAGAGTTCGGCGGTCGGGGGGCCGGCGC
>JAFMRC010000463.1 GCA_017354375.1 Nocardiopsaceae bacterium | reverse complement strand
ACGGGAACCCGCCGTCTCTCCCCCCGGTCAGGCCTGGTGCGGGGAGGCAACCGCTTCTCCAGCACCCATGAGCTAAGCCGGTAATACCCGGCGCATAAGAGAACGGGCAGGTCGAACTCGCCGTTCTTGGCGCCCTTGAGGAACGCCTCCCATTCGCCGCGGGTATACACGTGCGGCTCCTTGGCGCGATCCTTGGAGTCCCGGACCGCGACACCGCCTCCCGGCATGCGCGCGACCTCCACGCAGTTGTTGGCAGCGCTGAACGAGCTCTTGAACCAGCGCAACCCGGTCTGATCGATCTTCATCTCATTGCCTCCCTTGTGTTTCCTCCGTGACGGCCAGGCGGCCGCCCCGCCTCAGGTGAGCTGGCGCGCTGCCCCCAGGATCAGCTCGCACGACTCCGTCGGCGACAGTGCCGTGGCCCGCAGCCGGTCGAAGGCCTCGGCCCGGGTCCGTACATCCTTGTCCTTCTCCAGGTAGATGTTTCCGGCGTCGGTCTCCACGTAGGCGACCTCGGCGTCGCTCCGCTCCGGGAACTCGAGGATGGAGAACGGGCCCCCGTGCCCGGCGTGCGCGCCGCTGGAGAATGGCAGCACCTGAATCGTCACGCCCTGGCGCTCCCCCTCCGCCACCAGGTGCTCCAGCTGGTGGCGCATGCACGCCGGGCCGCCGACCGTGCGGCGGATCACCGCCTCGTCGAGGATCGCCCACAGTTCCAGGGGCGGATCGTCGTCAAGCCGCTTTTGCCGTGCCACGCGCAGGTCCACGAGGCGCTCGATCTGCTCCGTCGAATGCCGGGGGAACACCTCCCGCAGCACCGTCCGCGCGTAGTCCGCCGTCTGCAGCAGGCCGTGCACCACCGACACCTCGTAGCTGCGGACGGAGGCAGTCTCGGCCTCCAGCCCCACGTAGATGTCGAAGCCGCTGGGCAGCACGTCGTCGTAAGCGGCCCACCAGCCCTTGCGGTGCCCCTCACGCGCCATGCCGACCAGGACCGCCCGCTGGGTGGCGTCCCGCACGCCGTACAATTCGAGCATGTGGTTCAGGTACGCCGACTTGGTCGGCGCCTTGCCGGTCTCGATCCGCGACAGCGTCGACGATGCGACACCGAGCTCGGCGGCCACCTCTTCCAGCTTGTAGCCGCTCTTGTCACGGAGCCTGCGCAACTCGGTGCCGAGCCTGCGCCTCCGGACGGTAGGTCCCATGGCCACCGCGGGTCCACCTCCCTCAGCGAACGCATCGGCGGCCGTACCCGCACCTGAGGCCCCGTGCCCCGTGCGCCAGAGGTGCGCCCCTCCGCACCGTATGCTCCCCCAGGCGGCGCCGACAAGCAGCACGATACAGGGAAATCTCTCCAGATGAAATCCCATCCGGGATCTCATCTGAAAATTTGTCCTACGCACTTGCGCGCTACGCACTTGCAGCGGCATCATCGCAAGAGACGGGGGGCGCAAGCGGCGCGAGAGCCGATCATCACCGTGAACCCTCAAAACGGGAAAAGTGCGCATAGTACCCAATAGATCGCATTTGTCCGTTTAGCTGGCTCCCCGGTCTTTACCTACAGGCATCTGCCATGACTCGGGAGGCACGCAGATGGACACCCCCGCAGGAAGCGGCCAGCAGCAGGCACCCGGGGAACCCGGGAGGCCAGCAGGCCGGCCGCCGACGCACGGCCCGGCCCGGCGACGGTCCGCGGTGCTCGGCTCGCTGGTCATTCCCGGTAGCCCCGAGCACGCCGCCAGCGCCCGCGCGTTCATAGCGCGCACCCTGTCACGGCAGCCCAGGATCGACTCCGACGCGGCGACCTTACTGACGTCCGAGGTGGTCACGAACGCGATCCAGCACACGAGGTCCGGCGACGGCGGCGAGATCACGGTGGTCGTCATCGGCCTGCCCGGAGGCGTTCTCATCGAGGTGACCGACCAGGGTTCCCCCGGTGCCCCGGTGGTGAAGGGAAACCTGTACGCGGCCGAGGGCCACGGCCTCTACCTCGTGCAGCAGCTCGCCGACCGGTGGGGCTACCTGCGCGGCCCGGAGGGAACCACCGTGTGGTTTTCCCTGGCCGACGAGACGCCGCTGCAAGACGGGACGCCGTGGCACGACGAGCCCGCGGGTCACGGGCAGGCGCGGGCGACGGCGAGCATCGCCTCGCAGATCCGCGCGAGGTCGCCATCCGGCGTGACGTACGGCGGCATCGTGTAGATCAGGTCGCGGAACGGCCGCAGCCACACCCCGGCCCGCACCGCCGCCTCCGTCGCCGCCCCCATGTCCACCTCGCGGGAAAGCTGCACGACGCCGATCGCGCCCAGTACCCGCACGTCCGTGACGCCGGGAAGGTCCAGCGCGGGCGCCAGCCCGGCCCGCAGCCCCGCCTCGATCCGGCCGACGGCCGCCCGCCATCCGCCCGCGTAGGTATCCGTCCCCAGCAGGACGTCGAGCGACGCGTTCGCCACCGCGCAGGCCAGCGGGTTGCCCATGAACGTCGGCCCGTGCGCCAGCACGGGCAGCTCCCCGCGCGCGATGCCCGCCGCCACCTCAGGCGTGCACAGCGTCGCGGCGAGCGTCAGGTATCCCCCGGTCAGCGCCTTTCCGACGCACATCACGTCCGGCGACACCCCGGCGTGGCCCGCCGCGAACAGCGCGCCGCTGCGGCCGAACCCGGTCGCGATCTCGTCGAGCACCAGGAGCACGCCGTGGGAGTCGCACGCCTTCCTCAGCACGCGCAGGTATTCCGGTGAGTGGAACCGCATTCCCCCGGCGCCCTGCACGACCGGCTCCACGATCACCGCGGCCAGTTCTCGCGCGTGGGAGGCGATCAGCGTCCTCAAGGACTCCGCGTAGGCCTCGTCCACGCCGGCGCCGAACCCGTCCGGCGGCGGCCCCGCGAACACCTGCCGGGGCAGCACGCCGTCCCACATCCGGTGCATGCCGCCGACCGGGTCGCATACCGACATCGCCATGAACGTGTCGCCGTGGTAGCCGCCGCGCCAGGTCAGCAGCCGCCGCTTCCCCGGCTGCCCGAGTGACCGCCAGTACTGCAGGCACATCTTCACCGCGACCTCGACGCTGACCGACCCGGAATCGCACAGGAAGACGTGCTCCAGGCCGCGTGGCGCGAGCGAGGCGAGCCGGTCCGCGAGCCGCACGGCCGGCTCGTGCGTCAGCCCCCCGAACATCACGTGGCTCATCTTCCCCAGCTGCCCGGCGGCCGCCGCGTCCAGGGCGGGGTGCCGGTAGCCGTGAATGGCCGCCCACCACGACGACATCCCGTCGATCAGCTCCCGGCCGTCGGCCAGCCGCAGCCGCACCCCGCTCGCCCCGGTCACCACCAGGGGCTCGACCGCGGCCGGCATCGGCGCGTACGGGTGCCACGCCCGCCGCCGGTCGACCTCGCCGAGCTCGCCGTCGGAAAACACGAAAACCCATTATGCCGAACGGATAGTGGCGCCTGTCCAGCGCACGGCCCTGCCCGGCTTCGGGCAGAAAATAAATCGACTCCGCCCCGCTTTAGGCAGACGATGAAGGCCCGCGTTTCATTCGCCGCTCGCTTCAGCGAAGGAGCCGTCAACGATGACACACGACCGGCGCCGCCTCGCGCGGCGCGTCCGCCTCGGGTTGTTCGGCGCCGCGGGTGCCGCTGCCCTGGCCCTGGCCTTCTCGGCGCGCTCGCT
>JAFMRC010000211.1 GCA_017354375.1 Nocardiopsaceae bacterium | reverse complement strand
GCACGCGGACGCGAGCGCCAGCATCCGCCGCTCCCGGTCCCCGGCCCGCTGGCCGGCCGCTCCGTCACCCGTCCCGCCGTACGACGTCCCCCCGCCCGGCGGCGCGGGGCGGGGAAGCTCGGCGATCTCCCAGGCGGGCAGCCCATTCAGCAGCTGCCAGGCGGGAACGCTCATCGCGGGGGGAACCCTCACTCTAATGACACGACCGGTGACTCATTCGCTACTCAAGCCTACTAGCAACCCCCCGCAATCCGCCAGCATTCGCCCCGGTCTCCGGCAAACGCGGCATTTGACACCATCCGCCCGCCGCCGTTTGGCGACCTTGCCGTTTGACGCCATCGCTTGACACCGTCGCCGCCGTCTGTACCATTGTCCTATGGTCATAGATAAAGAGAACAACGGGGCGGGCGGGGACGGGACGCCGATCGAGTTCCGGCTCGACGGCTCCTCCGGGGTTCCGACCTACCTGCAGCTCGTCCAGCAGGTCGAGCACGCGCTGCGGCTGGGGTACCTCAAGCCCGGTGACCAGTTGCCCAAGGTCAGGGACGTGGTCGCCGGGCTGGCCATCAACCCGAACACTGTGCTGAAGGCCTACAAGGAACTGGAGACCAAGGGCCTGGCGGCCGGCCGTCCCGGCCAGGGCACCTTCGTCACGGCCGCCCTCGGCCAGGTGGCGCTCCCCGAGCTGGCCGGGCTGCGCCGGAACCTGCACCGCTGGCTCGCGTCCGCCGAGGAGGCGGGGCTGGACGAGGACGGGATCGTGGCCCTGTTCACCAGCGTGCTGCGAGATCACTTCCGCCGCGACGGCCGCGACAACCGGGGCGCCGGGGCGGGCGACGGATCGGAGGGCGTCGCGTGAACGTGATCGAGACCCTCGGCCTGGGGAAGCGCTACCGGGACACCTGGGCGCTGCGCGACTGCACGCTCTCGATCCCCGAGGGGCACATGGCCGCGCTGGTCGGGCCGAACGGCGCGGGCAAGTCAACCCTGGTGAACATCCTGGCCGGCCTGGCCGTCCCGACCACCGGGACCGTCGCGGTGCTCGGCGGCCGGCCCGCCGGGTCGCCGGCCGCGCTGGACGGGATCGCGTACATGGCGCAGGACGCGCCGGTGTACAAGAACCTGTCCGCCGCGGACATGGTGCACATCACCGGGAACCTGAACCGGCTCTTCGACGAGCCCTACGCGAAGCGGCGCCTGGCCGAGCTGGACATCCCGCCGGGGAAGAAGGCGGGCAGGCTGTCCGGCGGCCAGCAGGCCCAGCTCGCGCTGACCCTGGCGCTGGCCAGGCGGCCCCGGCTGCTCATCCTCGACGAGCCCCTGGCCGCGCTCGATCCCCTCGCGCGCCGGGACTTCCTGGCCACGGTCATGGTCGCGATGGCCGACGACGGCGTGTCCGTGCTGCTGTCCTCGCACGCGCTGGCCGAACTGGAGCGGGTCGCCGACTACCTCGTCGTGCTGCGCGGCGGCGAGCCCCGGGTGGCCGGCCAGGCCGATGACCTGCTCACCGGGCACCGCGTGCTGACCGGCCCCGCCGCCGAGGCCGACGCGATCGCCGCCAGGGCGAGCGTCGTCCAGGACAAGCGCGCCGCCTCCGGCTTCGCTTCCCGCTCCGCCTCCGGCTCCGCCTCCCAGGCCCACCTGCTGGTCCGCGTCGGCGCGGACGACCCGGTGCCGCCCGGCTGGGAAGCGCACCCCGTCACCCTGGAGGAACTCGCCCTCGCCTACCTCCGGGCACCCGCCGACCCCAACCCCCAAGACCAGCTCCATCCCGAACGGATCGAGGCGTCTCGATGACCGTCATCTCCCTCCCCGAGCGGCCCGGAACGTCCGCGGACCGCCTGCCCCCGCTGCCCTGGCGCCGGATGGCCTGGGTCACCTGGCGCCAGCACCGGTCCACGCTGATCGCCGTGCCCGCGCTGTTCGGCGCTGCGGCCGTGTTCCTGCTGATCGCGGGGCTGAAGATCCACCACGACTACGCGGCCCTGGCCGCCTGCCACCCGTCCGGCTCCAGCGCCTGCCAGGCCCTGAACGGCTCGTTCAACTCCTCCGACTGGCCGATGGCGAACGCCGTCGACATCCTGATGCAGCTCGCCCCGGCGCTGATCGGCGCGTTCGCCGGCGCCCCGGTGCTGGCCCGGGAGCTGGAGACCGGCACGTTCCGGTACGCGTGGACGCAGGGCATCGGCCGGGAGCGGTGGATAACCGCGAAGCTCGCCCTGCTCGGCGTGGTGCTCGCCGCCGTGGCCGGGGCGTTCAGCCAGCTTTTCGCCTGGTTCTTCGACCCGGTCATCCAGCAGCAGCAGCCGGGCCTGACCGTGCTGAGCGCCACCGTGTTCGACGCCCGCGGCGTGTCGTTCGCCGCCTGGACTCTGACGGCGTTCGCCATCGGCGCGTTCTGCGGCCTGCTGCTGCGCCGCACCGTCCCGGCCATGGCCGTCGGACTCGGTTCCTACGTCGCCCTCGACCTGCTGGCGTGGCTGGTGCTGCGCCCGCGCTACCCGGTCGGCGGATTCTGGCCGAAGCAGCTCGTCGAGGGCGGCTGGCTGCTCTCCCTCTCGGTCCTGCTGATCGTCGCCACCGTCCGCCTGTCCCGGAAGAGGGCGGCCTGATGCGGGCGGCCATCGGGGCGGCTGCCCTGGCCCTGGCGGCAGTGGCCACGCTGACGACGGTCGGCTACGGCCAGGCCGCGGCGGCCCCGTCCGCGGGGACAGGTAGCCCGGCGGTTCCGTCGCTGAGCTGGAAGTCCTGCGACGGCGGGTTCCGGTGCGCCACCGCGCGGGTGCCGCTGAACTACGCCGATCCGCGCGGCGCGACGATCAGCGTCGCCGCCATCAGCCATCTCGCGACCGGCCCCGGACCCAGCCTGGGCTGGCTATTCGTCAACGGCGGCGGCCCCAACCCGCAGGTCTCCAGCATGGCCAGCGGGTATTCCGGCCTCCCCGCCCAGTGGCGGCAGCGGTACAACATCATCACGTTCGACCCCCGCGGGATGGGCTACAGCACGCAGGTCCGCTGCTTCCCGACCGAGGCGGCGGAGAACAAGCTCCTGGGCGGGCTGCCGCCGTTCCCGGTGGACGCGGCGCAGCAGGCGGCCTGGGAACGGGCGTACGCCACGCTCGACGCGCGGTGTGCCCGCCACGCGGGGCCGGTGCTGGACCACGACAGCACCGCCGACATCGCCAGGGACATGAACCTGCTGCGCGAGGCCGTCGGCGACCCGGTGCTGAACTACTACGGCGCTTCCTACGGCACCCTGCTCGGCGCGACCTACGCCAACCTGTTCCCGGCCACCACCGGGCGCATGGTGCTGGACGGCAACGTCGACCCAGCAACCTGGACCGCCGGCGCCAGCCAGCTGCCCGCGTACTCGCGGATGGGATCGGCCCAGGCCTCGGACGCGACGATGGCCGCGTTCCTCGACCTGTGCGGCAAGGCCCCGAGGACCGCGTGCGCGTTCTCGGCCGGCACCCCCGCCGCGACCACGGCCAAGTGGCACGCGCTGCTGAGCCTTCTCGCCCGGCACCCCGTCCGTGTCGGCAGCCGGCCCCGCACCGTCACCTACGCCGACGCGATCGCGTCCGTCGGCCTGGACAGCGTCCCGGCGTGGCAGTCCAGCGCCAGGACGCTGCAGCGTATCTGGACCGCCGCCGCCACCGCCGTCACGGCCTCCACCGGCAGCAGCGGTAACAGCCAGGCCACAGTCCCTGCGGGCACGGCCCCTGAGGGCACGGCCCCAGCGGGCACCGCCCCGGCGGCCACCCCCTACGCCAGCCCGTCGGCCCCAGCCCCCTACTTTGGCCGGGAACAGCAGCTCGCGATCGAGTGCGCCGACGCTTCGAATCCCCGCGACCCGGCCGCCTATGCCGCCGCTGCCATGCCGGGCACCTTCGCGCCGGCCTGGGCGTGGGACACCGAGGGGTGCGCCGGCTGGCCGGCCGCCGCGTCCGCCGACCGCTACGCCGGCCCGTGGAACCGGCCCACCGCCAGCACGATCCTGGTGGTCGGCAACACCGGTGATCCGGCCACCTCCTACCAGGACTCGGTCGCCATGTCTCACGAGCTGGCCAGGGCCCGGCTGCTGACCGTCGATGGCTACGGCCACACCACCGGCAACGGCAACACGAGCACCTGCGCCCTCAACGACATGGTCACCTACACGATCAGCGGCACCCTGCCCGCCCCGGGCACCGTCTGCCAGCAAGACGCTCCCCCGTTCCCCTAGCCCGCCGCCCAACCCAGCCGGATGAAAGTGCCGTTGCTACGGTTCTGGCCGTAGCAAAGTGCCGTTGACGCCGGGTCAACAGGGGTTCGGGGGACCACCGCGGAGGAGGAGGTGGGTGTCGCCGAACTCGTGCCACAGGTACCCGCGGTCGAGGGCCTCGTCGTAGCAGCGGCGGAGCAGCTCCTCGTCGTGAAAGGCGGCGAGCATCCGCAGGTGGGACGAACGGGGCTCGTGCATCCCGGTGAGCAGCCCGTCGGCCACGCTCACCCCGGTCTCCGGCGTGACCACGTGCGACGTCCACCCGGCCCCTGGCGCGCCGCCCGTGGTCTCCAGCGCGCGGACGACGGTGGTGCCGGCCGCGATGACCCGGCCGCCGGACCGCTTCACGTGCCGGACCAGGCGCGCGGTGGCGGGGGGCACGTCGTACTGCTCCGGGTACGGATCCTCGTCGGCCTCCAGGGAGGAGACTCCGCAGTGCAGGGTCACCGGGGCGATCAGTACCCCGCGGGCCGCCAGCGCGGCCACGCCGGACGGGGTGAACGGCCGCGCGGCGCTCGGCATCTCCGCGCTGCCCGGATGCAGCCCGAACACCGTTTGGTATGCGGAGATCCCCCACGGCCCTTCCGCATACTGATACTTAATCGGCATGCCATACCGCAGTAGGTAGGGGATCACGGCTACCGACGGCCGCGCCCGCCACAGCCGGGCCGAGTAGCGGCCGAGCAGTCTCAGCGAAGCGCCGCCGGGCAGGGCGATGACGTCCCCAGGCGCCGCAGACCCGTTCGGCATAGAAGATTTTCTGGCGGGGACCCGCACCTCGACCAGCCAGTCCCCGCCCGGCAGCGGTGTGGAGAAGTGGATTTCCTGCCGCCGCCCGGCCCGGACCGCGGCGGGCAGGGTGCGCGAGTTGTTGACGACGAGCAGGTCGCCGGGGAGCAGCAGCCCCGGCAGCTCGGTGAACCGGTGGTGCGTGACCTCGCCGCGGCCGGCCCGGCTGACCAGCAGCCGCACTCCGTCGCGCGGCAGCCCCCTGGCCTCGGGCGGCGCGGTGGCTTCCAGGGCCTTGGGCAGCGTGAATTCCATGATCGTCCCTAACGGATCGCGGCGGCTGCGGCCGTGCCCGGCAACTCGGCCGCGCGGTAGCGGCCGCTCGGCAGGCGTTCGGCGACCAGGCGGAGGAACGCCGGGACGACGGTCTCGGGGAGCGGCCGGTCGGAGATGTCCTCGCCGGGGAAGGCGGCCTGGTGCATGTCGGTGCGCAGGTCGCCGGGGTCGAACCGCCAGACGCGGACCGCGGTCTCCTCGGCGGCGAGCACGGCGGAGGCCTGCTCCAGGGCGGCCTTGGCCGCGCCGTAGCCGCCCCAGCCGCCGTAGGGCTCGGTGGCGGCGTCGGAGGTGATGGTGACGATGGCGCCGCCGTTTTCCCGCAGCCGGGGCAGGAAGAGCTGGGCGAGCGCGACCGGGGCGACCACGTTGACCTCGAAGGCGTCGCGGAATTCGCCGAGCGGGTAGTCCGCCATCGCGGGCAGCGGCGTGGCGCCGAGCGTGCCCGCGTTGCTGACCAGCAGGGCGGCTTGGTTCCCGGCCGCCTCGGACAGGTCCCCGCGGTGAGCCGGGTCGGTGATGTTGCCGGGGACGTCGGTGACGGTGACGCCGGGCGCCGCCTGATCCCGGATCGCCTGGGCGGCGTCGCGGAGCGCGTCGCGGTCGCGGGCGTCGATGACCAGGTTCCAGCCCGCGCGGGCCAGGCCCCCGGCCAGGGCGCGGCCGAGTCCCCGGGATGCCCCGGTGACGACGGCGAGCGGGTCGGCCGCGGTCTGCCTGCCGGGCCGGGCGGCTTCGTGAGTGGGTTCGTGAGTGTTCATGAGCCCGACGCTAGGCAGCGGGGGTTCGTCCCGCATCGGGCGTGCGTCGCGGAAGGCCTAGTCCGATGGTCTTAGGTCGGCTGGCGGGCGGCGGCTGGCATACAGCCACAGGCGGCTCAACAGCGGGGCAGGTGGCGGAGGGCGAAGATGGCGGCGTGGACGCGGTCTTGCAGGCCGAGCTTGGCGAGGATGCTGCGGACGTGGGTCTTGACGGTCTGCTCGCCGATCGCGAGTTCGCGGGCGATCTGCCGGTTGCCGTGACCTTGGGCGATGAGGGCGAGTACCTCGCGTTCGCGCGCCGACAGCGGCCGCAGGGGGTCGGGCGGCGGTGGCCGGTGAAGCGCCCGGGTGAAGCGGGTCAGCAGGTCGGGGCTGAGGCTGGCGGTTCCCGCGGCGGCGGCGCGGATGACGGCGACGACCTCGTCCGGGGCGGCGGTCTTGAGCAGGTAGGACATGGCGCCGCCGCGCATGGCCTTGACCAGGTCCTCGTCGTCCGCGGCGGAGGTGAGCATCACGACCGCGGGGCGATGGCGCGCTTCCGGCGCTTCCGGCGATTCAGCCGCGAGGGCGGCGAGCACGCCGTGCCCGTCCAGCTCGGGCATGTACAGGTCGAGCAGCAGCACGTCGGGGCGGGTGGCGGCGATGACGCGGAGCGCCTGCTCGCCGGTTCCGGCCTCGCCGACGACCTCGATGTCGGGCTCCTCGCCGAGCAGGTAGGACAGCCCGGCCCGGACGACGCGGTGGTCGTCGGCGATCACGACCCGGATGCTCACTGCGTCGGCACTCACGGCGCCGGCACCCGGACGGTGACCGTCGTGCCCGCGCCGGGCGCGCTGACGATATCCACGGTGCCGCCGAGTTCGGCGACCCGGTCACGGATGTTGGCCAGTCCCGAGCCGTGGTGGTCGTCGGCCGGGTCGAACCCGGTGCCGGTGTCCCGGACGGCCAGCTCGACGTGCTCGTCCCGGCGGGTCAGGGACACCGCGAGGCGTTGGGCGTGCCCGTGCCGGACCGCGTTTGCGCATGCCTCCTGGGCGATGCGCAGCAGCGCGTGCCCGGCCGTCCCGCCGACAGCGACGTCCTCCAGGTTCTCGTCGATGGTGACGCCGAGCCGGTCGTGGTAGGAGGCGCACAACCCGTGCAGGGCGGGGGCGAGACCGGTGCCGTCCAGCCCGGCTGGGCGCAGTTCCAGCAGCAGCGCCTGGACGTCCCGCAGCGCGTCCTCGGTGATGCGCTCGACCGCGGCTACCTGCTCGTTGTCCGGGCTGACCCGGCGCATGCCGCCGACGATCATCCGCAGGCCGAACAGGTGCTGGGAGATCGCGTCGTGAACCTCCCGGGCGATCCGGATCCGCTCGGCGTTCCGGGCATCACCGGAGGCGCGGTCCCTTTCGGCGGCCAGCGCGGAGCGCAACTGGCCCGTCATGGCGGCGAAGTTGGCCTCCAGCCGGCCTATCTCGTCCCGGCCCGAGGCGGGCAGGGCGATGGTGTAGTCGCCGTCGGCCACGGCCAGGGTCGCGGCCTCAAGGCGGCGGATCCGGCGCACCAGCCGCCGCGAGGCCAGCAGCCCGAACAGCACGCCGACCGGCACGATCACGGCCAGCAGGACGTAGGAGGCGGTCAGCAGCGGGCCGGCGTCGGCCCGCTGCCGGAGCTCGTCCCAGGCGCTGACCGGGCTGATGAACTCGGGAGGCTGGGGAACCTGCGCGTACACGGCGAAGAGGCCATGCTCCATGGGCTCGCCCTTCCCAAATGGCTCCGCTTGGGGTGCGAATTCCACATCTACTGCCCAGTCCACGCCGCCGTACCTAGTCGGCGCGCTGCCCGCCTCGATAGTTTCGGAGCGAGTGGTGCCGGAATAGCGGTCCTTGGCCGCCCCGGCCGCGCCGGCGGGGATGAGCCCGTCGGATGTCCGGCCGGGCGGGTACCGGGCCGGCGCGGAGGACGCGATGATCGTGCCGTCCGGGGCGATCGCCACCACCGCGGTGAGCGCATGGTCGCCGCCGACCGGGCCCTTGATCGCCGGGACGGTCAGGTCGCCGGTCGCGGGCAGTTTGACCGGTTTCCCCCCTCGCTGGTACAGGCTGGCCGATGTGGATACCGTCGGCTGGCCGTGCCCGCCGGGCGGGCTAGCGGGCGGGGGCGGTGCCGTCGAAGTCCTGAACGAAGCGTGTTTCATGTAGAAGTTGGCCGCGAGTTCCGTCCCGTAGTCCTTGGCGGTGGCGATCGCCTCGGAGTTCAACCGGGTGTCGCTGACGAGCCGGGGTGCCTCGTAGCCGAGCACCAGTGCCTCGGTCAGCACAACCACGGCCAGCGTGACCAGCACGTAGGAGGCGGTCAGCCGGCCGGACAGGCCCCACGCCCTGCGCCTGATTCGGTCCCACACGCCCCGCACGCTACCTCCACGGGATCACACATATATCCCCCATAAGAGGGATATATCCTCCCCGGTCGGCGGGAAGCGGGGCACCAATGCCGCCCGGAATGCTGACGGGCATGACTACGCACCTGGCGATGGCGCCGCCGTCGATACGGCAGGCCGCCCAGACGGCACGGCACGTCCCGTCACGGCCCGTCCGGCGTCGGCCCGGCTGGCGCCGGTTCGGCTGGATGCCGCTGGCGCCCGCGGCCGTCACGCTGGCGGTCATGCTGTCGGGAATCACCTCCTCGTCCTACTGGGGGGACGAAACGGCGACGATTTCGGCGGTCAGCCGCCCGCTGCCCCGGCTGATCGCGATGCTGGGCCACGTCGACGTGGTGCACGGCCTGTATTACCTGCTGATCTGGCCGATCGCGCAGGTGGCGGGCACCTCGGAGCTGGTGATGCGGCTGCCCTCGGCGGTGGCGATGGCGGCGGCGGCGCTCGGCATCGCCGCGATCGGGCGGCGGCTGAGCTCACCGCTGGCCGGCCTGCTGGCCGGGCTGGCGTTCGCGGCCGAGCCGGTGGTGAGCCTGTGGGGCCAGGACGCCCGGCCCTACGCGATGACGGTCGCCGCCGCCGTGCTGGCGAGCTGGCTGCTGCTGCCGGTCCTCGAGCGGCCCGGGGCGGCCCGGCTCGCGGCCTACGCCGCGTCGGTGGCGCTGCTCGGGTACCTGAGCCTGACCTGCCTGCTCCTCGTCGCGGCGCACGCGGTCACGGTCGGCCGGGCCTGGCGGACGGCCCCGGAC
>JAFMRC010000462.1 GCA_017354375.1 Nocardiopsaceae bacterium | reverse complement strand
GCGTACCCGCCGCGCAGCAGCTCGCCGCCGCGGCCGCCCGCGGTCAGCGCGGGGGAGCGGGAGGGATCGGGCCGGCCCACGTTCTCGAACGCCGACAGCATCCCGTCGGCGACCAGCACGCTCGCGCGCACCCTGGCCAGCACGTCGGCCCGCTGGCCGGGCTCGGCGGGCGTGACGGGCGCGTGCTCGATGCCGAGCCGCCTCGCCACCTCGGCGGCCACGGTCACGTCGGGGTGCTCGCCGAACCCGTGGGTGGTCGCCTCCACCGGGACGCCGGCCGCGACGAGCGCGGCGGCGACCAGGCGGCTGTCCTTGCCGCCGGTCAGGCTGAGCCGTACCGGCTCTCCTGCCTCCTTCAGCGGCGCCACGGCGGCGACGAGCGCGGCGGCGACCGGGGCAGCGAGGCTGGCGTCTCCGGCGTGCCCGGCAGGGGGAGAACCCGCGCTGGGGGAGTCGGCCCGGACGATCAGGCGGCCGGAGGCCGCGCGGGCGGTGGCGGCGGGCGGGAGCGCCGACACCCCGCGCCACGGGGTCGTGGCACCGAGCGGGAAGCCCGGGTTGAGCAGCGCGCAGGCGTGCGACGGGTCGAGGTCGCCCAGGCGGTCCGCGACCCAGGCGGCCCACATGGCCCGGCCGGACAGGATCACCGCCCCGGGGAGTTCCGCGGCGTAGACCGGGTCGATCCTGGTCAGCGACGTCCGGGCGGTCACCGATGAGCCGTCCTCGCCGGCCCGGATCGTCTCGTTACCCGGGCCAGCGAGGTCGGCGGGTGCCTCGCCGCCCCAGCGCAGGACGGCGGCGCGGCCGTCCTCCGATCGCCACGCGACCGCCGCGGGCCCCGGAACGGGCATCACCGACGCGTCGGTGGCCAGCGCCCGCCGGGTCAGCGCGGCGCAGGAATCCGCCGAGGCGGCGCTGACCGCGAGCGTGAAGGACATCGCGCGCCGCCCGGGGTCAGCGCGCGCACTGCAGCTGGTGCGCCGCGCCCGCAGGGCCGGTCGCGCCCGGCTCGAGGTCGGAGGTGAGCAGCTGATGCCACGCCTGGCACACCGCCTCCAGCCGGAACGACTGGATCTGCTCACGGGCCACCTGGCCGGCCACCCGCCACTCCGCCGGGTCGGACAGCGAGGCGATGAGCGACGCCATCTCGGCCGGGGTCTGGCGGATCCACCGCTTGTCGTAGATGGTCTCCGCGCCCTCCCAGTGCCGGATGACCGGGACCGCGCGGGAGGCCATGCCCTCGGCGGGCGCGACGTGGAACGACTCGTCGTCGCTGGTGGACAGCACGAACCCGATCCGGCGCAGCCAGGCCGGCACGTCCGGGCCGGCGTCGTCGAACACCACGGCGCCGCGCAGCAGCGGGGAGCGCTGGACCCGCCGCAGGGCGGCGGAGTAGTGGTCGCGCTCGGCCGGGTTCTGCCACACCCACCAGTGCTCCCACGGCATCCGGGACTTCACCGACAGCAGGTACCGGTCATCGGTCCGGCGCAGTTCCTCCAGGATGTCGAGGGCCAGGTCGAGGCGCTTGCGGGAGGAGTCGATGCTGACCAGCCCGAGGTAGTACTGGGCGCCGTCCAGCTTGGCCCGGTCCAGCTGGGAGATGTCGATGGGGTTCGGCACCGTGACCACCTTCGCGGCCGGCCATCCGGTGTGCTCGCGGGTCAGCCGGGCGTAGTGGTCGCTGACGCAGATCACCTGGTCGACGTTGCCGATCCGCACCTGGCCCGGGTAGTGCGAGTACAGCTCGAACCGGTGCAGGTGGACCAGCAGCCGCGACCCCTTCCGCTTGTGCCGGCTGTACCAGACCGCGTTCGGGCCGCACCATTCGCAGATGACCACGTCGGCCCACTCGGCGAGTTCCTGCGAGGCGGCCTCGTCGTGCTCGCCGAGCCCCGCCCACTGGTCCACCCGGACCTCCAGGCCGGGCTGGAGGTTGAAGTAGGCGATCAGCGGCTTGAAGAACTTCAGGTCGTGGCCGGCGATGACGAGCCGGAGGCGCTTGACCGGAGAGCCGGACCGCGGGGGCTCGATCGCGCGGGAGAGGTAGGCGCGCAACCGGTCCGCGGCCTTCTCCAGGGTGAACTCGGCCGCCGCCGCCGCGGTCCGCGCCGCGGCCAGCTCGAAGAGCTCCGGCGAGGAAGCCGCCGCCGCGGCCACCTCCGCCACGTCATCCAGCGACGCCGCGAACAGCGGGTAGTCCGCGCCCAGCAGCTGCTCGTGCATCGGGGTCCGGTTCAGGATCACCGGCAGGCCGAGCTGCCCGAACTCCAGCACCTTCGTGGACAGCTCGAGCGACGCGTCCAGGTCCGGGTGCCGCCACGACAGCCCGATGTCCCCGTCCGCCGCCAGCCGCATCGCCTCGGCGCGCGGCTGGCCGCCGTGCCAGACCACCCCGCTCCCCGACGGCTTGCCGGCCTCGCCGAGGGCGGTGCGCATCCGTCGCTTGTAGGAGGAGTCCTTCGGGTCGTCGTGGATCTTGTCGCCGACCATGTGCACCTCGGCCCGCACCCCGCGCACTGCCAGCAACGACGGCAGCCGCGTCATCTCAAGGGTGTTCCACCGCGGCGCGAACTTGCCCGTGTACACGAGTTTCAGTGGCGCGCCGGCAGTCACGACGATCCGTTCGGCATCCCTCTTGGTTGCCTCGGCGGGCAGCACCGGGGGGAACAGCACCGACTTGCCGCACGCGGCGGGCACGCTGCCCTCCAGGAAGCAGCGCAGTTCCTCGGTCTGGCACAGCAGGTAACGGGACGCCTGCGCGATCGTCGCGAGATCGGCGGCGTGCTTCGGGGTCATGGCGGGGACCGACTGCGGCACGTCCGTGAGGTAGGACCACAGGCGGCCGGAGAACGGCTCCTCCTTCGCCGCCGCCACGACCAGGTTCCTGCCGCGCACCACCACCAGGTCGTGCCGGTCGGCCGCGTCCACGGCGGCCAGCACCGACGTGGCCTGCGCCACGGTGAGGCTGGCCTCGCCGAGCCCCTCCAGCAGGGCCTCGGCGTGCGGGCTGCGGATCGTCACGCCGTCGAGGTCGCGCAGCGGGGCGATGAGCCGGTCGGTGCGCACCGGCGCCTTCAGCACGAGCGTCACCGCGCAGCCCGCGGTGACCAGCGCCTGGGTGACGCCCTGCACCCAGATGGCGGAGCCGTCGAGCAGGTTCAGGTCGACGTCACCGTACACCAGCGCGCGGGGGCGGGTTCCGGCCAATGGTTGTCAGCTCCTTGTGATGGTGAAGAGGCGGAGGCCGTGGCTGCCCCAGTCGGCGGCGTCCGGGCCGCCCGGCGCGAGCAGGTCCCGGCGGGCCAACGCCGGCTCGGCCAGCGAGAGGGTGAACTCGTAGTCCGCCGGGCCGAACCCGACGGCGTCCGCCTGCGCGCACTCGCGCGCGCAGGCGAGGTCCAGCAGGTAGGTACCGGGGACGGTCCCCCCGTTGGAGGGACTCCCGTTGGAGGGGCCGGGCTCCGGCCAGGGCACCACCCACGGCGACCATGCCCGCCGCGCCAGCGAGCGCGCCCAGCCCAGCCCGGAAGAACCCCCGGAACCACCGGAACCCCCGGCCGCGGCGGTGACCACGATGCGGATGCCCTTGTCGGCCAGCCCGGACAGCGCCTCCCGGACCGCCCCGGCCGCGCCGTCGCCCGCGGCGACGATCACCTCGGCGGGGCACAGCCGCTGTGCC
>JAFMRC010000461.1 GCA_017354375.1 Nocardiopsaceae bacterium | reverse complement strand
GGGGCGGCAGGCGGGGGCTGCGAGCGGGGGTCCCGGGCGGGGGCTGCGAGCGGGGGTCCCGGGCGGGGGCTGCGAGCGGGGGGCCGCGGGGCCGTTAGGGAGCGGTCGGCAGGCGCGCCAGAGGGCGCACTCGGGATGGGTATTCTCGACGTCATGCCTGTCGAGTCGGTCTTCCCTGAGCTGGAAACGTTGCTGCCGCTCGTGCGCAAACCGGTGCAATATATCGGGGGCGAGGTGAATTCCACCGTTAAGGAGTGGGACGAGACCGACGTCCGCTGGGCGCTGTTCTATCCGGACGCGTACGAGGTCGGGCAGCCCAACCAGGGGCTGGCGATCCTGTACGAGGTGCTCAATGAGCAGCCGGGCGTGCTCGCCGAGCGTACCTACTGCGTGTGGCCCGACCTGGAGAAGCTCATGCGGGAGCATGGCATCCCGCAGTTCACGGTCGATGCGCACCGGCCGGTGGGCGCGTTCGACGTCCTCGGCGTGAGCTTTTCCACCGAGCTGGGCTACACCAACCTGCTGACCGCGCTGGACCTGTCCGGAATTCCAATGCTTTCTTCCGAACGGAGCGAGGCGACTCCCCTTGTCATAGCCGGGGGCCACGCCGCGTTCAACCCGGAGCCGATCGCCGATTTCCTCGACGCCGTCGTGCTCGGCGACGGGGAGGAAGCGGTCTTGAAGATCACGTCGCTGGTGCGCGACTGGAAGCGCGCCGGGCGGCCAGGGGGGCGGGACGGGCTGCTGCTGTCGCTGGCCGCCGACGGCGACGTGTACGTGCCACGGTTCTACGACGTGTCCTACCTGCCGGACGGGCGGATCTCCCGGGTGACGCCGAACCGGCCCGGCGTGCCGGCCGCGGTGCGGAAGCACACCCTGATGGACCTGGATGCCTGGCCATATCCGAAGGCGCCAGTGGTACCGGTCACGGAGACGGTGCACGAGCGGTACAGCGTGGAGATCTTCCGTGGCTGCACCAGGGGCTGCCGGTTCTGCCAGGCCGGGATGATCACGCGTCCGGTGCGGGAGCGGTCCATCACCACCATCGGGAAGATGGTCGAAGGCGGGGTCAAGGCGACCGGCTTCTCCGAGGTCGGGCTGCTCTCGCTGTCGTCCGCCGACCACAGCGAGATCGACAACATCGCGGTCGACCTGGCCGACTGCTACGAGGGGACCAACACCGGGCTGTCACTGCCGTCTACCCGGGTGGACGCGTTCAACGTGACGCTAGCTGACGAGCTGTCCCGCAACGGCCGGCGCTCCGGGCTGACGTTCGCACCGGAGGGCGGCTCGGAGCGGATGCGCGCCGTGATCAACAAGATGGTCACCGAGGAAGACCTGATCCGGACCGTGACGACCGCGTACGCCTCCGGCTGGCGGCAGGTAAAGCTGTACTTCATGTGCGGGCTGCCGACCGAGGACGATTCCGACGTGCTGGCCATCGCGGACCTGGCCAGGAAGGTGATCGCCGCGGGGCGCGAGGAGACCGGGCGGAAGGACATCCGGTGCACGGTGTCCATCGGCGGGTTCGTGCCGAAGCCGCACACCCCGTTCCAGTGGGCGGCGCAGTGCCCGCCGGACGTGATAGACGCCCGGCTGAAGGCGCTGGGCGCGGCGCTGCGGTCCGACCGCCGCTACGGCCGGGCGATTGGCTACCGCTACCACGAGGGCACGCCCTCGCTGGTCGAGGGACTGCTGTCCCGCGGTGACCGGCGGGTCGCGGCGGTGATCCTGGCGGCCTGGCGTGACGGTGCCCGGTTCGACGGGTGGTCGGAGCACTTCTCGTTCTCCCGGTGGGCCGCTGCCTGCGAGACCGCGCTGGCCGACTGGCCGGTCAGCCTGGATTGGTACACTACGCGAGAGCGTGACTACGACGAAGTCCTGCCGTGGGACCACCTCGATTCGGGCCTGGACCGGGACTGGCTCTGGCAGGACTGGCGCTCGGCGGTCGCTCCCGGGGAAGCCGGGCAAGCCGGGGGACCGGGCGAGGTCGAGGATTGCCGGTGGACACCCTGCTATGAGTGTGGAGTGTGTTCCTCGATGGGTACAGAGATACAGACGGGCCCGACGGGAGACCGGCTGGACGGAAGGCGCTTGCTTCCCGTGCTCCCAGTGCTGACTCGCAGCGGTGCCCGTGCCGACTCGTAGTGGTGCCCATGGTGGCTGGAGAGCCGGCCCGTGGTTGGACCAGGGAGGCGGCCCGTGGTTGAACCGGAGAGGCGGCCCGTGGCTGGACCGGAGAGGCGGGGAGAAGCAGGAGTGAGCAGGCCGGTGCCGAGCGATAACAGCCAGTTGCCTGCTGTCCAGCATATGGTCGTCCGGTATGCTAAACGGGGAAAGATGCGTTTTGCCAGTCACAGAGATGTGACCCGTGCCTTCGAGCGGGGAGTGCGGCGGGCGGGGTTGCCCATCGCGCATTCCGCCGGATTCACGCCGCACCCGAAGATCTCCTACGCGGGAGGGGTCCAGACCGGCGTCGCGAGCGAGGCGGAGTACCTGAGCCTCACGCTGACCAGCCGGAGAGGGGCAGAGGACGTGCGAGGCCGGCTGAACGCGGCGCTGCCTGATGGGATAGACGTGATCGCTGTCACTGAGGACGCCGGAGGGGTGCCGGCAAGCCGACTCACCGCGTCCGCGTGGCGCGTGGTCCTCCCCGGTTTGACACGCCAGGATGTAGCACCGGCGATAGCGAAGTTCCTTGCCCTTGACCACGCTCCCGTGGAGAGACTGACCCACAAGGGCCTGCGGCGCATGGACGCCCGGACCGCCGTCATCACGCTCGGGGTGAGCGATGAGGCGGACACCGGGGACAGCGCCGCTGTTGCCCTGGAGATGGTGATGCGGCACACCACCCCCGCCGTACGGCCCGACGATGTACTAACCGCCTTGCGCGACGTTTCCGACCTGGCCCCGACCGCGCAGCCGTTCATCACGCGGCTCGCGCAAGGGGCGTTCGGCGAGTCCGGGATGGTCCAGCCGTGACCGCTCCCGGAATCAGCACTGCTAGCAAGGCTGGGCGGGGCGCCTTGTCCGCGCGTGACCGTTTCGCGCGCGGCGGCATTTCACGCTGCCCAGCCGGACGAACACTACGAGCTTCCGTGCGGCGCGACATTCCGCTCCGAGCGGCCGTGCCCGGAAGCGTGACTGGAGATTGCCCGTATGCTCGACAGCGAGCGCAGCAGCCGCGAGACAGACGATAACCAGGCCAAGGGCCGTGATAACGCCGGCGGCCCGGCGGACAACGGAGCCGGCGGCGGGAGGAACAACAGCGTCGGCGGTACCGGGAATGCCGGTGCCGCGGGAGGTGGCGTCCCCGCGGGGGTGCCCGCGGCGGTCTTTCAGGCGCCGCAGGTGATGTTCCAGCCTCCCCCGCCGGTAGCGCCCCCGCCTTCATCTTCATCTTCATCTTCATCCTCCTCCTCGTCTGCTCAGGCGAGGCCGACGGAGTCCGGTGGCGGCCGGGGCGGGCGCGGGTCACGTGGCGGGAAGAACAACGCTGACGGCGCGAAGAACGCCGACGGCGGCGGGAAGAAGAACGCCGACGGCGCGAAGAACGCCGATGACAGCGGCGACAAGAGCAATAAGGCTGACGGTGGCGCGAAGAAGGCTGACGAGCAGGCGCCGGGTGACGACGCCGAGGGGCGCGCGGCGGATACCGGTTCCAGTCAGGAGGCCGCTGGCGACGGC
>JAFMRC010000006.1:35397-45614 GCA_017354375.1 Nocardiopsaceae bacterium | reverse complement strand
GCGAGGCACGTGTCCGGCGCGGCGGCACGGGGGCTCAAGCCGGCCCCGTCCGCCGGGCGGGGAGCGGCGTCGTCCTGCGTGGACCGGACGTTCGCGAGGCTCACCGAGGCGCAGCGGGTCGGCCAGCTGTTCCTGGTCGGGATGGCGTCCGACAGCGCGGGCCCGACCACGGCGGCGGCCGAACGCCGGTACCACTTCGGCTCGGTGCTGTTCGCCAGCGACACCTCCGAGGGCGTCAAGGCGGTGGCCGGGACGACCTCCTACGTCCAGTCCCTCGCCACCCCGGCCGACACCGGCGGGGTGCGGTTCTTCGTCGCCGCCAACCAGGAGGGCGGCGAGGTCCAGAACCTCAAGGGCCCCGGCTTCTCCGACATGCCGTCCGCGCTGGACCAGGGCTCGTGGCCGGCCTCGTACCTACGGCGGCAGGCGGCGGCCTGGGGGCACCAGCTGCGGTCGGCCGGGGTGAACCTCGACCTGGCCCCGGTGATGGACGTGGTCCCGGCCGCGACCGCCGCGTCGAACGCGCCCATCGGCGAGGTCGACCGGGAGTTCGGGCACGCCCCCGCGGTCAACGGGGCGCACGGGGCGGCGTTCATCGCCGGGATGGCCGCGGCCGGGGTCGCGACGTCGGCGAAGCACTTCCCGGGCCTGGGCCAGGTGACCGGCAACACCGACTACACCTCCCGCGTGGTGGACTCGGTGACCACTCCGCGCGATCCGGACCTGGCCGTCTACCGGTCCGCGACCAGGGCGGGCGCGGCGTTCATGATGGTGGCCCTCGCCACCTACACGAAGATCGACCCCTCCCGGCTGGCCGTGTTCTCCCCGGTCGTGATCCGGCTGCTGCGCTCTTCCACGGGCTTTCGCGGCGTGGTCATGTCCGACGACCTCGGCGACGCCGCCGCGGTCGCCAGCGTCCCGGCGGGCCAGCGGGCCATCTCGTTCCTGAACGCCGGCGGCGACATGATCACCTCCCAGTCGTTCGGCCCGGCGGAGGAGATGGCCGCGGCGGTGCTGTCCCGCGCCTCGTCCGACCCGTCGCTGCGCGCCAAGGTCAACGCCGCGGTCAAGAGCGTCCTCGCAGCCAAGCAGGCCTACGGCCTGCTTGGCTGCGAGTAGCTAGGACGACTAGGTCCCTATGAAGGACCACTGCTGGTTGTTGCCGCTGTTGGACGGCCACTGGTCGAGCAGGGTCCCCGCCGTGTTGGAGGAACCGGGGACCTCGACGAGGTCCATGCTGTTGAGGTTGGTGATCGTGTAATACCCGGAGGAGTTCTTCGTGATGATGAACTGCTGGTTCCCTCCGCCCGAGTAAGGCCACTGGTCGATGCTGCCGCCGGCGCTCGTGGACTGGCCGTTGACATCCATGGCCTGCCCGTCCATCGCCGAGGTGATCTCGTACACGCCGCAGCCGAGCTGGGTCAGCTTCCACTGCTGGTTGGCCTTGTCGTTCGACGGCCACTGCTCCAGGGCCTGGCCCTCGGTCGTGCTGTTCTTCGGGATGTCGATGACGTCGCCGCTGCCGCGGTTCTTGATGTAGTACGTCCCGTTGGCCAGCGGGCTGGACGGGCAGGCGGGCTGGTCCGCCTGCAGGCCGCTGAGCATGGCCGGCAGGGCCGCGCCGTCCCAGCTCGTGTTCAGGATCCCGTACGTCTCCGTGGCGCCGAAGGTGCGGCCCTGGCCGGACAGCCCGTCCGACTCGGTGCCGTTCACCGGCCAGTAGGACCAGTTCACGTCGTGGTATTTCAGGTAACGGGTGATGAAGGTCCACCACGCGCCGTTGGCCGAGGTTCCGGAGACGCAGCCGCTCCCGGTGTTGCACGTGCCGAACTCGCCGATCCACAGCGGAACCTTGCCCGCGAGGTAACCCCATTGGGACTGGATCTTGGAGGCGAAGCTGTCGTAGGTCGTGTCCCCGCTGAAGTCCCACGGGTAATCGTGCGCCTCGTAGACGAGCTGGTTCGCCGTGTTGAGCTTGACCGGCAGGCTCGACACCCCGGACAGGTCCAGGCTGTAGTTGACGCCCTCGACGAAGATCAGCCAGTGCGGATCGACTCCCAGGACGGCGTTGCCACCGGTCTGGGCGGCGGCGTGCCAGTCGTAGGCCGAGTTCGAGCCGCCCCACGCCGCGCTGCCGCGTGGCTCGTTGCGCAGGTCCGCGCCGATCACCTGCGGCACGTTCTTGAATTCCCTCGTCACCGATTCCCAGTCCGAAAGCCAGGCGGACTGCGGGTACGAGGAGTTGTACCAGAGGGTGTTGCCGTCGGAGTTGCCGCAGCACCATTCCGCGTTGCTGGTGTGGTTGTCCAGCACCACCATCAGGCCAGCGTTCGCGAGGTCGTGCACGACGTCCTCGAACACCGTCCGGGCCGGCTTGCCCGCGAACGAGGGGTTGGCCGTCACGTACTTCGAGGCGACCGTCGGGTTGCTCTCCCACATCTGGTTGGACCATGGCAGGCGCACCCCGTTGAAGCCCATGGACACGATCTTGTTGATGATCTCGCTGATCGGCTGGGACTGCAGCCCGCCGACGACGTAGTCCGGGGAATCCGCGCCGTACCAGTTCACCATGTTCAGCTTGACCGTCTTGCCGCTGGCGTCCACGATGTTCGCGCCGCTGGTGTGCAGCGGGAACGTGATCCCCGCGGTGGGCGAGGTTTCCGCCTGCGCGGACGTCTCCGTCCGGTTGAGGATGACGGTCGCCGTGGTGACGGCGAGCACCAGCGCGACCGCCAGGGCCACCACCTGGCCCGCCTTTACCCGGCCCGGCCCGCGAAACCGCGCGGGCATCCGCCACCGTCTCTGGGCACGGCCGCTTGCATGTTTCACTATGCGCCTCCTTCGCGCGTTAGCACCCGAACCTCCGGCCAGAGCACGAACATACAGCAATATTCCCGCACAAATAACCGCATCTGGGATCGCGGGCCGGGCCGGGGTGGCGTTCCACGGGCCGGGCGGTTACGTTCCAGGCATGCGGTTCGGGATCTTCGACCACAACGACGCGTCCGGGCGGCCAGCCGCCCGGCAGCTCGCCGAGCGGCTGGAGCTGATCGAGGCCTACGAGCGCCTCGGCTTCCGCGCCTACCAGATGGCCGAGCATCACGGGACGCCGCTGGGCATCACCCCGTCACCGCACCTGCTGCTGGCGGCCGCCTCGCAGCGGACCTCGCGGATCCGGCTCGGCACGCTGATCACGATCCTGCCGCTGTACCACCCGATGCGCGTCGTCGAGGAGGCGTGCACCCTCGACCAGCTCACCGGCGGACGGCTCGACCTCGGCGTCGGGCGCGGCATCTCCCCCATCGAGACCGCGTTCCACGGCGTGCCCGGGGACGAGACGCAGCAGCGGTTCGACGAGGCGGTCGAGATCCTGCGACTCGGGCTGGCCGGCGAGACCGTCACCTACCGCGGGAAGTACTACCAGGTCGATGACGCGCCGGTCGTCACCCGGCCCGTGCAGCGGCCCCATCCGCCGCTGTGGTACGGCACCCGCACGCTGGCCAGGGCGGGCTGGTGCGCCCGGAACACCATGCCGATGATGGCCCTTGTCCCCTCGGAGAAGGTACGCCCGCTCACCGACGCCTACCGGGCGGAATGGGCCAGCCTCGGCCGCCCGGCGGCGGGCCGGCCCCCGCTGGGCGTCACCCGGTCGGTCGTCATCGCCCCGGCCGGCGCGGAGGCGATGGCGATCGCCAACCGGGCGTTCGCCCGGTTCAAGGAGAACTTCGAGCACCTGTGGCGGCGCCACGACGTGCCGATGCCGCCGGTGCTGCCGGCCGACACGTTCGAGGCCATCCACGCCACCGGTCACTTCTACGCCGGCGACCCGGCCGGCGCCCGCGACTGGGTGGCCCATCACCGGGACGCGGGCGGCATCGACTACATGGCCCTGGAACTGTGCTTCGGCGACATGACGACCGCCGAGACCCTCGCCTCCGCGCGGCTGTTCGCGACCGAGGTGATGCCCGCGTTCCCCTGACCCTGCGCCTCGAATAGCCTTGCGCAGTGCAGTAGCTACTATCCGTTCGGTAAAAAGGTTATGGTTTTAAGCATGTCCGAAGATTTCGTGTCCGAGAATTCCGCGCCGCCCGCCCTTCATTCGTCCCCCGAGATCGACACCACCGTGTCCCACTCGGCCCGGGTCTGGGATTACTGGATCGGCGGCAAGGACAACTACCCGGTGGACCGGGAGGTCGGCGACCGGATCGAGGAGATGCTGCCGGACATCGTGCGGCACGCGCGCGCGGACCGCAAGTTCCTGGGGCGGGTGGTGAGGTACCTGGCCGGCGAGGCGGGAGTCCGGCAGTACCTGGACATCGGGACGGGCCTGCCGACGGCGGACAACACCCATGAGGTCGCGCAGCGGGTGGCCCCGGAGTCCAGGATCGTATACGTCGATAATGACCCTAGCTGATCGGGTTGTTCGCACGCAAGTTGTCTCACCTCGCGCGCGCGTACGCGCCTACGCGCGTTGGGCCACGTTCCCAGCGTGAGACGAGACGATGAGACAAGTCGGCACACGACCCCCTGACACTGGCCAGAGCGGAGCGCCACGCGGCCGCTCGGGGATCGCAGCTTACCGGTAGGCTGCTGATCATGCATGCCCTACTTGTACTTTGGGACATTGACCACACACTGATCGAAAACAATGGCGTAAACAAAGAAATTTATGCCACTGCTTTTGAATTGCTCACGGGAAGAAGCGCAGAACATCGAGCGCAAACCGATGGGCGGACAGAGCCGGAAATCATGCGCAACATGCTTACTGCGCACGGAATTGAGCCGACTCAGGAGCATATCGCGCGGATTCCAGATGCACTTGAATCTGCCACAAGGCAAAAAACAGCCGATCTGGCGAAACGCGGCCACGAACTTCCAGGTTCCCGTAAGGTGCTTACAGAACTGAAGTCATCACCGAACATCATTCAGTCTGTACTCAGCGGGAATATGAAGGCTAATGCCCGGGTAAAGTTGTCCACCTTCAAACTCGACGTTTTCCTAGATTTCGAGGTGGGCGGGTACGGTTCCGATGATGATGTACGCGCAAATCTGGTGGGTGTCGCGCAAGAACGGGCAACCGCGAAATACGGCGTTAAGTTCGACAAGACGAATACGATCCTCATCGGGGACACGCCACGCGATATGCAAGCAGGCCGCAATGGAGGTGCGCACGTAATAGGCGTGGCTTCCGGATCCGACAGCGCGGAATCACTCAGAGCGGAAGGAGCCGATATCGTATTGCCTGATCTCTGCGATACCGATGCGGCAGTAGAAGCTGTAAAGAGTTTCCGGGATAAGTGATCAGCGTTCGCTACTGATCTATTTATTGCTGCGACACGCTGACGCCAGAAGTTTGATTCCTGGATAGGCGACGACACTTCCCAGACTCGTTCAAAGCTTCGGATGTACATGTCAAAGAAATCTCCGCCCTGCATCCGCCGTAGGTGGAGAATAGGTGCCATGTAGCCATACATGCCATACACGTGCTGATTTATAAGCATCTCGTCATCGTAGACGAAAATAGAGTTGTAGAGAGTTTCTTTTTGCAGACGGAAATCTATTCCGGGAGTATCCGCAAGAGGTGAATAGTAGGACAGCGCCATCCGGACGCGCGCCGGTATCGCGTCGAATAGTTGTTCTTCAATCCCCCGTGTAATGCACTGTGGGCTGTCTGGGTCCGCCATGAGTATTCGTACTTCGGTCCCGTTTTCTGATTTGCGCTGGATAAGCCCTATAGATTCCGGGTTGTCTTCGGGCAGGAAAAGACTCGCATTGGCGTATAGCCATACCCTTTGTGTCGCATTGGCTAGCAAGTCTAGCCACAGATGGCGGGGTACCTCGGAACGATGCGGGTAGAGCGTTACGATTTCAGCGCTTGATGCCGATTCGCGCTCCTGCTCAAGCTCAGGCCAAAGCCAAGACGGCGGAACGCCGAGCAACTTGGCCGCACGATGCGCTGTAGTTCGACGGGGCGTTACGTCCCGCGTGATCCACCGCTGGATGCTCTTGGGGTCTAGGCCGAGTTCGTCAGCGAGCGCGCGTTCGTTGTAGTCGCTCTCCAGAAGCGTCGTGCGTAGCCGTTCGTTGGGCATCCTCGCCTGCACCTCCCGTACGGGGACGTTGAGGGACGTTGCCTGAGCCATGATACGCCCTGCAACGTCCCCGCTACGCGGTATCGACGTCCGTGCAACCTGCGGTTCCCTTCTGTTACGGGGCAGTCGCATCGACTACCCCAAGCCGCAAAACGCGGCGGGGAACCTGTCGGCGAGGGCAAGGAGGTGACACGAATGACGACGATATCGCGCACCGCATCACGTGCAAGTGCAAAAGATTATGAGTTGGAAATGCTGCGGACAGCAGCAATTCTGGACGCCATGAACCCGTTGTGGTTGGTCGTATTCAGCGTCTACTACCGCCGGTTCATGGCATTTCCGAAGTTCAACGTTCCAATCGGTACCATAGCCACCAGCGAAAATGCTGCCGCACTAGAAGAGAGAATGCGCTGGATAGAGCTAGCGGCTGGCGTAGCAAACCAGCCTAGAGGCGGAATCTCATGGGGAAAGAGGACAAGCTAGATGCCCGTTATTCCCGCTGATCGTTCCTACCCTGAGGACATCCGTACGAAACTTGAGGAGCTGGACGCCGAATTTCCGGAACGCGAGTTCTGGCAGACACCCGTCTACATGGGTCCCGACAGCTGGTCGTCACGGCCAATCGGGGCAACTTCAGCGGACATAATCTGTCACTCGCCGGAAGCCATGCGCGCAGCCCTGGAAGATGCCGGCGATAAGGGCCAGATCAAGAAATGGATGAACAGCGAGATCCCGCACGAGCGGATAGCCGGTGAATTCCTGGCACTGATCGAAGCCGGCCGACTTGCCCCCTGGGATGCACTTCCCGATAACAAGACAGCGGCAGACGACTACGGCGTTAGCGAGCGAACCGTGATCCGCGCTAAAGCGCTGCTCGCCGAGCATGGCAAGGCCGAGAAATCCGGAGGCTTGTACGTCGTGGCTAAGGACTCCGCCCCATGAACCGCCACGCAAAGGAATATCAATGCCTGCTCCCATGAAATGGTGCCAGATCTGCGGAGGCAAGGTACCGGTAAACCATCAATGTCCCGGCCCGCCAAAACCCAAAAAATAAAGCTCATGGTTAGCCTGGAAATCGGGAACCGAGGCACAATTAAATAATACGAGACGGGCCGCCCCGATCCAACCGCGAAGAAGGCGGGGCGGCCAGCCTAGGAAACGCGACGGTCTCCCGGTACCAATGGTACCGGTGGGGCCGTTGTTGCTTTACCCGACCCCCGGATACTCGGGAAGGGGTTACCAGGTACGAAATATCAGCAAAAGGAAGTAAGGAGGTGATCATAGTGCTAAATAAGTCTATCGGTTGCCGAGCGGTGCGCTGTGAATGCGGAGCGCAGGTCAAGAACGGTACCGAGTCGTGCGATAAATGCTCCGCGCGTCACCGATGGATGCGCCGCAAGGCATGGCGCAAGTTCTCCGGAGACTGACCGGGAAATACGCCTCGATCACCCCGAAAACTCGACCGCGTGAAAGGAGGTGACGTGATGGCAGTAACCATACCAGCGGCATTCCTGCTAGGGCTCATCGTTTACCTGCTATGCAAATATGCAGGGCTGAAACCATGGCAGTCCGCGGTCAGCGTCCTATTCGGATTCTTTCTCGCGTCAACGGGAATCGCACCGTACATCAACCAGTTCACGGAAACCCTTATCAGGCTGCTCTGAGGAAAGAGCAGAGAAAGGAATCAAGCCCATGACCGGAACAGCAAAGTGTCCCGCGCTGGAAATCAGCGCGGGACACCGGAAGGGCCGCCTATGACCCGACCCGAACCGGAGGTGATGCCGAATGGAAAAGAACACCAACAGGACACTCCCAGGCAAGCCACTACTCACCGGAGACGAAGCTCACGATATCCCGCGACTGTTCGCGGAAATCATCGCTCTACGAAGGGAACTGGCCCGGACTCGACAACGGGCCGCTAACCTCGAAGCCGCGATAAGCGCGGCACTGTCCGCGCGGGAATCCGGGGAATGTGACCCGTTCTGGTACCTGCGCGACGAGATCACCTACGGGCACGGTGACGCATATGGCGCGTGACCCGTTCAGCAGGCGCGACAAGCGCAGGATCCGCAAAGCAATGCGCAACGGAGAAAACCCCTACGGCGTCGTTCTCATCGGCCCCGACGATTCGCCGGCGCTCATGGCGCTGTCCGCTCTCGGCAAGCTCATGTTCCGGCACCGCACGGCGTTCCTGCCGTTCGCTATCGCCCTGGCCGCGTTCATCGCGTCCAGTGTCCTGCACGCCCATCATTCCGCGTGGTGGCCTTACCTCGCCGGCGTTACGGCAGTCATCGCGGTCACGCTCGGATTCCCGCATTCCGTCATGCGCCGGCGGAAGGCCGGCGCGCGTCTTTCGCGGATCCTCGGGAGACTATGGGCGTTCCTCGGCATCGATCGCGCCGAGGAACGCGCCTACGCGGGAATAGTCGCCGTCTTCACAGGCGGATGGATAACCGCAGCGGTAGCCGTAGGTCCCGGAGACAAGCCGCTTCCGATGGTCGCGGTAATCCTCACGGTCATCCTCGGGATTCCGTGGTGGGCGCACCGCCGGCGCCGCGCGAAAATCAGGATGGAAAAGACGGTAGCTGCGTGGCCGGGAATCGCGGAGGATATCGGCCTTGCCGGTTCCCGGATCACCTCCGTGGTAATCGACGGGTGGGGGTGGACAGCGCGCGTCATCCTGAAACGCGGAACCACAACCGAACTCGCCATCCAGAAAATCCCGCAAATCGAATCCGGCCTGCATTCTAGGCCCGGAAGCGTCCGGGTACTTCCCGACCCAGAAAGAGCAGACCGGTTCACCATGCGGGTCATCGAGAAAGACCCGCACGCCGAACCGGTCCCCTGGCCGGGAACCACCAGCACGACCATTACCCGGCCCGTGGAAATCGGGGTATCGGAAGACGGCCGGCCAGTATCGGTATCCCTCCTGCGGAAAAACGTTCTCGTCGGCGGGACAACCGGAGCCGGGAAATCCGGGATCCTCAACGTCATCATTGCCGCACTCGCCGCATGCCGAGACGTCGTGCTATGGGGCGTAGACATGAAAGGAGGAATGGAACTCCAGCCCTGGCACTCCTGCCTAGGCCGACTCGCCACCAACCCCGAAGAGGCAAGCGAACTATTCCGCGATGCCGTCGCCGAACTCAACCGCAGAGCGCAGAAAGCGGCGAACGAAGGAAAGCGCATTCACGAACCTGCCCGGAATGATCCGGCGCTGGTCATCATCGTGGATGAATACGCGGAACTGGACGAGGAATCGCACGACTGCGCGGATTCCATCGCACGGCGCGGACGTGCCGTAGCGGTCAACCTTATAGCGGCAACCCAGCGACCCACCCAATCGGCTATGGGAAAGGATACGGCTGTTCGGTCGCAAATGGATGTCCGCATATGCCTGCGTGTCCGGGAAAGGCGCGATGTTGACCTTGTCCTCGGGCAAGGATCATTCAACGCGGGATGGCATGCCCACCAGTTCAGCAAGCCGGGCGAATTCATGGTGAGCGATCCGGAGCACTCCATTCCGGAAAAGCACCGTGCCTACCTGATAACGGACCAGCACGTGGAGCGCCACGCGGCGGCATGCTCCGGCGTACGCCCGACGCTCCTGGTCGGCCAGGCAGACACGCCCTGTACGGCGCGGAGAGCCACGCAGGACGCAGAAATCATCCCGTTCCGCACTAACCACGAGAACGCCCCTGAAACGGCGCTATGGGCCGCTCTGCGCTCCGCAGGCCCAGAGGGGGTCACCGTGGCGGAACTCATGAGGGCAACCGGCATGACCCGACCGACGCTCTACAGGCACCTACAGGCCGCCGCACGGGCCGGGCGTGCCTGCCAGGTGACGCGCGGCTCCTGGCGCGCGACGGACACCCCCCAAAACCGCTCGGACGGCACCGAACCGGAAGGGGGTGATACGCGACCGTGAACAACCGCAACGAAAAACCAGAACCGGAAGAGGTGAACGCGCATAAGGCAAACGGTGAGGTAATTATCCTGCCCGACCAGGACATAAGCCTTACTGAACTTCTCAGGTACATCGAAGCCGGAAAAACCGTGATCCTCATTCCAGCGCCCCGCAAGGCCGCGTTAGCGGCCAGAGACAAGCAGAGCGCCCCGTGGCCG
>JAFMRC010000006.1:0-35387 GCA_017354375.1 Nocardiopsaceae bacterium | reverse complement strand
GTATTCGGCCACGGGGCGCTCTGCGTTCCGCTGTTACTCAGCCGGGCGGGGAAAACACAAGCCGTCCCCGAGATCTACGATATCCCCCGCGCCCCTCGTTTCCGCTGATTTATCCGCCATGAATGTGATCACCCATTCCCCGCCGCGTTCCGCTAGGATCATCCCCCATGCGTTCTTGATCGCACGAGCGAACCTCCGCTTTTCGGCGTCGTCCCCGTCATTCCACCTTTCGGCTACCGTCTGGCCGGTCGGTGCGTAGTCGAAGGTGTCGGGAACGATCTCGAATCCGTCTATGCGCGCCTTAACCTGCTTGCGCTCTGCCACCAGCGCGTCTAGCGCGTCGTCATCTTCGGTGGCGGAAAGACGCGCCTGGATCTTGCGGAGTCCCGCTTTCAGCTCCTCCAGTTCGTGAGCGTTCCCCGTCACCCGCTGAAACGCGAGAATCTTCGTCTTCGTTGCGCTGGTGAATATGCGAGAGATGCGGTCAATGACCGGCTGAGCGTCGATGCCCTTGAATTCTCCGCAGGAGAGCCGCCTCTTTCCGGTGCCGCTGCACCGCAGTTTCGGTGTCCTCGGATTTCCCGCCGGGGTGAGGCTGTCATTCACGTACAGCTTGCCGCCGCACGAGGGACAGTCGAGAATACCGGAAATCCAGTTGGCCGGCTTGGCTACCGGGCGGCCGCCCTTATTCCCGCGCGCGTCCGTCAGGTTCGCGTCTAGCACTTTGTTCGCGCGCCACCAGAGCGGTGAATCGACTACCGGAGTCACCGTGTGCGTCCATTCCAGCTTGCCGTGAATGTCGTCGGTGTAGCTGCACTCCTCAACCCCGGTGTGATTCGGCGAGAACCGTATCAGGTGCTTGATGCCCTTCGGGTACATATCGTAGATCCGCCCGATCGATGAGAGCGATTCGCGCTTGGCGACACGTTCGTAAATGTCTGCGACCTTGCCAGGGTCGGCGCAATAAGCCTGCTTGCGGTACCGTTCACCTTCGGTTTCCCAGAACTTCGGGAGCGGACCATGATGCGCCCTGTTCTCGCATATCTGTGAGACGCCCCGGAACGTCTGCGTTTTCACCGTCTTGGACTTCTCCGCGTTCGCGTTCTGCTTGACCAGGGTTGTTACCCATGAGCCGAGATCGTCCCCGCTGCCGAAATTATCCTCTCCCGGAGCAAGCGAGACGATTTCCGCTCCGGTCTCCCGGATAGCAAGCATGGTGCGGACCTGAGACGTCAGGTTATCCCTTCGGTCAAGCCGGGATGAATCGGTGACGATAACCCGGTCACCGGGCCGAAGCTGAGCTATAACCGCATCAAGCGCGTCGAGTTGTTCCCCTTTTGATGCTGATGCGGCTTTAGTCTCAGGCCGCACGATTATCGCTCCCGGGCTGAACCTGAGAATATCTCGCTCTTGCGTCTGCGCATCCTGGCTTCCGGCAGATACGCGGGTAAATCCGTAATCCGTCACTGTCGCTCCTGATTCCTGCTGGTCAAGTATAGATTTCGGGTTTACTTGCCAGGCATGGCAGGTCGGATGTCTACGGCGGTGACGTCTGGCGTCGGACGACTGATTTCGGTACAAATACGCTGGTAAGCGGCATCTTGCGTCGTGCCGTAGCGGCTGACAGTGCCGTCGGTGTAGGTGGTCGTTACCGTGTATGAGCTGGTCATGTGGGTCATTCCCCTTGTGGTGCGGGGGTTGTCCGTCCGTGTGAACAACCCGAACACCTCTGACCCGCTGGTGCTGGTGCACGCCAAGGCGCTGCTGACCAGCACCCCGGAGGGAGTCACCGATTACGTCCACGCCGACATGCACGACCCCGGCGGCATCCTCGCCGCCGCCGGGCGGACGCTGGACTTCGGCCAGCCCGTCGCCGTCACGATGCTCGGCGTGCTGTGGCACGTGCTGGACAACGACGAGGCGTACGCGATAACCGGCCAGCTCATGCGGGCGCTGCCGTCAGGCAGCTACCTGGCGATCGAGCACCCGACCCTGGAGGTCACCGGGGAGAAGATGGCCGCGGCCATCGCGTACTGGAACCAGCATGGCACGCCGCCCGGCCGCCACCGCACCCCCGCGGAGCTCGCCGGGTTCTTCGACGGGATGGAGATAGTGGAGCCCGGCGTGGTCTCGATCACGCGCTGGCGGCCCGAGGCCACGCCGTCCGGGGATCCGCCGGAGGCGCTCGACGCGTACGCCGCCGTCGGCCGCAAGCCGTAGCGGTGGAGGAAGTCACCAGCCCGATGCTGGCCCGGGTGGCGCTCGGGAAGGAGCTACGCCGGCTGCGGGAGGCATCCGGGGTAACGCGCGAGGCGGCGGGCCGGTCCATCCGGGGTTCGGACTCCAAGATGAGCCGGCTGGAGCTGGGGCGGACCGGCTTCAAGTCCCGCGACGTGGCCGACCTGTGCACGCTGTACGGCGTCACGGGCGAGGCGGAGCGGACCGCCCTGCTGGGGCTGGCCCGGGTGGCCAACAGCGCCGAATGGTGGCATCCGTACCGGGACGTGATACCCGGCTGGTTCGAGAACTATCTCGGGCTGGAGCAGTCGGCCTCGGTGATCCGCGGGTATGAGACCCAGTTCGTCCCCGGGCTGCTGCAGACCCCCGACTACGCCAGCGCGGTCATCAGGTCCGGGCACGGATCGGCGGACGTGTTCGAGGTCGACCGCATGGTCGAGCTGCGGATGCGCCGCCAGGACATCCTGGCGCGGCCACGGCCGCCGCACCTGTGGGCGCTGCTCGACGAGGCCGTGCTGCTCAGGGCGTTCGGCAACCGGGCCACGATGTCCGCTCAGCTCAAGCGGCTCCTCGACGCCTGCGACATCGGGCACGTCACCATCCAGGTGCTGCCGTTGCGCCGGTTCGGGCCGGTGGCCGAGGCCCCGTTCACGGTGCTGCGGCTACCCGATCCCGATCTTCCCGACGTGGCCTACCTCGAGCACCTCAACACGGCCGTGTACCCCGACCGGCCCGCCGACCTGGAGTACTACCGGCACTGGATGAACCTGCTCACGACCCAGGCGGAGGACGCCGACGCCACCCCGGACATCCTGCGCCGCCTCCTGGCCGAGATCTGATCCGCGTCCGCCTTCGCCCCTCAGTCCTTGAACAGGTCCTCGGCCCTGGCCGCGGTCAGGGAACGGCCCAGCCACTTCTCCAGCGTCTTCAAGTCGGTGCAGGACGTGATGCGCTTACGCACATCGTCATCCACCTCGATCTTGCGCTTGTCGAGGATCAGCAGGATGTCCTCCGCCCGGCTCTCCGCCTTGCCCGCGGCCCGGCCCTCTGCCCGGCCTTCTGCCCGGCCCTCCGACCGGCCCTGGGAACGCTGCTCGGAGGCGTACGGGAAAGTCCTGGTTGCCATCAGTGCCCTCCACTTCTTCCCGGCCGCGGTCTTACCCAAGCCGACCTCGGTGAACTCGGCCAGCTCGGCCGCGGCCCGCACGTCGATCGTCTTCAGCGCCGCCGCCAGTGAGTCTAGTATCGCATCCTTCTGCCGGCCCCGGCTGCGGCTGTGCGTCAGCGCCGAGAACACCGCGAACGGCAGGTCCGCGACCGCGTCCTCGACGGTCACCACCGCCGGCACGTTATCCGGCCCCAGCACCAGCGGGGTCACGGTCATGCAGACCGCGCCCGGTTCCCCGACCTCGATCGGCACCCGCGCCCACTGCGCCGTTTTCTTCTTGCCGCACACCACTAGAAGTACGACCTGGCAGTCGTACTTATCCCGCACGAAGGCGATGTAATACGGCCACCGCCTGCGCCGGGTCTCATCCTCCCCGGTCTGCGACTCAACGATCAGGACCGGCCCGGCGTCCCCGGCCGGGAACTCGGCGCGCAGCACCGAGTCCGCCCGCCGCTCCACCGGCCGGGTCTCGGTCAGGTCCACGCTCAATTCCGACAGGTCGTCGGGCACCGCCAGCTTGACGCCGAGGGCGCGCTCGACGGCGCGGGAGTACAGGCCCGGATCATGCTGGAAGACCCGGTGCAGCGCTTCATGCTCGGATGTAACGGACATGCCCGGGAAACTACACCGAGCATCGCCATGATCACAAATTGCTGTCAAAAGGTTGCCATGTCAGCTGCCGCGAGCACGGCGAGGCGTACCGCCGCGCGGTCCGCTTGTAGCGCGACCGCGTCAGGCGGCGGATTCGCCGCGGCCGGAGCCGTTGGCGTCCCAGTCGATGCCGAGGCTGTCCAGCCAGTTCCGCTCCCCCGCGGTCAGTGGCGCGGCCGGGCCGCGCAGCGCTTGACGGCCAGCCATCGGCGCGCCCAGGTTCCCGGAATGGGCGACGCCCCGGTCGCCCTCGCTCAGCACCTCGGCCTGGAACGACGGCCACCAGCGGGTCAGCATCCGGTGCTCGCAATGCGGGCACTGCCAGATATCGGCTCCTGATCGCGCGGTGCCGATGTATTCGAGTTCGTGTTGCTCGGGCACTGCGTGCCCTCCTCACGTCTCCCGCTCTGCAAGGTCGCGTCCCGTCTACCCGCGTCAGGCGCCGCTATTCCGACTCTATATATTCCTTGACAGGTATATAACTGGAATGGCATCCTTGCGGTCATGGCGATGACCACCACGTTGCAGGTGCTGGCCGAGCCGAGCCGACAGGCGATCCTCGACCTGCTCCGCGACGGCGAGCTGCCGGTCGGCGAGCTGGTGGGACGGCTCGGGCTGAGCCAGCCCGCGGTCTCCAAGCACCTGCGGGTGCTGCGGGACGCCGGCCTGGTGACCGTCCGCGCCGACGCGCAGCGCCGGTTCTACCGGATCCGGCCCGAGCCGCTGGCTGAGCTGGACGCCTGGCTGGCCCCGTACCGGAAGTTCTGGGAGGCCAGCCTCGACCGCCTCGAAGCACACCTCGACCGCAGGAGAGAGACATGACGGACATAACGACCACTGGCACGCTCGACGCCTCCGGCGACAAGCCCGCGGTGCGCCTCGAACGGCACCTGCCCGACCCGCCCGAGGTGGTGTGGCGGGCGATCACCGACCGGGCCGAGCTCAAGAGCTGGTTCCCGTGCGACGTGATCGTGGAGGGCTGCCGCTGGGTCGTCGGCGCGACGATCTCGTTCCCGTTCCCGGCCGACGTCATCGACATGACGCTGGCCGGCCAGGTGCTGGAGGTTGACGAGCCGAGGCTCCTGTCCTACACCTGGGGCGAGGCGGAAACCCTGACATTCGAGCTTTTCCCGCACGACGGGGGCACGCGGCTCGTCCTCACCGACCGGCTCGAACCCGGGTGGGCGGCCCGCAACGCCGCGGGCTGGGACGACTGCCTCGACCGGCTCGCCGGCCTGCCCGCACGCCCGGACGCGTGGAAGGAACGGTTCGCCGTCTACTCCGCCGCGTTCGAGCCCCAGGCCGGCCCCCAGGAAGGCCCGCCCGCCGGCTACAAGGGCTGACAACCCGCCTATTGCAATCGTTCGCTTCGGCGCGCAAGATCATTGGTGCAATGATGCCGGTCTTACCCGTGAGGAGCGTGATGCCGGATGATCGCCGCCGCGATGCCGTCCTTCGTCCAATCACTTGACCCGCTGCACACTACGCTCGGCAGCACGCTCGTCGCGCTCGTCCCGATCGTGGTCCTGCTGATCCTGCTCCCGGTGCTGCGCATGTCGGCGTGGCAGGCGGTCATCATTGGCGCGGTCGTCACGATCGTCCTCGCGGCCACCGTGTGGAAGACCCCGGTCGCCGACGCGTTCGGCGCCTACGGGATCGGCGCGGCGACGGGGGTCTGGTCGATCGACTGGATCGTCTTCTGGGGCGTGGTCATCTACAACACGCTGGTCCGCACCGGGGTGTTCGGCGACTTCCGTCGGTGGCTGGTCGCGCAGGCCACCGCGGACGTCCGGGTGCAGACCATCCTGCTGGCCTGGTCGCTGGGCGCGCTGCTGGAGGGCCTCGTGGGGTTCGGCTACCCGTGGGCGGTGATCGCCCCGATCCTGATCGGCATCGGCGTGGCCGAGATCGACGCGATCCGGGTGGCGGCGATCGCCAACAACGCGCCGGTGTCGTTCGGCGCGCTCGGCGCGCCCATCATCGCGCTGTCGACGGTGACCGGGCTGGGGCTCGACCAGCTGTCGGCCTCGATCGGGCGGATCGTCGCGATCCTCGCCCTGCTGCCGCCGTGGATCCTCATCTGGCTGGTCACCGGCAAGCGGGGGTTGCGCGGCGTCTGGCCGCTCGCGCTGGTCGGCTCCTTCTCCTACATCCTCGGGCAGTACCCGACCTCGCAGTTCCTCGGCCCGTACCTGCCCGACATCATCGGCGCCGTCGTGTCGTTCGGCGCGATCCTGCTGCTGCTGCGGTTCTGGAGGCCCCGCGAGACCCTCGGGTTCGGCGGCGTGCCCCTGGCGGCCAGAGGCGGCACTCCCGACCCGGCCGGGGCCGGGGCGGCGGCTGACGAGGCGGCGGCTGGCGGGGCGGCGGCTGGCCGCCGGGAGGCGATCCGGGGATTCGTCCCGTTCGGCATCCTGATCGTGGTCGTGGTGGCGGCGACCGGGCCGTGGTCGCACCTGAGCAACTACGACTTCGCCAAGCCCGCGGTGTCCGCGGTGAGCTCCCTGGCCCCGCACGCCGCGACCGACGTCGAGTGGGAGTTCTCCCCCGCCGTGGCCGGCACCTGGATCCTGGTGTCCTGGCTCGTCATCGTCGCGGTGCTGCGGGTGCGGGCACGGGAAATCGCCGACGCGTTCCGCACCACGCTGTCGCAGATGTGGGGAGCGCTGCTGGTCGCCCCGATCATCTTCGGCCTCGCGGACGTGTTCAACTACTCCGGCATGGCGAACTCGATGGCCTACGGCTTCTCCCGGATCGGCCCGGCGTTCCTGGTCCTGGCTCCGATCGTCGGGTGGATCGGCGTGGCGCTGTCCGGCAGCAACACGTCCACGAACGCGCTGTTCGGCGGGTTCCAGGGGTCGATCGGCGGGCTGCTGCACATGCCGGTCCTGCTGCTGCCTTCGCTGAACTCGGTCGGGGCCGAGGTCGGCAAGCCGGTCGCTCCGCAGACCGCGAGCGTGGGCGTCGCCACCAGCAGGTTCGTCCGCCGCGAGGGCCAGGTGATCCGGCACAACCTGCCCTGGACCCTGGTGCTGCTGGCGTACTTGCTGCTGATCGCCCTGTTCTACCGGGGCGTGCTGCCGTCGGCGATGACACCGTGAGTTAGATGACCTCGTAGGTTACTTGGGAGGGCCCGCCGCCAGGTGGACGTTGCTGGTGGTCCGCTTGCCCGACGGGCTCACCCAGGTGATGGCGGCCGTGTCGCCGGGCTTGAGCTTGGCCAGCATGCTCGTGAGATGGTCCGGCGTGCCCGCCGCCCGGCCGTTGACCGCTGTGATCACCGACCCGCTGGTCATCCCGGCCTTCTCCGCCGGGCTGTCGCAGATCACGCCGTCCAGCAGCGAGCCGGACTTGACCGGGGCGATGTCAGACGGAATGACCAGCCCGGCGTTGCTCGTGTAGCAGGATGGGGCCGGCTGGCTGGAGCCGCCACCGCCACCGGGGCCGCCGCCGCCACCGGGGCCGCCGCCGAACGGGTTCCCGCTGCCGGCCCCGGACTGCTGGTTGCGCTGATCGCGGGCCTGGACCTTCGGGTTGCTGCTCTTGCCCGCGGCCGAACTGGAGTCCGCGACCCATATCCCGATGAACGGCGGGTAGCCGATCGTGATCTTCGGCGTCGCGTGGCCCGCGAGGATCTGCCTCGCCACCGACATCGCGGTGTTGATCGGGATGGCGAATCCGGCGGCCCCCGGGGACTGCTGGCCCGTGCTCGCGCTGTCGCCGGCCGTGTCCATGCCGATGACCCGGCCGGACGTGGTGGCCAGCGGGCCGCCGGAGTCACCGGAGACGATGCCGGCGTTGGTCTGGAGCATTCCGTGCAGCGTCTCGCTGGTGATCGAGCCGCCCTGGTCGCTGGCGGTGATGGTCTGGTTGACACCGGTGATCTGGCCGGTCGCCGGGCTGATGTCTCCCTGGCCCTCGGCATTGCCCAGCGCCACCACCGGGTCACCGCTCTTGACCGTCGAGGAGTCGCCGAGCGGGACGGTGCGCAGCCCGGAGGCACCCTTCAGCTTGATCAGCCCGATGTCTCCGGTCTGGTCGTAGCCGACCACGGTCGCGGTGTACGTCTTGCCGGTCGATACCACGGTGGCCGACAGCTTGGTCGAGTCTTCGATCACGTGGTTGTTGGTGAGCACCAGGCCATCGCTGTTGATGACCATCCCGGTGGCGGCCCCGCCCTCGCTGTTGTACTGCATCGTGGTGCTGATGATGACCAGGCCGGGCTCGACCTTGCTCTCCACCCCCTGCGTGCTGGACGAGCCGTCGCCCCCCGGGGACTGGGGACTGGCCCCGGGGTCCGACCCGGGGCCGGGTGCCGCCGGGCGACCGATGCCCGCCGAGTCCGATACCGGGTGGTACAGCGCCAGCGTGGTGCCGATGCCCACCGCGGCCGCGAGAACCGCCACCGCCAGGTGGCTCAGCGCCCCGCTGCCCCGTCGCCTCGGCGGCGGGGGCGGAGGCGGAGGCGGAGGAAACCCGTAGCCGCCGTAGCCAACCGGTGGTTCACCATGCCCTTCAGGGCCGTGCTCGCGCCCTTCAGGGCCGTGCCCGCTGCCCTCGCTCATCAACGCTCGCCCCTCAATCGTCCGTGTTAGTCACCCGTTGCCATCAACCCATCACAGGCTTGCCCCCGCAGCCTCGCTATCCCACCCTGAGTCTATTGATCACCCTTAACCTGATGATTTGCTGGAGAAACGCTCAGATTCAGGTCCGTCCCTCGCTACCCGCCGGCCTGGCCGGAGGCACGGCTTACGGCTGAGGTTCCCTGGCTATCAGGAGGGTGCCCTGGCTATCAGGAGAAAGTACCTCGCGGCAGAGGAAATCGTGAGATCCTGTTGAGGACGGGCAGCTAGCCGCGGATGGCGCGAACCCGTCAAGGGCCTGATGGCTTTTGCCGGGAACACGTGTTTCGTCCGTGGCGCGGGGGTAATCTGGGGGAATCGTGGTGAAAAGTGGTGTAGTACTCGCAGAGCGCTACCGGCTAGACGAGCCCATCGCCGCCGGTGGCGTAGGCCAGGTCTGGCGGGCGACCGACCTGGTACTACAGCGGCCGGTCGCGGTGAAGCTCCTGCGTCCCGAGTACGCGGACCATCCCGAGACCCTGTCGCGGTTCCGGGCCGAGGCGCGGCATGCCGGATCCCTCGCTCACCCGTGCATCGCGCAAGTCTACGACTACGGGGACAACCCCTTCGAGGGACCGCCATACCTGATCATGGAGCTCGTGGACGGGCCGTCGCTGGCCGACGTGGTGGCCAGCGAGCCGATCACGCCCGCGTACGCGCTGGACGTGCTGGCCAGCGCGGCGACCGGGCTCGCCGCCGCGCACGAGGCCGGCCTGGTGCACCGCGACATCAAGCCCGGCAACATCCTGCTCGGCCCAGACGGCGAGGTTAAGATCACGGACTTCGGGATCGCGCACGCCGTCGGGTCCGCGCCGGTCACCGACCCCAGCCTGGTCATGGGCACCACCCAGTACCTGGCGCCGGAGCGGATCGCCGGCGGCTCGGGCACCCCCGCGGCTGACCTGTACTCGCTGGGCATCGTCATGCACGAGTGCCTCACCGGGGTGCCACCGTACGAGGGCACGCCCGCCGAGGTGATGGCCGGGCACCTCTACGCGCCCCTGCCGCCGCTGCCCGCGGATACCCCCTACGAGGTAGCGGACCTAATCGCCAGGCTGACCGCGAAGGATCCCGAGCAGCGCCTGTCTGACGCGGGCGAACTGGCGGGGCTCGCGCGGGCGGTCCGCAGCGCCATCACGTCCGGCAGGCCGATGCCCCGGCACCGCAAGGCTCCGCTGAGCGCCCCCGTCAGCCCGCCGCCGATTTCCCCCGTCAGCGGGGTGCCCGCGCCCGGCAGCGCGCTGGCCCTCTGGGAAGCGGACGAGCTTGGCGGACCGGGCGAACCCGGCGGGCTGAGCGGCTCCGGCGGGCTGAGCGGCTTCGGCGGGCCGGGCGAGGCCCGCGACCCCGGCGGCGCGCTGGCCCTCTGGGAACCAGGCGAGTGGCAACCGGACGACCTTGACGAGCTGAGCGGCTTCGGCGGGCCGGACGACTTCGGAGGACCCGACGACTTCGGCGGGCCGGACGAGGCCCGCGACCCCGGCGGCGCGCTGGCCCTCTGGGAACCAGGCGGGCTTGCCGAGCCCGGGGATCCTCACGATATGCCGGCCCTGCGCGAAACGGCCATCGATGGCGGGTTCCCGGCCGTCCGCGACACGCCCCCCGGGTACGACTACGAGGACGCCGGGTACGAGGACCCCGAGTACGACGACGACGGCTACGACGACTACGGCTACGACACGCCCGGGTACGACGATGCCGGGTACGACGATCTCGGCTTCGACGATGCCGGGTCCGACACCGACTCGTTCGCGGCGTACGGCGACATGACCGGCCAGCTAGCGAGCACCGGGCGCAACCGCGGCCGGCGTCGCGCGGCGATGGGGATCGGCGCCCTCGTCCTGGCCAGCGGCGCCGGCCTGGCCGGGGTGGTCGCCACAGGGGCGCTGCACGCCTCCCCGGCGTCGAACAGCACCTCCTCCCACCATTCCCCGCTGTCCGCCGTGAAGCCGGCCCCCAACAAGAAGCGGGCCGCCACGCACCGGGCCACCACCCCCGCGACGGCCCCGGGCAAGACCGGCAAGCATCACAAGCCGCACACGCCCAAGCACGCCAAGCCCTCCTCGCCGGCCGCGTCCTCACCCGCCGCCCCGCCCCCGGCGACCCACCCGCCGACATCGCCGCCGAGTAGCAACCCGCCACCCAGCCCGCCGCCGACGTCCGGAGGCGGGGGCGGCAGCGGCGGAGGAGGCGGCGGCGGGGGCGGCGGCAACCCCCCGTCGGGGAACTGCCTCCTCGGCCTCATCTGCTCCTAGCTCCCGGGAGGCACGGCTCCCGGGGCACGGGGCGCACGGGCCTGGGCTTCCTTGATCACTCGTTCGGCGGCGGCGCGGTCCTGCCAGCCGCGCACGTCGCTGGACTTCCCGGGCTCCAGTTCCTTGTAGATGTCGAAGAAGTGACCGATCTCCGCCGTCAGGTAGGACGGCACGTCCCGCAGGTCGCGGACGCGGCTCATCCGCGGGTCGCCCGCCGGGACGGTGAGCACCTTCGCGTCCGGGCCGCTCTCGTCGTGCATCCAGAACACCGCCACCGGCCGCGCATCGACCAGGCACCCGGGAAACGTCGGCTCCTCGACCCACACCAGCGCGTCCAGCGGCTCGGAGTCCTCGGCGAGCGTCCCGGTGACGAACCCGTAGTCGAGCGGGTAGCGCGTGGACGTGAACAGCATGCGGTCCAGCCTGATCCTGCCCGTCTCACTGTCCATCGCGTACTTGTTCCGCGAGCCCTGCGGGGTCTCGATGATCACCTCAACGTCCATGGTCCATACCATGCCACGACGACCGCCCGTCGCGCGAGGAACCCCGGCCCTGCTAGACCCCCGGCCCTGCTAACCCAGGGGGACGACCCCCTGGAACCCCCGGCCCTGCTAACCCAGGGGGACGACCCCCTGGAACCCCCGATAATGGGCTTTATGTTGATATGGGTTACGTGGGCGGTGTTCGCGGGGGTCGCCGTGGCGCTGGGAGTCACCGGGTATCACTTCGGCGTTCGCACAGTGCGAGCCGTCGCGGGCCTCACCGCGGTGGCCCTCGCCGCGGTGGTGACCGGCTACGGGTTAAGGCATCCAGCACAGGCGCCGCCTGACCTGGCGAACGCGTTCACGCGCGGCGCCGACCAGGTCGCCGCCGCGCTGTTCCGTCCGCTGTGGCTCGGGCACGGCGTTCCCGAGCCAGGGCGCGCGGGGTGGATCGTCATCTGCCTGGCGATCGTGCTCGGCTACCGGGAGCTGGAGGCGTGGGCGCTGCGCTGGCAGGCGCCCGTGCTGGATACCTCGAAGCTTGGCGAGGGGCAGCCGAGCATCCGGCCGGAGGGGGCGGCGCGGGGGCTCACCGACGGACAGCGGCACCAGCAACTCGCCGCCGAACTCGAATTCCGGCTCGCCGCGATCCACATCCGCTCGCCCTCCCTCCTGCCGGGCGGCAGCCGGACGAACGCGCTCGCCGCGATCGCGGAGCATAGCGGCGCCTCTGGCGGCGGGCTGGCCGGGGCCATCATCCGGTTCGCGGGAGCGGTATGGCCGAAACCGCGGCGGCTCCGGCTCCAGGTCTGGGTCGAGTCGGGCGGGACCGGGGACACGAGGGTCACGGTCGAGCTGGTCAACGCCGCGAGCGGCACCGCCGTCGCGACCAAGACCGTAGCGGCGAGCACCCTGGACGAGGCGGCCTCGATGGTGGCCGGCTACGTGGCGCGACAGGTCTTCGCCCGGGATCCGGCGACGCCAGCGTGGTGCTATGGCTTGTCCGATGGCCGTGACCTCGGGGTCCTCCAGCTCGCCCGGCAAGAGCGCGTCGATGTCGCGGCGGCCGGGGACGTGGACCGCTCCCGCCGTGAGCAGATCGAGATCCTGCGACAGGTGACCGGAGGCGACCGGTGCGCCGGCCTGGTCCGGTACGAGCTCGCCCAGCTGCACGAGCTCGGGCAAGGCCATGTCGCCGCGCTGCGGCTGCACGCGCTGGACCGGGAGCAGTACCCGCGGTTCTTCCGGGGCCGGTACCGGCTGGCCATGTCCCTGGAGATGATCGCCAATCCCGGGTTCGCGTTCCCCGACCCCGACTACGTGCGAGGCGTGCTCGACCAGGTTCTGGGCAGCTTGCACCGGTGCGGGCTGGCACCAATCGCCGAATGCCCGCCGGACGGGATCGTCGCTCGGGACGACGGCGGTAAGCAGTGGATCCTGTCGCCGTCGCTGGACGCCGTGCTGCTGGAGGCCGCGCGGCGGGAACTGCGGACCATCAGGCGGCAATTGACGTTCCCGGCGGTGGCATGGGCGACGTTCCGCCGCCGCGACGAGCGCGCCACCTGGAGGCAGCACTGGCGACCGCGGGTACGGCAGGGATTCCGGGACGGAGCGGACGCGGGCTTGCTGCTGGTGGCCGTCAGGCAGCGGCTGAACGGCGACCGGTTCGCCGCACGCGGCTGCCGGCGGGCGCTGCGGATCGCGGCCGCCGTCACCGGTGACAGCGACCCGATCGCGGCGGTGCTCCGGCGCCCGCCCTCGGAATGGCGGCTGACGGGCCGGCCGCCGCGGGTGAGCGAGGACCGGGTCCGCTGGCTGCCGTGGCTGCACCGCACGGTGTCCTGGCAGGCCGCCTACGCCGTGGCCTGCCTGTATTCCGTGCTGGTCCAGCAGGACCTGGCCCGCGAGGACAGGATCGTCGCCAGCCTGCGGCAAGCCGTCGGCAACCGCTCGTCGGAGATCGAGCGGCCCTACGACTGGATCTCCCACGACCCGGACTTCGGCCCGCTGCAGGGGCCGGATCCGGGCAAGTACCCGGCCTTCACGAGATTCCTGGCCGAGCAGAAGTTGCTCGATTACCCCGAGCCCGCCCCGGCAGCCGCCGGGAGATAGTCAGCATACCCGCGCAAGGTATTCATCTTGCCTAGCTGTGTCGTTAGGGGCGCAGGAAGCCCCAAAGGACACGGCTAAGCGGCCTGCACGCCTTGAGTTTAAACCCAAGATTAAGGCTTTAGGGTATATAATGGACACCAGGTGGCTTGATACCCCCAGCCAGCCGGGTAATCCGAGGCTCGGGACGGAAGATGGTCAGATTGGAACGTTTCATCGGGTCATTCCGAAGCCATCTTCCGTCCCCGGGCGCCCGCCATGGGCCATCCCGCAGCCGGGCGGATGGTGCCGCGGACCTCGCCGAAGCCGATCCGCCCGCCGCCGGAGCCCGGTGCCGTCGCCGAGATCACGACCTCGTCCCCGTCCTCGAGGAACGTCCGGGCAGAGCCCTTCACCGTCACCGGTTCCGCCCCGCCCCAGGTCAGCTCGATGAACGCGCCCCGCTCCCCCCGGGATGGCCCGGAGATCGTGCCGGAGGCGAACAGGTCACCGGTCCGCAGCGACGCCCCGTTCGCCGTCAGGTGCGCGAGCATCTGCGCTGGCGACCAGTACATGGAGGCGTACGGCGGCCGGGACACGACCTCGCCGTTCCACTCCACCACCAGGTCGATGTCCAGCCCCCAGTCCGACGTTTCCCGCAAATAGGGCAGCGGCGGCGGATCCTGGCCGGGCAGCGGCACCCGCGCCGCCTCCAGGGCCGCGAGCGGCACCACCCACGGGGATACCGAGGTGGCGAACGACTTGCCCAGGTGCGGCCCGAGCGGCGCGTACTCCCACGCCTGGATGTCCCGGGCCGACCAGTCGTTGACCAGCACCGCGCCGAACACGTGCTCCGCGAACGCGCCCGTCGGGACCGGGGCGCCGAGCGGCGAGGGAACCCCGACCACGAAGCCCAGTTCCGCCTCGATGTCCAGCCTCGCGCTCGGCCCGAACGACGGCGCCGGCTCCCCCGCTCCCCTCCGCTGCCCGCACGGCCGGGTGATGCCGGTGCCGCTCACCACGACGGTCCCGGCCCGGCCGTGGTAGCCGGCCGGGAGGTGCTTCCAGTTCGGCATCAGCGGCTCCGCGCCCGGCCGCAGCAGGCGGCCGAGGTTGGAGGCGTGGTGCTCCGAGGCGTAGAAATCGACGTAGTCGGCGACCTCGAACGGCAGCCGCATCGTCACGGCCGCCACGTCCCAAACCGCTTCCTCCGGCACCTCCCCCGCCGCGATCAGCTCGCCGATCCGCCCGCGCGCCCAGGCCCACCGCCGCGGCCCGGCCGCCATGAACGGGTTCAGCGACGGCGCGGCGAAGACGTCGTCCCCGAGCAGCTCCGCGAGGTCGATCACGGCGTCCCCCGCCCGCACGCACACCCGCGGCGCGGCGGCGCCGGCCGAGTACACCCCGTACGGGAGGTTGTCCAGCCCGAACGGCGAGGACTCCGGAACGCTGATCTCGGCCACCGCGGGTCTCCTCTGGCTCGGGTCCGCGCCCGGGGCGCGGCAGGTCACGGGTTCAGCTCGTCATTATGCCGAACGGATCGTGGCGCCTGTTCCGGTAGCGGCGCCTGTTCCGGTAGCAGGCCGGTCATCGCGCACAGGTTGCGGCCGAAGACGGTCAGCTCGATCCGCCGCCGGGTCGTCATGCCCCGGCCCGCCCGCTTAAGGGCCTCCTTGACCTCTTGCTGGGCCTCGAGCACGTCATACGCGCTGTGGTCGTCGAGCGGCTCCTCGGTGAACCTGATCAGCCCGAGCCGGGACATGTTCTCCAGGTAGCCGGGCACCCGGCTGGCGTTGCGGCAGCCGGCGTACCGCGCGATCATCGTCAGGCCGGGCGTGACAAGGTGGCTGCCGGCGCCGAGCAGCTTCCTGGTGCGCACGTCGACGGCGGGCTGCGGGCCGCGCTCGGCGAACAGCCGCAGGATGCGAGCCTCGTCGGGGGTCAGCTCCGACAGCAGCCGCACGTAGGCGGGGTGCGCGCGGGCCTCGGCGCCGCCGGCGTCCGCGTCGCCGACGTCCGCGGAGGCATCCAGCAGGGCGCCCATCCGCTCGGCCAGGGTCATCTCCGCCCCGCCCCAGCCGTTGGGGCCTCCGGCCCAGCCATCGGGGCCTGCGGCCCAGGCCCCGATGCCGACCGAGCCCAGCAGCGACTGGCGGATCTCGCCGAGCAGCGCGCCGGCCATGGCGTCGGCGGACTGCCCGGTGATGGTGCCCTGGATGACGATGTTGCCGGCCCGCAGCGTGGCGCCCAGCGTCCACTGGCTGGTGCGCCACAGCATGGTCGCGGCCGAGCGCGCCGCGTCCGGCAGCGCCCGCAGCACCAGTTCCGGCGGGAACCCGTCCGCGTCCTGGGTAGCTGGTTCCCGTGGGGCCGGCCGGGCTGTTTCATTCCGGGCTGGTTCCCGGGGTGGCGGGTTGAGGGCCGCGTTCACCACGGGACCGGCCCACCTGAGGAACTGCTCGGCACGATCGGCGACCGTCATGGTCGGGCTCCCGTCATGGTCATGCTCCGAAGATAAGCACGTGGATGAGTCCCGCGGCGATGCCGAGCACGCCGCCGTGCAGGACCAGCAGCCACTCGTCTTCCCTGATCACCGCCCGCAGCATCTCGGCGAAATCACGTGACGACATCCTCCTGGTGCGCTCGGCGACCAGCCGCCGGATGTTCTCCGCCTGGCTGCGGCTGAAGTCGTCGTCCAGCAGCGCGTCGCGGGCCAGGTCTGTCGCCCCGGTGGCGACCGACGTGGCGAAGGCAGTGTAGGACTGGGTGCCCACCGCGGCCTTCACCGGTGTCCGGGCCACCCCCACCGCGCGGTCCACGGACGGCAGCAGGTACGTCTCGATCAGCTTGCGGGTACGGTCGCCGCGGGGGCCGCTGAACATCTCGGTCACCACGTTCCGCAGCGTGAGGATCTCGTCGGCGATGATGTCCGCCCAGACCAGCGACGCCTCGGGCTGGCGCCGGACGAACAGCCCCTGCACCGTGAACGGGCCGATCCTGCGCGGGGCAACGGGCTGGAAGATCACCATGATGGCGAGCCAGTTGGTGACGTAGCCGATCAGCGCGCCGAGCACCGGAAGGAGCCACCAGGCCGGGAACGCGACCGTGATCGCGAGCAGCGGCAGGCCGAGGACGAAGCCGAACGCGAACCCGAAGTGGGTGATCAGCCGCAGCTCGCGGTGGCCGATCCGGTCGAAGATCTTGTTCGCCAGCTCCGGGTCGTCCTCCATGAAGCCGATCACCATCAGCTTGGCGTCGAGCAGCTGGTCGATGTTCGGGCCGAGCGAGGCGGTGATCTTGTCCAGGACGCGGGGGATCTGCTCGTCCACCCGCGCGTGCACGGCCGAGCGCACCGCCGCCGGCATGCTGCCCCAGACCCGCGGGTACCGGCGCTGGATGATCCGGTCCACCAGGGCGTGGATCTCCTCACGCGAGCTGGTGGCGATGTGCTGGGCGATGGCGGCCGGGTCGAGCTGGTTGTAGAACTCCTCCTGGGTGCCCAGCTTGAGCAGCCCGTTGTCGACCGCGATGCTGCCAAGCTTGGCCGCGCGCGAGGGGATGATGCCCTGCCAGCCGAACTTTCCCAGCTGCAGCCCGATCGGAACCTGGAGCACCTTGCGCGGCAGGAAGTTCCGCGCCGTCGCCAGTCCGGGCACCCGGATCCCCCGGAACCGGACCGGGTAGAACATCATCAGCACCCCGGTCCAGTTGGTCACCCATCCGATGATCCCGGTGAACAGGGGCACCGAGATGTACGTGACGATCTCCGGTGCCCGGACCAGGGGAAAAACCGACGCGGCGATGGGGTGCATACTGCAAAGTAACGTAATGGTTGCACTCGCCGCGATCAAGACTTCCGGTGCGCCTAGCTCACTTCACGGGTGCGCCTCGGCGTAGGCGCGCTTGTGCTCGGCCCAGCGGAGATCATGGATCCTCCTGGCCGCCTGCTCCGCGTCCGCCCTGGTCGGGCCGTCGGCCTGGGTATCGTCCCTGTCCTTCGGCATGAAGTCCTTCCAGAGCGCCGTGACCTCCGCGGCCCTGGCTAGCAGCCGCTTGCCGGAGGCCCTGGCCGCTTCCCGGATCGCCTTGGGCCATGCGCCATCGGCCTTGCTGGCCTCGGCCTGGCTGGCCTCCTCCTGGAGCTGGTTGCCCATCGCCGTCAGGGCCTCCGCCAGGCGCCCGGATTCCAGCTTGTTCGTCAGGGAGGCGGTGACAAGGGCCGCCGCCTCGTCGAGGGACCCCCGGTCGTAGGTGTCCTTCAGGGTTCCGTCCTTCCGTTCGCCGTGGCCCCCCCGGCTCCCGGCATCGACCGTGGCGAACGGGAGCAGGTTCCTGAACTGCAGGTACGACCGGGCCGCGACCGCGACGCCGGTGTCGCCAGGATCCTTCACGCCGGGGTCGGTGGCGGCGATGACCTCGGCCGCCGCCTCGAGCACGGCCATCGGCTGGCCGCCCTCGAGCTGGTCGGCGGGCAGGAACTGGTCCAGCGTCATGACCTCGCGCCCGAGGTCCGCGATGACGGCGCCCCTGATGGCCTTCAGGGCCGCGATGTTGGAGGCGGCGCCGGCCAGCAGCCGCTGCAGGGCCAGGGTCTCGACGACCCAGGCTGTCGTGTGCGAGCCCATGCCCGCGACCCCGGCCGGCGCGTCCGCCCGGCCATCGACGCGCAGCCACTGCTCGCCTGACTGCGCGGTCAGGCTCCAGGTCACCACCAGCGGCTGGCTCACGGCCGCCTGTACCCAGCCGTTGCCCGCCGGGGAGGCCGCGGTGTCGCCCGCCGCGGTGAAGGCAGCCTCGATCGCCGTCTTCAGCGCGCCGATGGCCCTGCCGGCCTCCTCCGTGCCCGCCAGCGCGGGGTACCGGGCGCGCAGCGCCGCCTCGGCCTGGCCGCTGGCGGCCTTACCCGCCGAGGGCTGCAGGAGCTTGCCGTCGATGACGCTGAGGGGATAGGCGGCGGCCACGGACCGCAGGTGCTTGTGCAGCAGGCTGGACAGCACTCGCGCGGCGCGCTCGGGGGCCGCGCTGACCTTCACCTTGAGTTCCTTGACCGCCTGCTCGGCGGCGCTCAGGCCGGACGCTAGGTTGCTATTATCCCCCACGGCGCCCGTGGCCACCTTCAGCCTCGTCGATGCCCGCACCTCCGCCTGGCCGTCGGCAACGGTCCGCGCCGCGTCCCCGAGCTGGTAGGCCAGGATCGCTATCGCGGGAACAGCCGAATCCCTCTTGGGGCTGGCAGCCTCTCCGATCTCCCTGACCTTCCCCGGATCCACCGCCAGTGTCCCCGCCTTGGGATCCATCGTGCTGACCAGCCCCCGCAGCGCCTCCGCCTTCCCCTTGAGGTCGTTCAGGTCCTCCTGGGCGGCGTCGCCGGCCTTGGGGTTCAGCGCGTACTCGGCATGCGCCGCCCGCAGCGCCGCGTCGAAGTCGAACAGGCCCCACAGCCTCTCGGGCACGTGCCCGGCCCGGCTCGCCGCGTCGGCCCAGGCCTTCTTCTCCGCCTCCTCGCGGCGCCCGTGATCCTCCTCCATGGCCAGTTCATCGGCCAGCTCCGCGATCTCGGAGAGCCGCTTCCGCTCCCAGACCACGAGGACGCCCCGCTTGGTTCCCTCGCCCGAGCCGTGCGAGCCCCGCTCCGACTTGGCCGGCACGGTGGCGAAGGGCAGGTAGTTGAGGTAAGCCAGGTGGCAGGCCATGGCCCTGCTCAGGTGGGCCACGGCCTTGTCGGCCAGTCCCTTCCCCAGCTCGCCGGCGGCCAGCTCCAGTGCCTTCTCCGTGCGCCAGGCGGCATCCTCCAGCAGGGGCCGCCGACGGGGGGCGTCCTCCAGGTCGTCCAGCAGCAGCATGCCCGCCGAGTCAGGCTGGCTCATCCACGCGCTGACCTCCTGCTGGGCCATCCCGAGAGTGGCGATCGCGCCGTCGGCGTCACCGAGCTTGCGCCCTGACAGCCGCGCGTGGACCGCGTCCACCAGTACCTGCCAGGACACGGTGTGGTCGCCCATCGACCGGCCGAACGGCGACGGGGTCCGGCCGCTGACCTCGATCCCGGTGATCACCCCGTCCAGGCCCGGCGGTTGCAGCCGGATGAGCGGCCGCAGCTGGATCTTCGCGCCCGCGGGCAGCTCCGTGTGCTCCTTGGCCGTAAGCACGGTGGCCCCCAGCCTGGTCTCCTTCCTCGCCGACGCCTCGCTGGGCTCCAGGTCCCCTTCGCGCTTCATGGCCTCCTCCTCCAGGTCGGCAATATCCGCCCTCGCGGTAGATGACCTTGATGAGGCGCGGTTTAATACCGAGCACCAGGGACTGAGCGCTCAGGTGATGATCTCCTCGAGCTCCTGCCCCGGCTTGATGCCGGGGAGGAAGAACGTGCTGATTCCCTGGGCGGCTCCGACACCGACGGCGATGACCAGCCAGGTGATCGTCAGGCTGGTCGTGGCGCTCAGGACCGTCCAGAGCAGGCTGCCGATCGCGAGGCCTCCGACGAACATGGCGGCCATCCAGCCGATCGCGGTCCCCCGGACCCGCGTGGGGAAGCACTCGGCCTGGTAGGAGTAGCCGGCACCGGACCACGTTCCGTTGGTCGCCTGGTAGATGACGAAGAAGATGATCGCCACCCAGGCCTGGTTCATCACCAGCAGCACGACGAGGTTCAGCGGGCCGACCAGCACGCCGGAGGCGATGAGCACGTTCCGTCGCCCGAACTTCTCGCCGAGCGCTCCGCCGAGGAGGTAGAAGAAGAAGCCGATGCCGCCGCAGGCCAGCAGGAGCTCGGCTGCCTGCCCGGCGGTCCAGCCCTTCGCGTTCACGAGCCAATAGGAGATGTAGGAGTTCGTCGCGACGTACGCGGTTGAATAGAGGAGCCAGGCGATGCTGAGCCGGGACAGAGCGGACCTGACCGGGCCGGGCCGGGCGAAGATCTCCCTGACCGAGCCTTGCTTCAATTCCTCGACGTTGACGGGACGTTCCTCCCGCAACCGGGCCGCTTCGGCCTCATCACCCCGGGCGATGGCCTTGCGCAGCTTCTTGACGTGGAGGAACCGGTCGGATTCACGGATCTTGAACCGCCCGATGGCGACGAGGACCAGCGGAATGACGCCGAAGAGGTACACCGGTCGCCAGCCGTGGCTTCCCACCAGCAGGTAGATGCCGGATGCCATGAAGACGCCGATCGGCCAGCCTCCCTGCACGATCGAGTAGAGGAAGCCGCGCTGCCTGCCAGGGACCTGCTCGTTGACCAGGGTGATGGACACTCCGAGCTCGGCGTTGGCGAATCCCGACGCCAGCGCGCGCACCAGCGCGAGCTGCCAGAAGGCCTGCACGAAGAAGGTCAGGCCGGTGAACACGGCGGCCAGCGCCAGGCAGAGCATCCACATCCACCGACGGCCCTTGCGGTCCATCCCCCAGCCGACGAAGAGCGCGACGACGAATTCGGCGGCGAAGATGATGAAGCCGAGGGCGCCCAACGTAGCCGATGACAGGTGGAAGGTCTTGGCGATGTCGGGCATCGTGAGCGTGAGGAGATTCGAGTCGTAGGAGGCGAGCGACCAGCCGAGGAGGGCGATCACGATCAGGTAGACCAGGTATCCCCTGCTGGCGGTCCGGGCCGGCGCGTATCCCTGGGCGGTCATGATGACGTGGCCTCGGGCGGGGTGGCGGCCTCGGGCGGAGCGGCCTCGGGCAGGAGGGCGAAGGCCCGTCCGGGCGCGCCGGTGCCACGGGCGACCTTCAGCGGCGCGAAGAAGAAGAGCGCGCCGCGCACGGGAAGCGCGCCGAGATGGCCGAGTGCCTCGATGAACGCGACGCGCCTGGCGAGACCGAAGTGGTGGACCCCGGCGCCGTCATGGACGGTGCCCATGCTGACGCCGTCCGTTCCCACGCAGGTCACGCCGCGCTCGATGAGGTGCGCCATCGCTTCGGCGTCCGGAGCGGGCCATCCTGGTCCACGTCCGGTCACGAGCGCGTCGTAGCAGTAGGCGCGGCCGGAGTCCCCGGCCAGGTAGTGCCGGTCCCAGCCCGTGCGGAAAAGGACGATCTCGCCAGCTTCCACCGGCCCGTTCACGCTCTCCCAGTCGGCGATGAGGTCCTTCGTGATGGTTGGCGAGCGGCCGGGGGCCGACCCCGGCAAGTCCTTGGGGACGTCGATCACTACCGCCGGCCCGGCCAGCTGCTCCAGGGGGATCTGCTCGGCCGTCACCGTTCCGGCGGGGTCGGCATGCGGCAGGCCGGTGTCCGGCTCGGGGATGAAATGGGCTGGCGCGTCCACGTGGGTTCCCGTGTGCTCGTCGATGAGGAGCCACCGGGTCTGGTATGGCCCGTTGGGGTTCTTGTTCAGGTGCGAGGCCTGGCTATCGACGCCGGTGAAGTACTGGAAGGTCTTCTGCTGATAGGGCATGTGGGTGGACCATGCTGCCGGCAGTTCTTCGGCCAGCGTCAGCGTGAGATCGACGGTCCGCGCGCGACCGAGCATGCTTGCCAGCGAGGTTGCCTGGGGCACGAGATGATCCTCCTGTTCAGTGAGCGTTCGGACGGAGCAGGTCCATCGCGTCGGCCAGGGCGTTCTCATCGCCGACATTGCCAGCGAATACGACGTACGGGACACCAATGACATCCGGCGGGGCCGCTTCCGGGACGAGCACCGAGACCATCCCGGGAAACAGCTGCCCGAGAACGGTCGCCCGGCGGATCCCGAGAGCCTGGACGGCGATGTCGTGAGAGGTGATGCCGCCCTTGGCGATCACCCAGCCGGGACGAGCCCGTCGAACCGACCGGACCACCTGGACCAGGGCATCGGAAATGGTGCGGGCGATGGCCAGGCTCCCGGCCGGATCCGCGCCCTCCACCCGCCCGCGGCTGGTGTAGAGCAGCACGTCGGCGCCGGGGAGCGCGCCGGCGACTCGCCGGGCGGTCTCGGCGATGACCTCGGCGCGGAGGCTGCTCCCGGTGAGCAGTCGCCCGACCGGCAGCTCGATCTCGACGACGGTGCAGCGCTCCCGCGCCCGCGCGATCTGCCGGTCGGTCTGCGCCACGTGGGACCCCACCACGACCAGCCCATGGCCCCGGGCATCCGCCCCGCCCGCCGCCCGGGCCGCCCAGATGTCCGCGCTCGACAGCTCGGGCACCGGGTCGATGCCGGCCAGGGCCCGGACGAAGGACGGCCCGCTACGGTGCAGGAACGCCTTCCCGTCGGCCTCGGCCCGCTGCACGCCCCGCACGACCGTCTCAAGATCCGCGTAGTCCGTCGCGTTGACCACGACGAACTCGCCGCCCCCGGTGTGGCCGAGCAGCCGCGCCACTCGGTCGGCACCGCCCGAGCGGATGTCATCGAGGCTGAGGCTGGCGACCCGGTCCGCGGGGATCCGCCCGTTGCTCTTCTCCTCGATGAAGTCCCTCAGGTTGGACGAGCGGTAGCCGAAGGTCGCATCCGCGGCGAATTCAGTCTCGCCGACACCGACCGCGCGCCCGCCGACCCACGCGTAGTGGACGTCGCCTGCCGTGAAGCGCCCGGCCTCGAAGTAGCTCGGCACGAGGAGGATGGCGTCGAAACCGCGTCCGAGCACAGTCCGGCGGGCCTCGTTCAGCGTCTCGGCTTCCGCGATCACGTGCCCCCGAAGCGTGGAGTCACTGCGGCTGACGATGTCGAGCGGCGCCCCCGTATTCCGCTCGATCTCGAACAGCTCCGCCCCGATCGACCGGTTCATGCCCGCGGCCTCGGCTTCGGGAAGGCTGCGGGTGTTCGTCAGGACGAAGCACACCGATCCGGGATCGGACAGGGCCGCCTCGCAGGCGGCCTTGTCGAAGCTCGTGACCACGGACACGGAGTGAACGGATTGCGAGCCGGTCGGATCGTCGTCGAGAACCGCGGTCCGACGGCCCACGGCCATCCGCTCCGCCCGGATCTCGCGCCGGGTCCGAGCGCCGCCGGCCTGTGGTTGGGGGTCGCCACCAGGCATTCCAGGAGAGTATCAGACATCAGATGTCACAACCAGACCACGAAGCCCCGCCGTACCGGAAGGCCGATCGGCCTCAGCGCGCCGGGCTGATAAACCTCTGGTAGTCCGCGTACGTCTGGTTGATGTGCTCCTCCATCGTCTTGCGCGCCTTATCCGGCGCCGCTGAGGCGATGGCGTCGCGGATCAGCTTGTGGTGCCGTATCGCGTGCTCCTGTACCTGGGGGAACGCGGAGGTCTCCCGGCGAGCGGCGACCAGCAGGGGGCTCAGCTGGCCCAGCAGGGCGGGCACGAACGGGTTGGCCGAGGCGTGCAGGATCGTGTCGTGGAACGCGATGTCGGCGCTGGTGAGGGCATCGACGTCCGCGACCCGGTGCGCCGCCTCCATCTGCTGGATCGCGACCCCCATGGCGTCCAGGTCTTCGCGGGAACGGTGCGAGGCCGCAAGCTCAGCGGCACCAACCTCCACCATCCTCCGGACCTCCAGCAGGCGCAGGGCGATCTGGCCGGAATCCGACTTCTGCGACGCGACCCGCATGACCGCCTCCAGCCCGGTCCAGCTCCGCGGCGGATTCGCGAACGTCCCCAGCCCCCGCCGCGTCTCGACGATGTTCTGCGACTTCAGGACCTTCATCGCCTCGCGCACCGTTAGCCGGCTGACCCGAACCTCGCGGGCGATGTCGACTTCCGTCGGGAGCATGCTGTGCGGCTCGATGTCCCCGCGCAGGATGCGATCGAGCACATCATCGACGACGACGTCGACAAGGGACTTGCGCCCTTCCCCCATCTCCAGCCCTCCCTACCGCCGGCACCCACTCTATTGAACAACCCGGCGAGCCCGGATCCGCGTCACGCGGCCCCGAGCGCGTCCGGGGACGGTGGTATGAGACCGGACCACCTGGGGCGCTTCCCGGCAAACTGGGCCAGATGTGAACAATTAGCACTCCTGTAGCGCTATGCTTACCTGCCTGTGGCAGACTGGGCACCCGACCTCCCCCCAGCCGCCCGGCGGATCAGTTCGGTCCTGCCAGGATGGCGGACCGCCCGGACGTCGATGCGGGTCCTGCTGGTGATCCACAGCGCCACCGCCGCTACCAGGCTCGCGGACCTGATCCCGATTTTCCGGGACCAGCGCCTGCAATTGTTCTGCACGCAGACCAGGGACTCCATGTTCCCCGAGGGAGTCGGATCCTTCATCCAGGCCTGCGGCTTCCATTTCCTTTCATGGGAGCAGGCGGTGGAACTCGAATTCAATGCGGTGATCTGCGCGAGCCTGGGCGACGATCTGCATGAAATAAACTCCCCGATACTGCGCATACCGCATGGTAATGGCTATAATAAGCTATGGCCGGGAGCCGGGAGCCGGGAGCCGGGAGCCGGGAGCCGGGAGCCGGGAGCCGGGAGCCGGGAGCCGGGAGCCGGGAGCCGGGAGCCGTTCGGGTTGTCGGAGGATACGCTCAAGCACGACGGGCGACTGGTCCCGGCTGCTATAGGGCTTTCACATTCGGAGCAGTTCGCGCGGCTCTCGGGGAGCTGCCCCGATGCCGTGCCGCGGGCATTCATAGCGGGCGATCCGTGTTATGACCGAATAGCGGCAAGCATTCCCCGCAGGGTTCAATACCGACGCGCTTTTCACCTGCGTCCCGGCCAGCGGCTTATCACCGTCGCCTCGACGTGGCGGGAGAATTCTCTTTACGGTGTTGATCCGCTACTGGTGTCCCGCATGCTGAACGAGCTCCCGTTCGACCAGTACCGGATCGCACTCATGCTTCATCCCAATGCCTGGGCGTCTCACAGCCGTTTCCAGGTTAGGGCGTGGCTCGCCGAGGCTCTGGACGCGGGGCTGATCCTGCTTCCCCTCGAGGAAGAATGGCGCGCCGCCGTCATCGCCGCCGACTGGGTCCTGTCAGACCATGGGTCCGTCAGTGTCTACGCCGCCGCCGCGGGGCGACCTGTGCTGCTGGACAAATCCGCCTGGGAAACCATCGACCCGCGCTCCGGCCTGGGCAGGCTCATGGCCGTCGCCCCTGCCCTCGACCCGCACGCGTCCATCGAGCCCCAGCTGCGCATCGCCGAGGGACTGCGAGAACGTACTCACGCCGTCGCCGCCGAATGGGTCAGTTCCGCCCCGGGACGTTCGCTCCGCCTGATCCGCGACGAGCTCTACCGGATCATGAACGTCCCACCGCCTGACACCGAGCCCGCGGTCCTGGCCGTCGCCTCGCCAGTGGTAGGCGGGACTCTGCCCGCGTCCCTGTGGACGCGGGTCGAGCAAGCCGATGCCGATCCACGCGAGCTGTCCGTGCGCAGGTGGCCCGCTGCCGTGACCGGGCCCTGCCGTCCGGGCATACTGATCGCCTCCGACGACGAACTGGACCACCGGCTGCTGAGCCAGGCCGACATCATCCAGATGACCGGCGACCCCCCGCTCCTGGACGAGGAAGAATGGTCGGCGGCCGTCTTCGAGCACCGGCCCGGCACCAGGCTCACCCTCGTCCAGGCCGGGAAGCGGGCCTGGTTGCGGACCCGCGACGGCCGGGTCATCTCACTGCTCCTTGAGGACACGGACAGCCCGGATGACGCCGGCCTCGTGTTCGCCGTCCTGGCTGAGCGTCTCCTCACCGGAACGGACGACCTTCCGGCCCTCAGCCCGCTAATCCTGCGCCTGGGATCCGCCCGCAGCATCAGGGCTGACTTCCGGGTGGATCTTCGCTGAAAGCTTCGACCGGACGCGATCGGCGTCTTTCTGCAGGCGGAGGCGCTCGTACAGGTCAAGCGCCTCCTGCCAGGTACCTGCCCCGTCACCGAGGTCCCCGAGGAGTTCCCAGGCCTTTGCCTCCTGATAGGGGCGGTCCGCGGCCTGGAAAAGTGACAGCGCTTCCTCCAGCAGGGCGTGTGCCCGGCGCGGATCCGAGTCCGTGAGCAGCTCGGCCTGCCCCGCGAGGACCTTGCCCTCGTTGGCGTGATCACGCTCGCCCTCAGCCGCCAGCTGGCGGAACAGCCCGCCCGCCTCCAGGTAGGCGTGCAGGGCGGCCGGGTCGCCCAGCAGGGCCAGCGCGTCGGCCCGGTGCATCTGCAGCAAGGCCCGGCTGCGCGGCCGGGCCGGGTCGAGGAAAGGCTCGGCCAGGTCGAAGTACTCCAGGGCCCGGGCGGCATGGCCGCGTCGGCGCTCGGTAATGCCTAGCCATTCCAGCCCCGCGCCCCGCCCGCGGTACTCGCTCCCGCTCTCGGCGGCCCTCAGCGAACGCCTGAACCTTTCCTCAGCCTTATCCAGCTCCCCGTGCCCCAGGAACATCTCCCCCCACTGCGCCTGGATCCGCGCCTGGGCATCGGCATCTCGGCATGCGTCCGCGTCCTCCTCGGCCCAGGCCAGGATGGTCGCCCGCTCGTCGCTAGGGCCCTCGCGAGTGAAGTACGCGTTCGTGGCCTCGGCCATCTGCCACCGGTAGCCGGGTACCGGCCCGGCGGTCTCCCATGCCCGGCCCGCACGACGCATGCACGCCATGATCGCAGGGAGGTTCTCCCTGGTCCAGGCAATCGGGTCCGTCCCGTCCCCAGGCGCCCGGTCGTCCGCGGGAGCCCGGAAATCCGGAAGCGGGAACGGCGGCTCCTCGTCATACAGCGGGCTCAGCGTCCACCGCTGCTGCAGGCAGCGGCTCGCGGCGATGGCGCCGCGCAGGTAATAGTCGGCGATCCGGCCGCGGATCCGTCTCCGCTCGCTCGCGTCATCGTCCCGGTCCGCCGCGAGCCTGGCGTGCTCGTAGGTGAGATCCTCCATCAGATAGCGACCGCGCCGGTCGGACCTGATGATCCCCCGCCTCTTGAGCTGCTCCAGCCCCTCCGTCCAGCCCTCGGGGCTCTCAGCGAACAGCGCGGTGGCCAGTCCCTGGTCGAAGTCCCGCGCCGGGTGCAGCCCGATCGCGCGGTACACGCGGGCGGCAGGCGGGCTCAGCGCGCGATACACGACCTCGAACACCTCGGAGGGCCCGACCATGCTCTCGTCGTGCCCGGCATCCAGGGCAGCCAATCGTCCCTGATCCGTCATCCGGCGGACAAGCTCGGCCAGCCCAAGCTCCGTATCATCGTGCAGCAGCCCGGCGGCCTGGCTGGCGAGCAGCGGCAGTCCCGCGCAGATCCGGACGAGCTGATCAAGGGCTTCGGGCTCGGCCCTGGTCCGCTCCGCCCCTACGATCTCCTCGAACATGCCCCTCACGGCGTCATCAGGCAGCGGTGACAGGCCGAGCACCCGAGGGGAGTGCTGCGCGAGCCCCGGCAGGCGGATCCTGCTGGTGACAACGACCAGCACGCCCGGCAGATTAGACAGGAAAGGCTCGACCTGAGCGGCCGACTGCGGATCATCCAGCAGCACGGCGACAGGCTGCCCGTCGATCAGCGAGCCCAGCAGGTTCATCTTCGCCGTCAGCGTCACCGCCGCGCCCGGCAGCGTGCGGGTCTGCGTGAAGTAATGATCGCAGACCTCCTCCATCCCCCGGCCGCGCCCTTCTCCCGGACCGCCGCCGCACTCCATCGCGATCTGAGCGTGAGTGAACCGGTGCCTGTTCTCGTTGATCCAGGTGACCGCCAGCGTCGTCTTGCCGACCCCCGCTTCCCCCGTGATGACCCACAGGCGGCTCCCGCCCGCCTCAGCCTGCTCGGCCCATGCGCCGAGCTCCGCCATCGCTTCGTCACGGTCCTGGAAGGCCGAGGTGACCTTGGGTACCAGCCGAACGGTCCGACGCGTGTCCTCCCCCAGCACCAGCGTCCCGAGATTGCCGGCCTGGATCACCGTGCCCGCCGTGCCGCTGTAAGAGTTCGCGTATGCGCTCACAGGCCCTCATTTTGGCCCACAAACGGCTAAGCCACCACTCATCCAGGTCACAAGCTCGGGACGTCCGGGGCGGCGGAGGTGAGCAGGGGCTAGCAGTCGACCAGCTCGGGACTCTGGTTGAGCAGCTGGGACCTGGCGGTGGTGAACTCCGCGAGCGCGACCGTCGCCTCGGGACGGAAGACCGCGGCACGGTGGCAGTTCTGGAAGCCGAGCCGGACTCCGTAGTATCGCTCGACCGCGGCGCGCATCGCGTCACTGGCCATGAGCCGCAGCAGCTGGCCGCGCGCCGCCTCGTCTGGCGGGGGCACCTGGTTGTCAGCGAACTGCGCCCCGCCCTCGTTGAGGTCGGTGACCAGCCCGCTGATCACCGACCACGCGTACGGAAGCGAGACGCGGATGCAGTCGACGAATGCGGCGTCGTCCACCTCGCCCTGCTGTGCCCGCTCGAGCAGGCCCGACGGAATCGATAGCGACATGATGGCGTGTCCTTCCTCCCGGCCGGCCAGCGAACCGGAACCGACCGTTTTCCTATGGCTACCCCCTCATCCTTACATGAAAATGAAAATCATTCCAGTATCATTATCCGCGACCAGCTGACGCTCCGGGCCCGCAAGCGGGCCCGGAGCACAAGGGCAAGGGGAAAATCCGGTGAGGATCGCGTTCGCCGGCAAGGGCGGCAGCGGGAAGACCACGCCGGGTACGACGTCGCCGTGGCCGTCGCCGGGAACAAGGTCCATACGGAGGAGGACGTGGCGTTCCTCCGCTCGCATGCAGGCGCGGACCTAGTGACATGGCTCGCCCACGAACCCGCGATCCGCGCCATGGAGCAGGGACGGCCCTTCGGCCTGTCCGACCTGAGCGCCCAGGCCGATCCCGGCTTCGATCTCGGGAGGGCGTTCTCCGGGCACGCGCCGGATCCCGTGCACGGCTAGCCCGGCGGCGGCGACATCAGCTGGAGACGGGGACCGTCCGTGACTTGTAAAGGTCTCCGGCGGCCGGCAGGAGGATCTGGCCCTGGTCGTTGATGTCAGAGGCGACGGTGCCCGCGCCGGGAACGCCCCGGTTGAAGCCGATGATCCGCGGGGCATTGATGGTCGCGAAGCCGCGCCCCGGCTGCCACAGGTAGCCGTGCAGCACCGACTTCGCGTCGACGTACTGGCCGACGACCTGGCCCCGGTCGTTGATCCCCCATGGAGCGGTGGTGGCGAAGTTAGGGACGTCGGCGGCACCGGGCGGGTCGATGATGGTGAACCGGCCGTGGTCGTAGAGGTAGCCGTGGTAGGTCCCGCTGGCGTCGGCGTAGTAGCCGACGACCTGGCCCCGGTCGTTGATGCCGGTCGCGGCGGTGTCGCGGGCGGCCGGGCTGTCCGGGGCGCCGGGCGGATCGATGATGGTGAGCACGCCGTGCTCGAGCAGGAAGCCGTGCTCTAGGCCGCTAGCGTCCGTGTAATCCCCGACCACCGCACCGCGGTCGTTGATGCCGAGGATGTAGGTGCCCTGCGCGCCGGGCACGTCGATCGTGGTGATCGTGCCGTCCGGGCTGCGCTCGAAGCCGTGTGCCGTGGTCACCCCGTAGACGCCGGCAACCGTGCCCTGGTCGTTGATGGCGAGCGCGTCGGTCGTCGCGCCGGGTGCGGCGTCGAAGCCCGTAGCGTGCCCGCTGGCGTAGCGGATGAAGCCGCGGATCGTGGTCCCGCCGGAGAAGTAGGAGCCGGTGGTCTGGCCGCGGTCGTTCACGGCGGCGTCACCCGTCGGCAGTCCGGCCACGCTGGCGAGCGCGGTGTACCGGCCGTTCCGGTAGAGGAAGCCGCCGGACGGGGACGCCGTCGCCTGTTCCCTGCCCGGCGCCGCTGACGCGGAGGGCGCCCCGGCGACGGAGCCGAAGGCCCGCGGCATCGGCTGCCGCTGCTGCTCTAGTCCGGCGTCGGCCCGCGCGGGGGCGGCCACGGCGAGGGCCGCGGCCGTGAGGGGGGCCAGGACAGCCGCGCCGAGCGCGATCCTCCGTCCCCGGCGGCTCCGGGTGCTGGCGTGCGAGGTCATGTCGTCTCCCTGCTGTTCGCTAGTGCCTGCGTTCCGCTCCCGGAAGTATTCGCACGCGGACACCGGACGGATCGGCGAACACCACACGAATTTGGTCAGCGGGTAGGCGCAGAAAGCCGGTCAATCCCGGGCGAGGGCGTCGATTGACGTAAGGACAAGATCTCCTAGGGCGAGGTCCCCCTCGATAGCGGCGTCCAGCTGGTCCGGCCGCAACCGGCGGACGGCGACCTGGCAGAAGCCCACGGCGTCGGCGACGATGATGACTTCCGGGTCGGCGACCTTATGCTCCAGTGCGAGCGGCACGGTGAATGCCCCGCCAGCCGGACCGGTGAGAACGACACGGGCGGCACGCCCCGGCACGCTGCTGCCCCGGTAGGCCAGGGCGAGCGGCACGGCGGCCACCAGCTCGTCGCACAGCATCGCCATGCGCTCCATGTCCAGCTGCGGCAGCGGACGCCCGGTAGCCTGGCAGATATCGATGGCGTGCGCCCACAGCTCGCCGGTACGCGTGACCAGCAGCTGGTTGACGCTGATGGTGAGGTCGTGGAAGGCCACCATCCGGCCGCGGTCGCCGACGGTAGCGATCGCGTCCGCTACCGCGCGGGCACCCTCATGCCACTGCCGCGCGACATCACGCGGATCGGTGCCGGCGAGCTCCGCGACCACGGATCGCGTCGCCACGACATGGTCCGGCAGGTCCGGGACGGTGTCGTGCGGGTCGAGCCAGCGCAGCACCAGCCGCTCTACACCGGCCAGGTGAGCGACCAGGTCACGTACCCGCCCGTGCTCGGCATGAGCCGGCGCGTCCCATTCCGGGCCGGTGAGCGAGCGCAGCAGGCCGTCCAGGTCGGCCACGGTGCGGTCGAACGCGGCCAGCGGATCACACGGCCGGGCCGCATCGACGGGCCGGCCCGGCCGACGGCCGGAGGTGGCACGGGCCAGGGTCCTGGCCCGCAGCGCCGACGGCGGGTCGATGACCGCCGGCTCGGCTAGCAGGGCGATGATCTCATCGTCAGGCGACATGTCAGTCATGAGATCGCCTCCCGCGCCTCGTCGGTGAGCAGCGTCCGCAACCTCGCTAGCGCGGCCCGCAACCGGTACTTCGCCGTCCCCTCGGGGATGCCAAGCTCCCTAGCGACCTGCACGTACGTAAGGCCCTCATAATACGCGAGTTGCACCGCTTCCCGCTGCTCGGCCGGCAGCATCCCGAGCGTCCGCGACAAGTGCTTCTCGCCCCAGCTCCGCGCGGCCTCGGCGACCACCGAGGTCTCCGGCCCGGCCTCATCTTCTGGCGGCCCCGCCGCGGTCTCGGCCCGCGATCGCGCCTCGTGCCGCCGGACCTCATCGACGGCACGCCGGTGCGCGAGAACCGCGAGGTAGGCACGGAGCGATCCCCGGCTCAGGTCGATCCGGTCAGGTTTCTCCCACAAGTACGCGAACACTTCCTGGGTAATGTCGCGGGCGAGCTCCTCATCCCGGGTCACCCGGCGGGCCAGTCCGTAGACCAGGCCGGCATGCTCGTCGTAAACGGCGGCAAGCGCCGAATCATCACCGGCCTGGACGCGCGTTACCAGCAGCGCGTCGCGGTCACTGGGGGTCCCCACACGCCAGACGGTACGACGTTCCGCCGCCCATCGCCAGCCTGGGGCGCCGGCATCTACCCCGGCCAGCGGAAGCTGGCCACCTGCCCCCCTGAGATGACGACCGTTCCCACCGCGGCGCCGTCATCCCCCCAGATGGTATAGCGGCCGGCCGGGATGCCCGGGTAGACCGCCGCGTAGCTGATCCCGGACGTGGTGGCCCGTTCCCGGACCAGCGAGTGGGTATGGCCCCCGTGCGGGCCCCCGTTCTCCGGGCTGATCTCGATCTCGGTGCCGTGCAGCCGGGCGGGAGCGTGCAGGACGAGGACGCCGATGTCCCCGCCCAGTTCGAGGATCACGCTGCCCGCACCGGTGGCACCGGTGGCGTGCGTGTGGCTCATGGTCATCAACTCGGCGTGTCGAAGCCGCTGTAGGGGTGGCCGAGGTAGGGGAACGAGTCGAGGAACCCGGCCGGGACACTGCTCCGCGTCAGGCCGTCGGTCACCTGGCTGGCCGCGGCGTCCGGGGTGAACGTCTTGTCCACCAGCGGGACCGTCGCCCCGGCGATAGCGCGCAGTTCCACGCTGACCACGTCGTCGAACACGCGCCGTCCGTTCGGGAATCCGGCGAGGTCACCGCCGAGGATGCCGAGCGGGTTCGGGCCGGTGGACGCCGGGATGGACGTGTTCAGCCGCATCAGGTCCGCCTGGACGGACCCGGTGTAGTTCTGGAACCCGGGGACGACACCGGACGGTATCCCGGTGAGCAGGATCGCGGCCAAGTCGGCCCGGGGCTTGCCGGACTTGGTGAGCTTCGCGAGGTTCGGGAACACCCCCGGGTAGAGGACCGGCAGCAGCTGGGCCAGCTCCGGGTTGGTGACACCGGACGCGAACCGCTTGTCGTCCGACGGCGGCAGGCTGTTCCACAGGTCCTTCTTCCCCAGCGGGACGAGGACCTCGTTGAACAGCGGATTGGCCAGCCGCGACACCTGGTAGAACGGGCCGGTATACACCTTCTTCCCCTGGCTCGCGTCCCACACCTGGGCCGTCTGCCTGCTGGCAGACGTCCACACGCCGATCACCGGGTGGCCGCTCGGCGTCAGCTGCGAGGCCGGCACCTGGATGGCGATGCTGTGCACGTTAAGCTGGGCCGTCGCGTTGACGCCCGGCGCGGCTCCGGAGAAGACATGCATCCCGAACTGGTTGTGCAACTGCTCGAACGGCCGCAGGTCGCCGAGGTCGAAAATCGCGCCGAGATCAACGTAGAAGCCCTCGGCGCGCTGGCCCGCGAAGACCTTGATACCGCCGGGGATACTGTGTACCGCTTGCCCGGCCAGCGTCGGATAGTTCGGCGTTGACAGCGGGCCGATGTTGCAGGGCGGGCAGCTTAGCCCGGAGGCTAGTACCCGGGTTTGCCCGTCCTGCACGCGGGAGACCGTGTAGAACTGCTTCCTGTTCCAGCTGGAGCTGTCCAGCGAGGTGATCGGCCCGGTGTTGTACAGGAACGTGTCCGGGTCGCCCAGTACCGTCTTGAAGCGGAACTGGTAGGTGATGTCGGGCCGGGCGTCGCCGTTATTGTCGACATGGATCTCATACAGCACCTCGTCGCCGAAGCTGTAGAAGTTCGGGCCCCCGGCCGGACCCTGGAGCGGGATGTAGTTCGCGATCAGCGTGACCGTCCCGGGCGCGTCCGGGCTGACGAACGCGTATACGTCGGTGCTATCGGCGACCGGATCCTTCGTGATCTCCGGTGCCTCACGGTGTGACGACATGGCTTTCCCTCGATTCGATCCGGCCGGCGGTTACTTCAGGTTGGTGAGGATCTGGGTGACGAGCGCGGGATTGTGAACCTGGGTTCCGCCGGTGCCGGCGAACACGTCAAGCACCCCGCTGGCGGTGTCGTGGATGTACACCACGATCGGACCCTTCGTCGCGTTCGCATCCATCGGGGCCATCACGACCGGCTTGCCGACGGGCTTGAGCGATGGGTTACCGGTGAGCCCCACCGCGGCGCCCGTGCCCGCGGCGATCGCGAGCCCGATGCCGCCGCCGACGAGCCCGCCACGCAGTAGCGTGCGGCGGGACACCGGGGGCTGGCCCTGGGGCCGGGTCTGGGTCTGGGTCTGCTCAGGAGACTGGTACTGAGGGGGCATGGTGTCCTTCCCGCAAGGAGTGCCGGCTTGTTACGCCCCCTCTTCGAAGCGACCGCCGGCGCGGACGGATGCGATCGGGCACCTTTACCAAACCGTTACCTTTGAGGCGCACGGCTCCGGCGATGTCATGCTCGCGAAAATTTTGCTGCATAAGGCGATCCGGTGGGCGGGCAGCCGCGAATACCCGACACCGGTGAGGAACCGGCCAGAAAAACTGATCCGTCAGGAAGGTTCCGTCCATGTCACTCATCCGGCTCCTGCCCGCCAGGTTCCATGCGGTCGCGGACTACGCCGTCGCCGCCGCGCTGATCGGTGTGCCGCTCTTCGTCATCAAGGGCTCGATGCTGGCCGTCGGTGTCGGCGTCGTCGTCGGCGTTATCGTCGCCGTGGTCAGCGCCCTGACCCGCTACCCGCTCGGCCTGGTAAAGGTGCTGCCCTTCACGGTGCACTCGGCCGGGGACTACCTCGCGGTCGCGCTGCTGGTCGCTGCCCCGTTCTCGCTGCGCTTCACCCGCACCGACCCGCACCTGACGGTGTTCTACATCGCCGCGGGCCTAGCCGTGCTCGTGGTGAGCGTGATCACCGACTACCAGTACAGCCCGGGACCTGCTCCGGCGCAGGCCCTCCCGATCCGCCAGGATGCCCCGGCGAATCCGGCTGCGGCGGTCCAGCCGAGCCCGGCGTCCCAGGGTTCGCTGGCGCGCGAGCTTGACACGGCGTACCAGGCTGCCGCGCGCCAGGCCACGGCGCAGCAAGCCACGGCGCAGCAGGCGGCCGCCAAGCTGGTCGCGGCGCAGCAGGGCGCCGTGGAGCAGATCGCGGCCCAGAAGGCCGCCGCGAAGCAGGCCGCCGCCTACCAGGCCGCCGCGGAAGAGGCCGCCGCGGAGCAGGTCGCGGCGGAGCAGGCCGCGCGAACCGCGACGGAGCAGGCCGCCGCCTACCAGGCTTGGGCGGAGTACGCCGCGACGGCGCGGCAGGCCGCCGCGGAGCACGTCACGGCGGAGCAGGTCACGGAGGGGAACTGAAGCCACCGACCCGATGAGGCTCCTCGGAGGGAGGGCTGGGCCGGGTTCCGGGCTGGTAGGATCGCGCACCGTGACCGAGGCTGGGGCGACTACCGCGGCGGACGCCTACTTTGAGTGCATGACCCGGCTAGCCGAGCTCACTCCCGGAGGCTTCACGCGGGCCGGCGAGCGGGGCATCCGGCTGGTGTTCTCCGGCATCCCGATGTCGATCCTCAACGCCGTCTACCTCGATCACGACGCCGATGCCGACGGGGCGGAAGGCCTCGCGCGGGAACTGTCCGCCGCGGGCCTGCCGTGGTCCATCGTGGTCCGCGGCG
>JAFMRC010000460.1 GCA_017354375.1 Nocardiopsaceae bacterium | reverse complement strand
GGCCCGACGTGGAGTACCTGGACGCGGACCAGGCCCGCGACGTCGTCCCCGCGGCGACCGGGCCGTTCCTGGGCGCCATGTGGAGCCCCGTCGACGCGCAGTGCCAGCCGGACAAGGCCACCCGCCTATTCGCCCGCCGGGCCGAACGGGCCGGCGCCCGGTTCCGCTACCAGGTCAAGGCGACCCGCCTCCTGGAATCCGGCGGCCGGATCACCGGCATCGGCACGACAGCGGGCCGGATCGCCGCGGGCGCGGTCGTGGTCGCGGCCGGCGCCTGGACCGCGCACCTGCTGGCCACCATCGGGCTCACCGTCCCCATCATGCCCGTATGCCTCACCGAGGCGGAGACTCAGGCCGCCCCGCCGCTGTTCCGCCCGACGGTCCGCGCCTCCGGCTTCGGCGCCCGCCAGCGGCCAGACGGCCGCATCGTCGCCAGCGCCGGGCTCGGCGCCCGGGTCACCCGGCGGGCCTCGCTCTACGACCTCACCAGCCCGCGCCACTGGCTGCCACGAGCATGGGCCTTCCGCAAGGACCTGCGCCTGCGCGTCGACGGCCCGCGGATCCTGAGGGAGATCAGGCACCGGACCACGCTGAGCCCCGCGCTGGTCCCGCAGCCATCCCCCGAGCCGGTCCCGGACCGGGCCTCCGCCGACGCCGCGCTGGCCAGGCTCGCCACGGTCTTCCCCGCCGCCGCCGGGACCCGCGCCGCCCGCTACTGGGGCGGAATGATCGACATGACCCCCGACGGCCTCCCGGTCATCGACTCAGCCGCCGGGCCAGCCGGGCTCACCCTCGTCACCGGGCTATCCGGGCACGGCCTCGCCCTCGGCCCGGTCCTCGGCGAAATCGCCCGCGACCTCGCCCTGGACGGCTCGACCAGCCATCCCATTGAACCCTTCGCCCTCGCCCGCTTCGCCGGCAAGGTCCCGCGGCCCCACGTAATGATCTAGGACTCTTCCGGCGGCGTCCGGCACCGCTCGCGCGGGTATGCTTCGGATCGGGTCATCTGCTCACGGCTCAGCCAGGTAGTGCCAGCGGAGGTCGGGATGCGAATCGGATCGGTACTGCTGGCCCTGTGGCTCATCATCGGGGCCATCGCCGCCGCGCAGCGCGGTTATTTCAGCGGGACGATCGGCGGTTGCACCAAGGTTGGCACGGCCGCGGTGACGATACTCGCCGGCCCCCTCAACTACGTGGGCGCCAACCCGTCGGTCAACTGCACCACGCCGCATCCCAGCAAGTAGGACCCGCCGTATCGGCCCATCCCGGACGGGGCAGGCGGGTGGACGGGGGGCGAGTCGCGACCATCCGTTCGGGATAATCTGGTTTATCATTCCAGCGTGCGGGCCATCGATTTCCACGTGCACCTGCCGACGCCCGACTGGCTGGACGGCAGCATGGCCGGGTACGTCGAGGCGGCGGAGGCGTACTTCCGGTCGAAGGTGGAACGGCGGTCCCTGGAGTGGCTGGCGGGCAAGTACCGCGCGCTCGACGTGCGTGCCGTGCTGCTGGCCTGGGACGCGGAGACCGCGACCGGCCGGCCGCGGGTGCCGAACGAGACCGTGGCCGACGCCGTGCGCGAGTTCCCCGACGCGTTCACCGGCCTCGGGTCGGTCGATCCGCACAAGGGCGCCGAGGCCGTCGCGGAGGTCGCTCGCATCGCCGAGCTGGGGTTGCGCGGGGTCAAGTTCCACCCTTCCCTGCAGGCGTTCTCCCCCGACGACCCGAGGTTCGACCCGATCTGGGCGGCGTGCGCCGACCACGGGCTGCTGGCGCTGTTCCACACCGGCACCAGCGGCATCGGCGCCCGGCAGCCCGGCGGGCAGGGGATCAGGATCGACTACGCCCACCCGCTCAAGCTCGACGCGGTCGCGGCGGCGCACCCGCGGCTGACCGTGGTGGCGGCGCATTTCGGCTGGCCGTGGCAGATGGACCTGATCGCGGTCGCGCTGCACAAGACCAACGTGTACATCGACATCTCCGGCTGGTCGCCGAAGCGGATCCCCGCCGAGGTGGTCCGCGAGCTGCGCGGCCGGCTGTCCGGGCAGTTCGTGTGGGGCAGCGACTTCCCGTTCATCTCGCCGGAGCGGTGCCTGGCGGAGCTGGACGAACTGGGCATCGCGTCCAGCGCGCTGCTGCGGGAGAACGCCGAACGCATCCTCAACCTGTACCAGTAGGCGCCGGGGCGCCGGGGCCGGGCAAAGATCTTGGCTGATTTCCGGTAGCGGGGTACTGGATCCACGCCAAGATCTTTTCTTAGTTCTGGCTGTGCGGGCCGTGGGTGAGGTCCGGCGCGGGGCGGGAGGTGGTGGCGCGCAGCATCGCGATCTCCCGGGCGAGCAGCGAGCGTTCGGTCCTCAGGCGGGCGACCGCGTCGGGGGCGGCGAGCAGCCGCTGCCGGTCCGGCAGGTCGATGATCATCGCGGCGGCGACCACGTAGGACAGTAGCAACGGCTCGTCCGGGAGGTCGACGACGCCGGTCACCTCGCCGCCCCGGTCGGCGAGGGCGTTCAGGTACTGGCGGAACCCCGCCTGGACCCGCGCCACGACCGGCCCGTCGGGTGCCTCGGGCTCGTCGGGTGCCTCGGGCTTGTCGGGCAGCGGCTCGATCTCGCCGCGGAAGTACGGCAGGGACCGGTCCAGGCTCAGCAGCCGGAACCGCTCGGTGCCCACGGCCTGCAGGTCGAACCGGCCGTCGGGCCGCTCGTCGAGGTGCCGCACGGCCGCCACGCAGCCGACCTCGTACAGCGACTCGATGCCCTCGATGGACTCCGCGCTGGTCTCGCGCCCCTTCCGGATCGCCACGACGGCGAACCGCCGCGGCTCCGGCCCCGCCTTCAGGTCGCGGGCCAGGCGCCGGTAGCGCTCCTCGAATAGGTGCAGCGGCAGGCGCATCCCCGGGAACAGCACCGTCGACAGCGGGAAGAGCGGCAGCATCTCGGTCATGATGCCACCATTATCTCGCAGCCCCGGACAGGCAAACCAGCACCCCGTTACCCCCGCCAGGCCGGACCCGCGCAGGGATTCCCGGGATCCGGACTTAGCTGTGTCGTTTTGGGCGCGCCACCCGCCTACCAAGGCGTTATTTCACATTAAATGGTATTAAGCCGGAATCTTAAGTTCGGACATATCGGGGATTAAGCGACGGCTCTCCGATGCGCGATAAAGGGCATATATCCGTTCCGTGGAGCGCCCTCGTCTGCGCGATCACGCGACATCGGACACGCTGTGGAGTCTATTGACACGTATAGTGCAAAAAAAAACTCCACAGAGATGAGAGGCGAGCGCACCCTGCCTGGGCGCCATTTTCCCGCGTGGCGTTAATGGCAACTTATTGCCATTAACGCCACTATCGCCGCTTCGACGCCGTGGACCAGCGCCTCGGCGGCATCGACGAGCGCCTCGACGGTCTCGGTGCCAAGCTGGACCAGGTGCTGGCGGCGGTGCGGCCCGGCACGAGCTAGAAGCCTGAAAGCGCGGCGGCGTGCGACGCGGTCCAGCGGGCCACGTTGGCGACGGCGGTCATGCCGTGCTCGATGCCGCCCGTCACGTACGAGAAGCCCGCCTCGGACATGACCCGGCGGCCGAACTCCGTGACGTCGGTGAGTGCGTAGCTGAGCGCCACCACCGGAAGCGGAGCGTCGCGGATCGCGGCGGCGATGGCTCGCGCCCCCGCGACCGCCGCCCCCGCGACCGCCGCCCC
>JAFMRC010000210.1 GCA_017354375.1 Nocardiopsaceae bacterium | reverse complement strand
GAGGAGTGGCCCCACCAGGACGACGGCACCTCGCCCCGCCCCCGCCGGCCCGGCTGGGCGTAGCGGGGCGCGGTGCGCAGCACCGTGGCCACCGTGGTGACGCCGCGCCCGGCCACGCGATGCGGCACCAGTTTCACCGCCCGTACCGCCGGCGCGGGATGGCCGCCTGCCCCGCCTGCCCCGCCGAGCCAGGCGAGCCAGCCGAGCCCGAACAGCAACAGGCCGGCCACGACGGCCAGCGCCGCCGAGGTCGCGATCGCCCCGCGGGACGCGGAACCCAGGCCCATGCGAGCACCACCCGAAGCACGATAATTACAGTCAGTGATATCGGGCACTCTAGCACTCGACTACGCGAATGCCCGGTAAATCGGGTCCCGCCTTCCCGTCGCGCTAGGAGCCCAGGTGAGCTGCCAGGGTGAAGCGAGAAACCGGGGCCGGGCGGCCCTGGGCCAGGTCGGCGATGATCTCGCCGAGCAGCGGCGCGAACTTGGCGCCATGACCGGAGCAGGCCGAGGCGATCACGAGCGGACCCTGCCGGTCGAGGATGAAGTCCTCGCTGGCGGTGGTGGTGTAGAGGCAGGTGGCCTCGTTCAGCACGGTGCCGTTGTCAAGTCCGGGGAGGTAGTCGCCCGCGAAGTCGAGGACGCGCCGCCTCCGGTCCGGATCGACGGCGAAGTCACGGCTATCCGCCGTGGTCACCGGGCCCGCGTGGTGCTCGCCGAGCTTGACCGCGCCCGGCTCCTCGCCGTCCCGGCCGCCGAGGAGGCCGAAGAAGCAGGTCTCATCGTTCGCGTAGTTGAAGACGGGCCACGGTTCCTCCTCCGGGGGCCGCGAGGGGACCCGCGAGACCCGCGGGGCTCTCCGGGGCAGGTGGAGGATCTGCTCCTGGGTGACGGTGAGGTCCGGCAGCGCGAGGAGGTCCTCCACCAGCGGCGCGAGCCAGGCGCCGGCGGCGAGGACGGCCACCGGGGCGGTGAACTCGCCAGCCTCGGTACGGACCGTGGCGCCGCCCCCGGCGGCGGGCTCGACGCGGGTGACGCGGGCACCGGTCAGCACCCGCGCCCCGTTCCCGGTGGCGGCACGCAGCATGACGGCCATCGCCCGGTCGGAGTCGAGCACGCCGGCGTCCGGGTGGAATACGACGGGGCCGTCGGAGCGGGGGAAGCGGAAACCCGGCCAGCGCTCGTCGGCCGCCTCCGGCTCCAGCAGTTCGACGGCGACACCGCAGTCGGCCATGACGGCGTGCAACCGCTCAGGCTCCCGGCCACGGCCGTAGTCCAGGCCGCCGGTGGTGGTCAGGAGGGTTTCGCCCGACTCCTCCTCCAGCTTCCGCCAGAGCGTGCTCGCCTGCCCCGCCAGCCGGATGTACAGCGGATCGGCGTACGCGTAGCGGAAGATGCGCGCGCTGCCGTGCGAGCTTCCGTTACGGTGGCCCGGTTCGAACGCCTCGAGGACGACGGCGTCCATGCCCCGGCCAGCCGCTGCCCACGCGGCCGCGCTTCCAGCCAGCCCCGCCCCGACGATGATCAGATCCGCGCTCGTCACACCGACAGCGTATATTCGCGATCCCTGGCGTAAAAGCCGCTGGACCTGCGGGCTTTCCTCAGCGATGCTAAGGAGCCCCGTCAGCGGAAGTGGCGCTCCAGTCCGGACCACACGGAATCGTAGTCGCGCTGGCGGTGGGCGGCCTCCTGGGCCTGCCTCGTCGGGAGGATCGTCCAGCGGCTCTCGAACATGAACGCCAGGGTGTCGGTCAGCTTCTGCGGCGCCAGTTCGGCGGTGGATGCCCTGGCGTAGGTCTCCGCGTCCGGACCGTGCGAGGCGAACGTGTTGTGCAGGCTGGCGCCACCGGGGGTGAAGCCTTCCGCCTTCGCGTCGTAGGCGCCCCGCACCAGGCCCATGTACTCGGACATGACGTTGCGGTGGAACCACGGCGGGCGGAACGTGTCCTCGCCCACCAGCCAGCGCGGCGCGAAGATCACGAAGTCCACCCCCGCCAGGCCCGGCGAGTCGCTGGGCGAGGTGAGCACGGTGAAGATCGACGGGTCCGGGTGGTCGAAGCTGATCGTCCCGATCACCATGAAGTTCGCCGTGTCGTACTTATACGGCGCGTAGTTCCCGTGCCAGGCCACCACGTCCAGCGGCGAGTGGTCGAAGTCGGCGGCCCACAGGTTGCCGCCGAACTTGTTCACGACCTGCACCGAGCTCCCGGCGCGATCCTCGAAGGCCGCGCGCGGGTACTGGAAGTCGCGCTCGTTGGCCAGGCCGTTGGCGCCGATCGGGCCGCGCTCGGGCAGGGTGAACGCGGCGCCGAAGTTCTCGCACAGGTACCCGCGGACGAGGCCGTCGGGCAGTTCGACCCGGAACCGGATGCCGCGTGGCAGCACCGCGATCTCGCCCGGGCCGGCCCGCAGCGGCCCCAGCTCGGTGTGCAGGACGAGCGCGCCGAGCTCGGGGACGAACAGCAGCTCGCCGTCGGAATCGACGAAGTACCGGTTGGTCATGTCGCGGTTCGCCGCGTAGAGGTGGACCGCCATGCCGTTGCGGGTGGCGATGTCGCCGTTGCCCGCGACCGTGTACAGGCCGTCGATCCAGTCGGCGGCCTGGTCATCGCGGGGCAGCGGAAGCGGATCCCAGCGCATCCGGTTGGGGTCCGGCTCGACCTCGTCGAACGGCGTGCCGCGCAGCCGCCCGTTGCCGATCCGCCGGAACGCCGGGTGCACGGCCGACGGCAGGATCCGGTACGTCCAGGTCCGCCGGTTCACCGCCCGGGGCTGGGTGAACGCCGTGCCGCTGAGCTGCTCGGCGTACAACCCCAGCGGTGCCCGCTGCGGCGAGTTGCGCCCGGCCGGCAGCGCCCCGGCGACCGCCTCGCTGGTGAACTCGTTCCCGAAGCCGCTCGCATAGCGGAACTCGTCGTCGGCCATCGGATCTGCGCCTCCTTGAGGTACGGCTGCCTCCTATGATCATGCCCAGGTTCTCCGGATCGCCGAGCCGCTCGGGAGGTTTTCTCATGGCCGACGACAGATGGCTGACCTTCGACTGCTACGGGACGATCGCGGACTGGAACGCCTGCATGCGCGCGGCGCTGGAGCCGGTCGCGGGCAACGGCGCCGCGTCCTTGCTCACCGCCTACCATCAGGCCGAGCTCACGCTGGAAGCCGACCCGTCGTACCGGCCCTACCGGGACATCCTCTCCCGCGGGCTGCGGATCGCGGCCCGGCGCCTGGGGATCGAGCTCGGCGGCGGCGGCGACGCCGAGCCGGGCACCGGAACCGGCACCGGCACCGGAACCGGCACCGGCACCGACCCTGGAACGGACACTGACGATCCGGCGATGGCGTTCGTCCGGGCATGGCCGGAGATGACGCTGTACCCGGACGCGGAACTGGCGCTGCGCGCGCTCGCCGCCCGCGGCTGGAAGCTGGCGATCCTCACCAACTGCGACGACGACCTGTTCGCCACCACCGTGCCCAAGTTCCCCGTGGCACCCGACGTGGTCGTGACCGCGCAGCGGGTCCGGTCCTACAAGCCGGACCTCGCCCACTTCCGGAGGTTCGCGGAGATCACCGGCGCGACCCCGGAGAACTGGATCCACGTCGCGAACAACTGGGTGCTCGACATCCTGCCGGCCGCCCGGATGGGACTGCGCTCGGTGTGGGTGGACCGCGACCGGACCGGGCACCCGGCCAGGGTCGCGAGCCGTCGCGTCACCACGATGCGCCGGCTGCCCGACGCGGTCGCCGCGGTCGCCGCCGTCAGCGCCCAGGGCTAACGCGGCAAGCTAACGCAGCAGGATGCCGCGCACGAACGCGGCCTGGCCGGCGTGCTGCATGCAGTCGTTGATCACGCTGACGAGCCGCACCCCGAGCGTCACCGCCGGGGTCCACGACCGGTCGACCACGCGCGAGAGGTCAGCGTCGGTGATCGACGACACGTGCTTGATCGTCTGCGCGTGCGTCGCCTCGTGGTACTCCGCCAGCAGTTCGCCCGCCGCGGAAACCTTCGCCGCCACGTCGGCGACCTGCGCGGACGTGTGCCCGTAGCCGATCTCCACCATGTCGCCCGGCAACCCGAACCGGGTCGCCCAGCCGCCGTCGGTCCACACCTGCCCAGCGCCGAACGCGGCGGCTATGTGGTCGTCCTGCACCCGGGTGAGGTGCCAGGCCAGCCAGCCGACGGGGTTGGCGTCCGGGTCGAGGCGACGGGTGAGCTGGTCGGGGGTCAGTCCCGACACCGCGGCGAGGACCGTCTCCCGGATCCGTCCGAAGGCATCGGTCAGCAACTCGGCACTGGCACTGGCCATCCATTCCTCCTCGCTACGCATAACGACTACGCATAACGCACCCGACGATACGCCCGTCTTACGGAGCCGTGACGCGGTGGCCCGGCCGTACCAGCCCGGGCCGACAAGTTGGCCAAATCGGGTAATCTACCCATAACCGCGGTCAACGACCGCGGTCAACGCGAGGATGTGTTCCAGGTGCCTTCACAAGGATGGCGACCGTCGTGACGCCCAGGCGAAAGCGCAAGCGGCACGTTCTTCGCTGGATCTCCGCCGCCGTGGTCGTCATCGTCGCCGGCGCGCTGGTCGCCGCGTACGTCAAGTACAAGTCGATCGACGACGCGATCCACCGGGTGCCGGTCACCGGCCTCGGCAAGCGCCCGCCCGCCTACGGCAATTCCTCGATGAACATCCTGCTGTTCGGCTCCGACAGCCGGTCCGGCCTGGACCACCACCAGCAGGTGGCGCTGCACACCGGGAACACGACCAACAGCAGCGGGGCCGGGAACACCGACACGATCATGGTGGTGCACATCTCGCCCGGCCGGCACCACGTCACGGTCCTGTCGATCCCGCGGGACACCATGGTGCCCGCGTACCAGTGCGCCAGCGGGCCGGGCTACCCGGGGCAGGCGGCAAACCCCGGTACGACGGAACGGATCAACGCGCTTCTTTCCGTCGGCGGCCCCTCGTGCCTGTGGAAGACGGTCGAGCAGCAGACCGGGATCCGCATCAGCCACTTCCTGGAGATCGGGCTGGCCGGCTTCGCGAGCGTCATCAACGACCTGGGCGGCGTGAACGTGTGCGTGCCGTTCAACGTCAACGACCCGGTCTCGGGCCTGACCCTGAAGGCGGGCGAGCACCACATCGGCGGCACCACCGCGCTGGCGTTCTGGCGGACCCGGGAGGACATCGGCATGGGCTCGGACCTGCAGCGGATCACCCGGGACCAGTACATGTCCGCGCAGGTGGTCAAGGGAATACTGAGCGGGGGGCTGCTGTCGAACCCGGTGAAGCTGCTGCGGGTGCTGACCGACGTGGCGCCCTACCTGACCACCGACAACGGCATGTCGCTGATGGACCTGGTGCACATCGGGGAGAGCCTGCGCGGCATTTCGGGCAAGGACGTGCAGTTCGTGACCGCGCCGAACGAGCCCGATCCCGCCGACCCGGCCGCCGTGCGGTTCGCCCAGCCGCAGGCCAGCCAGCTGTTCTCCGCGATCGCCAGGGACGCCTCGCCCGGCCAGTCTCCGGGCGGCCCGACGACGGCGTCACCGTCCGCGAATCCCTCCACGACGAGCCCCGACACGACGAGCCCCGCCACGGCAAGTCCGGCCACGACGAGCCCCGCCGGGGCGGGCAGCCTGGCGGCCTCCCCGCAACCGTCGTCCCCGTCCCCGTCGGCCAGCGGGACGCGTGGCGTGCATTCGCAGGCGGCGGCCGACGGCGGCATCAGCGCGTCGGCGAGCTGCCGCAGCGACTCCTCCGCCTTCCGGGGACCCCTCAGCCCCTGACGTCGGCGCATATCAGGCCCCAGGGGCGGTCGGCGGCGCGGGTGAGCACCACCGTCGCGCGGTGCGGGCGGGAGCGCCCGGTCCCGGCCAGCTTCAGGCCCCGGCGGATCCGCTCCACGTCACCCGCCAGCCCCCGGCGGCGCAGGTCAGCGGCGCCAATGCCGAGCTCCCGCAGCCGCGTGGCGAAGCGCTTCTCGTTCCACGGGGCCGAGTGCAGCACGCGCAGCGTCCGCGCGAACGGGGTCGCCACCGGGTGATTTATCGCGATAAATGCGATTTGGGAGTCGATCTTCCAGCCACCGACCGTCCGCGCGAGATCCTCGACCAGGCCGGCCCGGGTGACGGCGGGACTCGGGTCCAGCAGGTACTCCCCCGGTTCGGCGACGGCGACCGGGTCACCGGGAACGGCGGTGAGGCTGTGCCCGCCGGGCAGCACCGTCGCCCGCCGTGGCCCCGTCGCCTCGAACGCGGGTGACCACAGCACGGCCTCCTTGAGGTCGCGGCCGTCGGCGATGAACTCCGCCTCCCACCCCGGCGGGACCAGCTCGGCGGGCAGCCCCGGCGCGGCCTTCACGCACACGGCCGGAACCCGCTCCGACACGGCGAAGCACCAGTCCAGCGACGGCTCCGACACCCCCGCGCGGAACCGGCCCGGGGAACGCGAACCCCCGCGCGCGTCCGCCCGCCGCGCCGGGTCGATGAACACCGCGTCACAGCCCCTCAGCGGCACGTCCCGCACGTCGGCCACGATGGCCCGCACGCTGGCGGCCCCATGCGCCCCGGCCCCGTACACGGTGGCATTGTGCAGGGCGAGGCGGGCATGCACCGGATCACGATCAACGGCCATGATTTCCCGAACGGCCTCGGGGGTCCGGGGGTGCCCCCCGGGCAAGCACGCGCCCGATACAATCGCTTGCGATCGGGCGCCTCCCGCCTGCCCCAGCGCCAGCAGGTCTCCCCCGATGCCGCAGCACAGGTCCGCGACCCGGATCGCCCCGGCGAACCTGGCGGCCCGGTGCCGGGCGATCACCTCACTGGAGGCCTGCTCGTAGCCGCCCCTGGTGAACAGCATCTCCCCCGCCCGGCTGAACTTCGCTGGCGCCGCCCCCCGCAGTTCCGCCTGCGCCAGCGCGGCGGCGGCGATGTCCGGGGGAAACTCCCGGCGCAGCTCAGCGGCGACCGTCAGCTCCGGGCGTTCGGCCCGCAGCGCCGCGGCCCGCGCCAGCGCGGCAGCACCGCGCGGGGTGAGCAGCACCCTCGGATCGTCGTTCACGCTCACCGAGGATAAGCCGCTGCTTCCGGGCGGGCGGCGGCTTGTGCCAGGCCGCCGCGGCCACGATCACCAGCTTTGTATGGCGGACGGTTGGATTGGAACGTTTCACCAGGTGATTTAGCAACCATCTCGCATACAAAGCCCTTTCCTCCAGAACGGGGGAGCCAGGTGAGGCTGGGCAGGCGCCTCGATCCGTTAGGGAAAATACGGGGTTAACGGGCACTCGGGCGAGTGGTGGCCGGTAAAATTCTCATCCGGATCCCGGACATGTCCCGCGCGGCCAAAAAGCGGGAAATAGGGGAAAAGGCCGCGCCGGGGGAAAGAGGGGAAGCGGGATGCCCATTTATATCGGGGAGAAGCCCGCATGAACGGGGAGAAGCCTTCCCGCCGGGCGGCGGGCGAGTCGCTGCTGATGTGGCACGGCGCCGACGCGGGGTTCCGGGCCGCCCGGGAGCCGGGCGAGGTCAGGGTTATCGATTCCTGGCTGGTCGACGACGGCCGGGTACGGGCGTTCGGCGCGCACGAGCGGCGGTTCGGCGCGGCCATCGGCACGCTGGCCGGGATCGACCGGGAGCGGACGCGGGAGTTCCTGCTGGCCGCGATGGCCCGCGTCCCCGCCGGGGGCCGCTGGTTCCCGCGCGTCGAGCTGGCCGACGTCGCCGGGAGCCCGCGGCTGCGGCTGCGGATCCGGCCGGCCCCGCCGCAGGGGCACTCGGTGCGGCTGTGGGTCTCCCCGTCGCCGGACGCCAGGGCGAACCCCGAGGTCAAGGGTTCCGGACTGGACTGGCTGTCGGCCCAGCGGGAGGCCGCCGTCGCGGCGGGCGCCGACGAGGCCGTGCTGCTGGACGCGGACGGCCGCGTGCTGGAGGGCACGGCGACCAGCATCCTGTGGTGGCACGGCGACACGCTGTGCGCGCCGCCGGAGGACGGCAGGCTGCTGCCGGGCATCACCCGGGAGCTGCTGCTGGACGCGGCGGACGCCGCCGGGGTGCCGGTGTCGTTCCGCGCCCCGCTGCTCGCCGAGCTGGACGGGCTCGAGGTGTGGGCGGTCAACGCGCTGCACGGCATCCGGCCGGCCACCGCCTGGGTGGGAACGGGCATCGCGGCCGGCCCGGCGCTCCGGGCGCTGCGCTGGCAGGTGTACCTCGACGGGCTCGGCCGCGAGGTCAGGCCCGGGCCAGCCGAAGCGGTCCCCTGACCAGCTCCGCTCTTGACCCGCGGGCGGTCGCGGGTGTTGGACTGGAATGGGACGTGCCCGGGAGGCCCGGCGTCAGGAGCAACCGCTACCCGCGCGGTCTCGCGAGCGCGTTCCACGCAAGCGCGCCGAGGTGGTTGAGGGTGGCGATGCCGTACCGCTCGCTGGGGTCGCCGGCGCTGAGCACCACCATCAGGTAGTTCCGGCCGTCACCGGACACCCAGCCCGCGCTGCTGGCGTGCCAGCCGGACTTGCCGTCGCCCGGCGGCAGCAGCCCGTTCTTGAGCGCGACCGTCACGCCAGCGGGCACACCGTAGGAGACCCCCCATCGCTGCGCGGAGGTGACATTCTCGAGCAGGTGCAGGGCGTACTTCTGGTCGTTGTGGTCAAGCATTCCGCTCGGCTGGACGAGCTGGCGCAGCAGGGTGATCAGGTCGTGCGGCGTGGTGAGGGTCAGCCCCCATCCGGGCCGTGAGGACCCGTGGCACCGCAGGCAGTCCCACGGGCTGGTTCGCGTAAGGCGGGCGGCGTGATCGAACGCCCGCATCCCCTTGGCGCCGCCCGCGTCCCTCCACATGGCGGTTGTCGCGGCGTCGTCGCCCTGCTCGATCATCGGCGGCGTGAGCTCCTGCTCGGACAGCGACAGGACCGTCCGCTGGACTTTCCGCTCATGCAGTACGGCCTCGAGGATCTCCAGCGCCACGGCGCTGCCCTCCGACTGAGGCGCCTGCGGGCCAACCGTCCACTGCCGACCGGTGGACAGGTCATACACCGCCACCTCGGTCCGCCCGCGGCGTCCGTCAAGGTAGGACCGGACCCCGGCAAGGGGACCCGCGGCCTGGCTCGCGCTGCCCTGGGCGGATGAGGACGAGGGGCTGGCCTGGGCGGACGCGGACGAGGGGGCGGCGGCGGTCGGCGCCGTTGACGGGACGGTCGCGGACCGCGCGGCAACCCCCTGGCCAGCTCCCCGCACCCCGGTGGCAGCGGTACTGCTCGGACTGGCGGGGGCCGCCGCGGCCCCCCCCGTCGGCTGGCCCGAC
>JAFMRC010000459.1 GCA_017354375.1 Nocardiopsaceae bacterium | reverse complement strand
CTCCGCTCGGGGCCGCCGCATGCCCGGGGCAGGCACTGGGGAGCAGGGACAGGCGCCACGACCCGTTCGGGCGAATAATGGGTTTAGAGAATGCCCTGCGGGTGCGGGCCGGTGGGGTCCGCGGTGCCCGCGGCCGCCGACGCCATAGCCGAGGCGTAGCCGGACTCCCAGCCGGACTCCCAGCCCGCCGTCCAGGCCCCGTAGGACCCGATCGACCCGTGTCCCCGGCGCGACGACCCGTTCACCGCGAGCCCGTTCTCCTGGCCCGCGAACTGGGTCTGGTACAGCTCCGCGTACACCCCGCCCTTGGCCAGCAGGTCGTCGTGCCGACCGGACTCGACGACCCGGCCGTCGTCGATGACGAGGATCTGGTGCGCCTCGCGGACGGTGGACAGCCGGTGCGCGATCACCAGCGAGGTGCGCCCGGCCAGCGCGGTGCGCAGCGCCTCCTGCACGGCCGCCTCCGACTCCGAGTCCAGGTGGGCGGTCGCCTCGTCCAGCACCACCACCGACGGCGCCTTCAGCAGCAGCCGGGCGATGGCCATCCGCTGCTTCTCCCCGCCGGACAGCCGGTAACCGCGGTCCCCGACCACGGTGTCCAGCCCGTCGGACAGCGACTCGACGAGCTGCCAGATCTGCGCGGCGGCGCACGCGCGCACCAGGTCCGCTTCGGTCGCATCGGGGCGGGCGAAGAGCAGGTTCGCGCGGATCGTGTCGTGGAACATGTGCGCGTCCTGGGAGACGACGCCGATGGTGTCGTGCAGCGACGCCATGGTCACGTCCCGCATGTCCCACCCGCCGATCCGCACCGAGCCGGAGTTCGGGTCATACAACCGCGCCACCAGGTGGGTGATCGTCGTCTTCCCCGCGCCGGACGGGCCCACCAGGGCCGTCATCTGGCCGGACGGGGCGACGAAGGACACCTCGTTCAGCACGGGCTCCCCGGTGCCCATCCGGTCCGAGCGCTTCCTCGCTATCGACTCCAGCGAGGCCAGCGACACCTCATCCGCCGTCGGGTAGCGGAACGAGACCCGGTCGAAGGTGACGTCCGGCGCCTCCCGCGCGGGCGGGAGCGCGACGGCGCCGGGCTTGTCGGCGATCAGCGGCTTGAGGTCCAGCACCTCGAAGACCCGGTCGAAGCTGACCAGCGCCGTCATCACCTGGACCTGCACGTTCGACAGCTGCCCGATCGGCCCGTACACCCGGTTCAGCAAGGTGGCCAGCGCGACCAGGGTGCCGACCTGGAAGGCGCCGCGCACCGCCATGGTCCCGCCGACCCCGAACACGACGGCCAGCGCCAGCGAGGCGAGCAGCGACACCGCGATGACGAACACCTGCCCGTACATCGCGCTGGTGACGCCGAGGTTCCGGACGGCGACGGCCCGCTTGTGGAATTCCGCCGCCTCCTCCTTCGGCCGGCCGAACAGCTTCACGAGCATCGCGCCCGCCACGTTGAACCGCTCGGTCATCATCGAGCCGAGCGCGGCGTCGAGTTGCATCGACTCGCGGGTCAGGCGCTGCAGCCTGCGGCCGATGGCCTTGGCCGGGAGGATGAACAGCGGGATCATCAGCAGGGCGATGACGCTGATCACCCACGACAGGTAGAACATCGTCCCCAGGATGACGAGCAGGGACAGGACGTTCGACAGCACGCCGGACAGGGTGGTGGTGATCGCCTGCTGGGCGCCGACGATGTCGCTGTTGAGCCGGCTGACCAGCGACCCGGTCTGCGCGCGGGTGAAGAACGCGAGCGGCTGGCGCTGCACGTGCTGGAAGACCTCGGTGCGCAGGTCGCAGATCAGGCTCTGGCCGAGCTTCGCCGAGAACCAGCGGTTCACGAAGCCGAGGAACGCGTCGAATATCGCGACCCCCCCGACGGCGATGGCGAGCTCCACCACGAGCCTCGCGTTGTGGCCCTCGATGCCCTTGTTGATGACCGTCCGGAACAGCAGCGGGTTCACGACCGTGATGAGGGCGTCCAGGCTGGTCGCGATCAGGAACAGCGTCAGCTGGAGGCGGTAGGGGCGGGCGTAGCGGAAGATCCGGCGCATCGTGCCCCGCCGCAGCTTCTGCTGGGTGATGGAGGAGTCCTGGCGGTAGGACCGCATCATCTTCCCGGTTCCCCGCCCGTACATGAAGGTAGCCACCTCTCTGCCGATGATCCGCCGATGATCCGCTAGCCGTCGATCCGCTAGCCGACGACCCTCCGACGCATGCCGCGTGCTGTGCGATTATCCCCCGCGTCGCCAAAGTGAGCCTAAAGTCACCGGTGGGAGCCGGTGAGAGCCGGGGCGCGAATGATCAAGGGGGTATGGCTTGTTTCCGCGTTTAGCGGTTCAATGCAGGTGCAGGCCGAGTGACAGGCCGACCGGGGGACGGCCGGGAAGGACCCCGATGACGCAGCGTCCCGAGGAAACCGCCGGCGGGGGCGCCCCTGCCAAGGGCACCCAAGACGCCAGGCAAGTGCGGCTAGCCGCCGTCGCGAGCCTGATCGGCACCTCCATCGAGTGGTACGACTACTTCCTGTACGGGACGGCCGCGGCGCTCGTGTTCCCCGCGGTCTTCTTCCCCTCCTCCAGCTCCTACTCCGGCACCCTCGAATCGTTCGCCACCTACGCGGTCGGGTTCGCGGCCCGGCCGGTCGGCGCGGCCATCTTCGGGCACTGGGGCGACCGGCTCGGCCGCAAGGCGACGCTGATCGTCACGCTGCTGCTGATGGGCATCGGCAGCGCCCTGGTCGGCGTGCTGCCCGGTGCTTCCTCCATCGGCATCGCCGCGCCGGTGCTGCTCGTCGTGCTGCGCGTGGTCCAGGGCATCGCCATCGGCGGCGAGTGGAGCGGCTCGGTGCTGCTGTCCATGGAATGGGGCAACCAGAAGCGGCGCGGGCTGATGGCCAGCTGGCCGCAGGCCGGGGTGCCGATCGGGCTGCTGCTCGGCACCGGCATGATGACCGCGATCGCGCTGAACTTCGAGGCAGCCTTCACGGCGTGGGCGTGGCGGATCCCGTTCCTGTTCAGCCTGGTGCTGGTCGCGATCGGGCTGTGGGTCCGGCTGAGGGTCATGGAGACGCCGCTGTTCAACCGCATCCTCTCCCAGCGGGCGGTGTCGAAGGTCCCGGTCGCCGAGGTCCTCCGGCGGCACCCGAAGGAAGTCGTGGTCAGCGCGTTCGTGCGGATGTCGGAGCAGGCGCCGTTCTACGTCTACACGGTGTTCGCGCTGGACTTCATGGAGAACAACCTCGGCCAGGCCGCGGGGTTCGCCCTCGGCGCGGTCAGCGTCGGCGGGGCGATCGAGTTGTTCGCCGTGCCGTACTTCGGGCACCTGTCGGACCGGCTGGGCCGGCGGCGGGTGTACGTCACCGGATCGGTGCTGATGGCGGTGGTCGCCTTCCCGATGTTCCTGCTGCTCAACACGAGGAACGCGGGCCTGATGATCCTCGGCCTCGCGCTGGTCGCGCTGGCGCACGCGATGCAGTACGGCCCGCAGTCGTCCTACATCGCCGAGGCCTTCCCGACCCGGCTCGGCTACGCCGGCAGCGGGCTCGGCTACCAGGCGGCGTCGCTGATCGCCGGCGGCCCGGCGCCGCTGCTGGCGGCGTGGATGCTGCCGGCCTTCGGCTGGCAGGCGGTCTCGGTGTACATCATCGCGTGCGTGGTGCTGACCCTGGCCGCGGCGGCGCTGCTGCCCGACCGGAGGCGGGCCGACCTGCTGGAG
>JAFMRC010000209.1 GCA_017354375.1 Nocardiopsaceae bacterium | reverse complement strand
GCCTGCCGCCAGGCTGCTGGCGCTGCCCGCCACCTTGGCGCTGCCCGCCGCCCTGGCGCTGCGCGGAACGCGGCGCGGCCCCGGTGGCACCATCGGGGGACTCTCGGACCACGTTCGCGAGCGCCTCCAGGTCGTCGGCCCGCTCCTGGACGGGGTCTGGCGGCAACCGCACCACGTCCCAGCCACGAGGCGCCACGAGCCTCGCGGCATGCTTCTCGCACAGGTCATAACAGTGTGGTTCGACATACGCGGCAAGTGGCCCGAGCACCGCCGTGGAGTCGCGGTACACATACGTGAGCGTGTAGACGGGGGGCTGCTTGCACGCAGTACGTGAGCAGCAACGGGAATTCACCAGCCCACCTCGCTCACCAGGTCGTCAACGGAAACGATATCAGCGCCGTCCCCGTCGGCACACGCATTGGCGTACCCAGCGCAAGCGACAGCAACCAGCCCCCGGGAGATCGCTGTATCGCTCACAACGGCTGACGGTACCCATCCGCGACCCGATTTGCCATCACCGCGCCCCGTTCAAGATCGTGTCGCTTTGTCCGGGCTGACGGTACCCGCCAGGCGGCCCGCGACGATACGCTCGGTCACTATGGGGAACGGTGAGAACGACGCCGGGCCGCCCCGGCGTGTCCGGCGCCGGGACCGCCATGGACGCGGCCTGCGCGGCCGCCTGGTACCCCCCGGAATCCCGCTGTACCGCACCAGGTCACAGCAGTTCGACGATATGGTGCTCGACGCCGTGGCCCGTCTCGAGCCGCGATGGGGCAACGAACTCGCGGGCATCGAGTTCGCCGTCCAGGAAGTCCCCGACATCGACAACCTGGCCGACGAGTTCGGGTCGCTGCCGCTCGCACGGGTATTTCCGGGCTCGCCCGGATCCGGGGACTCCTGGGGCTCCCCGCGGCCAGCCACCACGACCCGCATCGTCGTCTACCGCAGACCGCTGCTGGCCCGAGCCCAAGACGACGACGAGCTGAGCGACCTGGTCTTCGACGTGGTCGTCGAAGAGTTCGCGGAACTCCTCGGCCTCGCCCCGGAGTCGATCGACCCCAGCTACCGCGAGGGCGGCTTCGATTGACGGAGCGCCGGCGGAAGCGAGCGGATGCCGGCGGAAGCGAGCGGATGGAAGTGCCGTTGCTACGGCCAGGGCCGTATGGAAGTGCCCTTGATCGCAGCGACGCCCGTGGGCTAGCGGCCGTGAGCAGGCGGCGTGGGCTGGCGGGCCGTGGGCTGGACGCTACGGGAGGACAGCGGAGTAGTTGTCGGAGGCCGACGGGAGCTGGACCACCGCCGGGGCGCTCGGCACCGGTAGCAGCGACTGCAGCGTGCCGGACAAGCCATCGCCCCCGGATACCACCATCCGCGCCGCGTACAGTGGCCCGGACCCGCTCAGCGGCGTCACCACGATCGCGAACGGGCCTTTCGGGCCTTTCGGAGGGCTGACCGCCACTTGCACCGTGTGCCCGGACTTCACGGTCAGGGTCTTCCGGGGAGACGGGGAAACGGGAGGACCGCCGGGACCCGCTAGCTGGGGAAGCACCGTGATGGCGGCCCGCGCGCCCGCGTCCGGGGCGGAGAGCACCAGCCCTGCGGTCTCACCGCTGCCCGACGGGTTCCCCGCCACCACTCCCTGCCCGGTGAGCGGTGCTGACGCCGCGGTGAACCCGCCGATGCCGTTGCCCGGGACCAGCGCCCCCGCGGTGACCGGCACGCTGGAGTTCACCACCAGCGTGGTGGCCGACGCGCCCAGCGAGCTCAGCGGGAACGCGGACGCGGCGGCTGCGGGAGCATCCTGCGGCATCGTGCCCAGCGGCTGGAGCTTCCCTCGCGCCGTCAGGGCCGTCACCCGCAGCTGAGCGTCCCGCGCGCCCGGGACGGCCACCAGCAGCTTCGCCACGCCGCTCGCTGCCCTCACGCCAGGGAGCACCAAATGGGTCGCTGGTGACGACGACGCAGGTAGCCACGCACCGCCGGATCCGCCGTCCTGCCACGCGTCCGCCGCCACCTGGCCGGAACTGGTCTGCACGTGCACGGCGAGCACCGTGCTGCCGTGGGCCAGCGACGCGATGTTCACGCTAAGGTACCGGTGCGGCGCGACCGTGACCTCGTTGTCCTTCCCGGACTGCACGCCGGCGTCGGTTAGCACCGTTACGTCGGCGCTCGCGGCTATCGCGCCCGAATTCATCAGGTACAGCCAGGTAGCGGATGCCCCGGCCGTCGTGCCCGTGCCCACGAACCACGCGTCCGAGCCCGGATGCGTGCAGGTCACCGTGCCCGTGCCGTTGGCGGTCGCCTGCTCCGCCGCGAACCCCTGGGCTAGCTGACCGGACGCGGTGACCTCGGTGGCGGCATGCCGAGGGGCCTGAGGAGGCGAGAAGACACCGACGGCGTCCGGGACGGCGGGACCCGCCGTGCTCACGCTGGCGCCGCCCCCGGAACCGCTGGCGGACGGGATGGCGGTCAGCGCCGTGGAGCCGCGGTCCTTCCCGGTACCGGTCGCCTTCCTGGCACTCGGCGTCTTCCCGGCACTGGACGTCTTCCCGGCGCTGCCTGTCTTTCCCGTACCCGCGCCCCGGGGCGGAGCGGAGAGCATCGCCACGTGCGCCTGCCCGGCGCCAGAACCCGGCGGCGGGCAGTCACGGGTCACCGCGGTCACCGGCGCGGTCCGCGGGGCCGTGCTGCTCACCGCGGCACTCGAGCCACCGGATCCGGTGGACCACGCGATCAGGTAGATGAGCGCGAGCGTCAGGAGGACCAAGCCTGGCAGCGCGAGCCGACGGGACGCGGAACGATCCATCACCACTCACCACCCCGGTCCTTGCGCCGCCGACGCGGCTTGCCATGGCGACCGCCCCGGTGAGCGCCTCGCTCGCGGCGACCGCCCACAGGGGGCGAGGCCGACTGGACGGAGAACCGCACGGTATCGGACTGCGCAGGCGCGGGCACCGAGGGCGCAGGCTCCGGGGGCACGGGCTCGGGGGGCAGCGGCTCGGACTTGGGGGGCAGCGGCTCGGACTTGGGGGGCACGGGCTCCGGAGACGCGGGCTCCGGAGACGCGGGTCCCGGAGGCACCGCCTGACCGGGAGCAGGCAGATCGGGCACGGGCCGCGCCCGGGAATCCAGCCCGAGCGGATCCGCAACAGGCGACCCAGGCGACGACGCTGGTGTCGCAGGCGGCCCGGAGGCCACAGACGGCGCGGGAGGCGGCCCGGAGGCCACAGACGGCGCGGGAGGCGGCACGGGCGGCGCGGGCGGGAACGCAGACGGCGCGGGCGGGGGCACGTACGTCGCGGGCGGTGTCGCAGATGGCGCCGACGGGAGCGCGGGCGGGAGCGCCAGCATCGGCGGTTCGGCGGGAGCGGCCACCCGGCCGCCGCGGCGGGACCATACCGCCCGGACCGCACGGGCCGCGAGCGGGACGCCGCTGACCCGCAGCACGCGACTGCCAACGGTACGCGGGGCGCTGCCGGGCGGGAAGCTGGCCACGGTACGGGAAACGGCGCGCTGCGCCGCCTCAGATTCCATGATCCGCACCGCTGCCGCGCGGGCGAGCTCGCGTGCCTTCGCCGCGCGGGCCACGCGCCTCTCCTGCTGCGCGGCGCGGACGGCGGCGATGGCCACCGCCTCCTCGGCGGGGTCGTCCCGCTTGCCCGGGATGGCAAGCACGCCGATCACGACCAGCATCGCAAGCTCAAGCACGAGGCACACGGTGCGGGCGAGAGTGTCACGGTAGACGGCGAGCGTGCCACCGCCCTTGGGAAGCGCGAACCCCTGCTCCCAGCCGTCAACGGGCTTCGGCAGCGGCTTGAGCGCGGTGCCGTTGAGGGTCGCCGTCCAGCCGCCGTGGGGTTCGGCCAGGACGAGCCTGCCGCCGGACGCGGGGGCCGTCGCGCCGCTGACGCTGTCCGGCTGCGATGCCACCGCGGATACCCCGCCGTCCGGGGCGATCACGCGGGCCTGGGCCACGGTGCCCGCGACCTGCCAGAGATCGTAGGCGGATCCGCTGCTCAGCGGCACCAGGCCGGAAGCGGCGTTCAGCCGCTGAGCCAGCAACTGGCTCACCGGCCCCGGTAGCAGCACCCAGCGGATCCCGAACGAGCCGAGGGTCTGGCCGGGATCCCCGGAATCGGCGCCATCCTGCGCGACCAGGGCCGCTACCTGGCGGCTGAGCGCCCGCCCCGCGGGGCCGTAGGTGGCCAGCTCCGGCTGGCCAAGGGACGGGTCGCCGTCGCGCAGCACGGAGAAGTTCACCGCACCATCGCCGTCCCCTTGCGAGGAGGATCCTCCCGAGGCGGGTCGCAGCACGAGCGTGCGGCACTGACCCGGCCCCGCGGACGCCGCCGCCACGAACGCGGGCAGCACCGGCCGGGTCACCGGCGCCACCGGGCCGCGAACGCCGTCCGCCACCCAGAACCCCGCGGCCAGCACCGGGGCGGTCGCCGAGACCGCGAGCACGGCCACCGGCACCTCCCTGCGGACCAGCCCGGACAACTTCCCCATTCCGGACGACCGCTCGGACGACCGCCGCCTCGACAGGCGCAGCTCGCACAGCCATTGCGCCGCGGGCGCCGCGGCCAGCAACACTCCGAGGGCCGTGATCGCCAGCGCGATCCCCGGCCATCCGCCGCCGGTTCCGGTGGCCGGGCCGCCGGACGCGGCCGCGATCGTGGTACGGCTCACGATGACGGCGAACAGGTAACCGACGGCGGCGACGGCCCATCCGGTGCCGGTCAGCAAGCGCCTGCCCGCCGAGCGCCCGGCGGGCAGGAACGCGGAGACTACGCCGAGCGCTAGGCCCGCCGTCACCCAGGCGGGCGGCAGCCCCGGACCACCCGGGCTGAGCAGCAGCAGCGAGCGCGCCGACAGCGAGGGTCCCGCGTTCCCGACGGGAATCCCGACCTCGGCCAGCAACGCCGACGGGCTGCCGAGCAGGTGCAACGACCACGGGAACAGCAACAGCAACGGCGCGCCGGCCACGATCGCGGCATCGATCCGGCTGACCGGCCACAGCCAGCGGCGGACGACGACCGCCACGGCGATCAGAACCACCGCGACCGGCCACACCAGCGGAGCGAACGCCGCGGCGAATGCCACCAGCAGCCCCGTCGCCCAGGCGGCGCGGCGCGCCGCCCGCGGCCCCGCCGTGAGCATCCGGCCAGCGCTCATGGCGATCAGCGGCAGCATGACGAACGCGACCGCCGTGCCGAGGCGACCCCCGGCGACCGCGCCGACCGCGACCGGCAGCAGCGCGTAGGACGCCGCGAGCAGCATCCGGGCGGGCGTCGCGGTGACCAGCCGCCGGGCGGCGACGTAGGCAGTGATACCCGCCAGCGGCACGCAGCCGAGCAGCAGCACGTCCACCGCCAGCCACGCCTGGCCTCCGAGCACCGTGGCCAGCGCCGCGACGACGGCCAGGTAGGGCGGCGCGCTCGCGGCTGACCCGAGGCCAACGGCGTGGAAGCCCGCGAGGTACTCCGACCACAGGGCGGGCGCCCCGCCCCAGGCCGGAACGAGGGCACCTCCGCCCAGCGGGCTGGAGCCGAGCAGCCGTCGTTCCGCGACCAGGGCGACGAGCGTGAGCGCGACGATAAGCTGCACGCCCGGATGGCCGGCAATCCGGCGGATCAGGGACGGCTGGTCGGTGAACTGCTCGTCTTCCTCCTCGTCGGCCGACACCGCATGGTGCCGGCCGCCGGCCCCCGGCGGCGGGCCGCTGGAGACCAGGCCCGCGATGCCTTCGGCGATCCGGGGCAACGTCCGTCCGGACGGGATGAACGACCGGACGGCGTCGTAGGCCGCGCGGCGATCGGCGGCCCGGCGGCGGCGAGCCCGCCACAACCGGACGGGGTGCAGGAACAGCCACGCGACCGCGTAGGCCTGGGTAGCGGCCATGTCCTTTTGCTTGGTTATCAGGAACCACACGGCGCGCAGCAGCGACCCGGCGACGCAGCCGGCCATGACGCCGAGCATCTGCGGCAACGGCAGGTTGACCGCGAGCACGTACAGCGCGTTGCGCCGGTTGAGCCGTCGCGCCTGATCCCGGTCGCCGGGAGAGCCGCGGTCTCCGGAGGAGCCCCGGTCGCCGGGAGAGCCGCCAGAGGAACGGCGGCGCCTGGCGGACAGCTCGTGGTGGTACAGCACGGCATCGGTGACGACCTCGACGCGATACCCGGCACCGTGCGCCCGCCAGCAGAAGTCGAGGTCGTCGCGGAACAGCGTGAGCGAGGCGTCGAAGCCGCCGATCCGGTCCCAGGCGTCACGCCGGACGAGCATCCCGGCCGAGCCGACCGCGAGCACCGGGCGGGTGCCGTCATGCTGGCCCTGGTCGATCTCTCCCGCCTCGATGCCGGTGATCCGCCTGCCCGCGCGGTCGATCGCGATACCGGTCTCGCGGAGCGTCCGCCGGTCCGTTGCGTCGAGCACCTTGGGACCGAGGATCACGACCGAGCGGTCACGGCTCGCCGCCTTGATCATCCGCTCCAGGGCATCCGGCGCTGGCTCGCAGTCATCGTGCAGCAGCCAGATCCACTCCACGCGACGGATGTCAGGCTCGGTACGCACGGCGCGACTGGCCGCGCTGTGCCTGAGCGCCGCGGCGACTGCCTCGCCGAAGCCCGTGCCGCGCTCGGTCGCGAGCACGGCGTCCTCCCCGATCAGCTCGGTGAGCAAGGATTCGCTGTGGTCGCGGCTGCCCGTGTCCACCCCCACGAGGCGCTCGACGGGGTGGGTCTGCGTCGCCAGCGCCCGGAAGAGCTGTGGCAGCACCCGGGCACCGTCGTGGGCGACGACGACCGCGGTGACGGTGTGGCGAGTCTGCGAAATGGTGGGAGTTTGCGAAGCGGTATCAGGCACGAGTCCAAGCGCGCGTTCGGTAGCGGGGGAGGGTCCGCGCGGCAGTGACCGCGCCCTGCCAACCACCCGCGCAGACAGCGTGAACAATACAGCGGACGCGTGCTCACGGCAGGATTACGGCGATTTGCGTTACTTATCGGGTCGTGCTGGCCATAACGCGGTAGCCGACGGGCCGTAAACCGAAGCCGTAACCGCGTAAGCCGCGCGCCCGCGAGACTAGCCCGCCTGGCGCTTGAGGCGACGACGTTCCCGCTCGGACATGCCGCCCCAGATGCCGAACCGCTCGTCGTTGTCAAGCGCGTACTCCAGGCATTCCGCCCGGACCTCGCAACTCCGGCAGACCCGCTTGGCCTCCCGGGTGGAACCGCCCTTCTCGGGAAAGAACGCCTCCGGATCCGTCTGCGCGCACAGCGCCCGGTCCTGCCAACCCGTGTCATCAACATCTTCGGGACGGACGACAACATGCGTTAGCGGGACGATGACCTCAGTCACAGCGCATCCTCCCCTCATTCAGAGCCCCCTTGACTCCCGCTGCCGTACCCGATGACAACGAGAATCACACCAATGAAATTACACCCGCGTGTCTCGCTTCCCGTCAAGCGCGGAAGGTGGTATTGGTAGCCCGGTTGCCCGACTTGTGAGGTAAGTCCCCTAAAAATTCTTAGAGCGACACCCTGATGTAACCTTCTGTAATCGAAACGATGCACAATGTCTACCACGTGTCGCCGTGAGCCGCTACCCACGCCCTGCGCCCCTGGCGAACCTGCGAGACTGTCTGGCATGCGGATAACCGTGCTCGCCGGCGGCGTCGGTGCCGCGCGCTTCCTGCGCGGCCTGAAGGCGGCGGCCCCCGGCGCCCGGATCACCGTCATCGGCAACACCGGTGACGACATCACGCTCTGCGGCCTACGGGTCTGCCCGGACCTGGACACGGTGATGTACACCCTCGGCGGCGGCATCAGTGAGGAGCAGGGCTGGGGCCGCGCGGGCGAGACGTTCACGGTGGCGGGAGAACTCGCGGCCTACGGCGGGGACACGCCCTGGTTCACCCTCGGCGACAAGGATTTCGCCACGCACATCATGCGCACCAAGCTGCTCGCCGAGGGAAAGCCGCTGTCGGAGGTAACGCGCATGCTGTGCGAACGGTGGCGGCCCGGCGTCCGGCTGCTTCCCATGTCCGACGACGTGGTCGAGACGCACGTGCACCTCGACGACGGGCCCGTGGTGCACTTCCAGGAATGGTGGGTGCGGCTGCACGCCACGGTCCCCGCGCGGGCGATCGTCCCGCACGGCGCGGCGGAGGCCACCCCGGCCCCCGGCGTCCTGGAGGCCATCGCGAACGCGGACTTCATCCTCTTCCCGCCGTCGAACCCGGTCGTCAGCATCGGGCCGATCCTCGCCGTGCCCGGCATCCGGGAGGCGGTCGCCGCCAAGACCGTGGTCGGCGTGTCGGGCATCATCGGCGGCGCGCCCGTGCGCGGCATGGCGGACGCCTGCCTGACCGCCATCGGGGTGGAGACCTCCGCCACGGCGGTGGCGGCGCACTACGGCGCCGGGCTCCTCGACGGCTGGCTGGTCGACGAGCAGGACAAGGCGGCGGCCGACGACCCCGCGCTGGCGCCGATCGCGGTGCGGGCGCTCCCCCTGTACATGCGCGACCTGGCTACCACGACGGTTATCGCGCGGGCGAGCGTTGACCTCGCCCAAGAGCTTTCCATGGAGCCGAACGGATGATCGCGCCTGGACCCCAGATAACCGTCTCCGGCATTCGGGGAATACCGGAGGTGTCGCCCGGCGACGACCTAGGCGCGCTGATCGCGAGCGCTATCTCCGGTGGTGGCCCCGAGCCACGCGACGGAGACCTCCTGGTCATCACCTCGAAGATCGTCAGCAAGGCGGAGGGCCGGGTCGTCACCTCCTCCCGGCAGGACGCGATCGCGGCCGAGACGGCGCGGGTGGTGGCCAGGAAGGGAGACACGACGATCGCGCAGACCCGCCATGGGCTCGTCATGGCCGCCGCGGGCGTGGACGCCTCCAACACCCCGCCGGGCACGGTCGTGCTGCTCCCCTCGGATCCGGACGAGTCGGCGCGGCGGTTGCGCAAGGCGCTGCGCGACCGGCTCGGCGTCACCATCGGCGTGATCGTCTCCGACACCATGGGCCGGGCGTGGCGGGCCGGCCAGACCGACACCGCCATCGGCGCGGCCGGCGTGCTGCCGGTCAGGGACCACCGGGGCGAGGCGGACGCGTTCGGCAACACGCTGGAGGTCACGGTGGCCGCGGTCGCCGACGAGATCGCGGCGGCCGGCGACCTCGTGAAGGGCAAGGCACTGCAGCTCCCGGTCGCGCTGGTGCGCGGCCTCGCGGAGCTGGTGACCGAGGAAGACGGCCCCGGTGCCCGCGCGCTGGTCCGCGCGCCGGCCGACGACATGTTCCGGCTCGGCGCGGCGGACGTCCTCCCGGCCCGCCGCACCGTCCGCTCGTTCACCCGTGAGCC
>JAFMRC010000458.1 GCA_017354375.1 Nocardiopsaceae bacterium | reverse complement strand
AGGGGGCCGGGCGTGGCCCAGGAGGCGGCGATCCGGACGTGTGCGAGGAAAGGGGCCGCGCCGGCACACAGGGCCGTGACCAGGAGAAACCTTAGCTAAGTGGCATTGACTACACGTACTGAAAACTCCACGCCGATGGAAAACCTTTCGGAAGCAGGAACCCTAACGCAGGAACCCAGTGTCGAACCGTAAGACAAAGTGTATACAGTATGTAATCTGGCGAGAGGAAGTGCTTAGTGAGGATCGCGGTCGTGGGCGCCGGGGCAATCGGCGCGTACTGGGGCGCTGCGCTGCACCGCGGCGGCGCCGAGGTGCACCTCATCGCGCGACGCGCGCACCTGCAGGCGATGCGGGAGCACGGCGTGCGGGTGCTCAGCCCGAGGGGCGACTTCACCGCCCGCCCGCACGTGACGGACGACCCGGCGGAAATCGGGCCGGTGGACTACGTCCTGCTCGGGCTGAAGGCGCATTCCTACCCCTCGTGCGGCCCCTTGGTGACGCCCCTGCTCGGAGAGGGCACCGCCATCGTGGCAGGCCAGAACGGCATCCCCTGGTGGTACTTCCACAAGCTGGCCGGGCCGTACGAGGGCCGCCGCATCGAGGCCGTCGACCCGGGCGGCGCCACCAGCGCGGTGCTGCCGCCCGAGCGCGCCATCGGCTGCGTGGTGTACCCGGCCACCGAGATCGCGGAACCCGGCGTGATCAGGCACCTGGAGGGGACGCGCTTCTCCATCGGCGAGCCGTCCGGGGAGGTCACGGAGCGCTGCACGCGGCTCAGCGAGGCGATGGTCGCCGGCGGGCTCAAGTCACCGGTCGAGCCGAACCTGCGCGACGACATCTGGATCAAGCTGATGGGCAACGCGGTGTTCAACCCGCTCAGCGCGCTGACCCGGGCCACGATGGCGGAGATCTGCGAGCACCCCGGCACCGGGCTAATGGCCGCGCGGGTGATGCGGGAAATCCTCGACATCGCGGCGCGGGTCGGCAGCAGGCCGCGGATCTCGATCGAGCGGCGGATGCGCGGCGCCGCCGGCGTGGGCCACCACAAGACCTCCATGCTCCAGGACCTGGAGGCCGGCAAGCAGCTTGAGCTGGACGCGGTCGTCACGGCCGTGGTGGAGATCGCCGACATCACGGGCGCGGAGGCCCCCACGCTGCGCGCCGTGCACGCCGCGGCGGAGTTGCTGGCACAGGTCCACGAGCGGGCGCTGCGGCAGATCCCCCGGCAGCACCCAGAACCCGCACCGCAAATCCCCGACAGCCCTCGGCAGGGAGGAACCCGATGAGCCGCAAGCGACCCGAACCGTATACCCGCCTGACCACCCCCCTGGTTCGTGACGACGGCGAGCTGCGACCAGCCAGCTGGGACGAGGCTCTGGACCGCGCGGCCGACGGATTCCGTCGCGTGCTGGGCACCAGCGGCCCGGACGCCTTCGGGCTGCTGGCCTGCGCCCGGGCGACCAACGAGATGAACTACGTGGCGCAGAAGTTCGCCCGCGTTGTCATCGGCACCAACAACGTCGACTCCTGCAACCGGACCTGCCACGCGCCCAGCGTCGCCGGGCTGGCCGCCGCGTTCGACAGCGGCGGCGGCACCTCTTCGTATGAGGAGATCGAGCACACCGACGTGATCGTGATGTGGGGGGCGAACGCGCGGGAGGCCCACCCCATCTTCTTCCAGCACCTGCTCAAGGGGGTCCGGAACGGCGCCCGGCTGTTCGCCGTGGATCCGCGCCGCACCGCGTCCGTCGCCTGGGCCGACCGCTGGCTGCCGATCAACGTCGGCACCGACATCCCGCTCGCGAGCGCGGTCGCACGGGAGATCATCCACGCCGGCCTGGCCAACACGGCGTTCATCGAGCGCGCCACCGAGGGGTACGAGGCATTCAGGAAGGCGGTCGAGCCGTGGACGCTGGAGGCCGCCGAGGCCGAAACCGGCGTCCCGAAGGAGCTGATCAGGGAGCTGGCGCACGCCTACGCGAGGGCGGACCGGGCCCAGCTGGTGTGGACGCTCGGCATTACCGAGCACCACGTCGGCACCGAGAACGTGATGGCGCTGGTCAACCTCGCGCTGCTCACCGGGCACGTCGGCCGGTACGGCAGCGGCCTGTCCCCGATGCGCGGCCAGAACAACGTGCAGGGCGGAGGCGACATGGGCGCCATCCCGAACCGGCTGCCCGGGTTCCAGGACATCGGCGATCCCGCTGTACGGGCCAAGTTCGAGAGCGCCTGGGGCGTCCCCGTCCAGCCCGGTTACGGTCTGACGCTCACCCAGATGTGCGAGGCCATGGACGAGGGCCGGCTGCGGGCGCTGTACGCGATCGGGGAGAACCCGGTGCAGTCCGAGCCGGACAGCGCGCGGATGGCCAAGCGGCTGGAGGGCCTCGAGCACTTCGTGGCGCAGGACATCTTCCTGACCAAGACCGCGAGGCTGGCGCACGTGGTGCTGCCCGCGGCGGCGTCCTGGTGCGAGACCGACGGCACGTTCGTGAACAGCGAGCGGCGCGTGCAGCGCGTCCGCAAGGCGATCGACCCGCCGGACGGGGCGCGCAACGACATCGACATCATGTGCGCGATCGCCGCCAGGCTCGGCCGCGACCTCGGCTACCGGGGCGAGAACGCCGAGGTGATCTGGGACGAGCTGCGCTCTCTCGCGCCCAACTTCAAGGGCATGAGCTACCGCCGCCTGGCCGAGCTCGGCGGCATCCAGTGGCCGTGCCCGAGCGAGGACCGCCTCGAGCCGAGTTTCCTGCACGGGCGCCTGTGGGAATCCGATCCAGCCAAGCGCGGCATGCCCGCGAGGTTCCAGGTCACCCCGCACCGGCCGCCCGCCGACGAGCTGAGCGAGGAGTACCCGATCCGGCTCACCACCGGACGGCGCCTCGACTCCTACAACACCGGCGTGCAGTCCCGCGGGTTCGCCTCCCCGATGCGCATCGAGGAATGCGTCGACCTGTCCCCCGAGGACGCCTCGCGCCTGGGCATCGGCGAGGGCGACGAGGTACGGGTCACGAGCAGGCGGGCCTCCATCACCGCCCCGGCCCGGATCGACCCCGGGCTGCGTCCCGGGCTCGCGTTCATGTCCTACCACGACCCGGACACGATCGACACCAACGCGCTGACCATCGAGGCCACCTGCCCGATCGCCGGCACCGCGGAGTACAAGGCCAGCGCTATCCGCATCGAGCGGCTCGGAGTCCCGGCCGAAGCCTGAGCCCAGGACGGGGACCCCGGAGCCCGATACCCAGAGCCCGATAGAAAGCGAGCACGCATACGTGGACATCAAGTTCCTGGACGCCGAGCCGTCCCGGGAGGAAAAAGAGGCCGTGGACGAGTTGCTCGGCCCGCCGACCAGCGGCTGGCGGGGCGGCGCCCGCGACGCCGCCGACTGGTCCCTCGCCGAGGGCGGGCACGCCTGGCGCGGCCAGCGCGACAAGCTGCTGCCCGCGCTGCACGCGGTCAACGACCGGACCGGCTGGATCAGCCCCGGCGCGCTGAACTACATCTGCGCCCGGCTGACCGTCCCTCCCGCCGACGCCTACGGCGTCGCCACCTTCTATCACCTCTTCTCCGTCGGCTACGAGCCGGAGGCGAAGCGCGCCGTGCACGTCTGCACCGACGTCGTGTGCAAGGCGGCCGGCTCGGACGCGGTTACCAGGGCGCTCGCCGACGGCCTCGCCCCCGAGGGCACCGCGCGCGCCGGCACGGCCTGGCATGGCAGCCCGTGCCT
>JAFMRC010000208.1 GCA_017354375.1 Nocardiopsaceae bacterium | reverse complement strand
GCTGCAGGTGCTGGTCCGGTCCCTGGCCGGCGGCACCGAGCCCGCCTTCGCCCCCAGGGCGGACGCCGCGGCGCTGGCGGCCTCGGGGTGCGCGCACGTGTCGATCGTGCCCACCCAGCTCGCCCGGCTGATGGACGACCCGGACGGCCCGGCGGCGCTGAGCGCGTTCACCTCCGTGCTGGTCGGCGCGGCGGCCACGCCCGCGGCGCTGCTGGCCTCCGCCCGGGCCGCCGGCGCGGCCATCATCACCACCTACGGGATGTCCGAGACCTGCGGCGGCTGCGTCTACGACGGGGTGCCGCTGGATGGCGTCTCGGTCACCGAGGGCGACGACGGCCGGCTGCGGATTGCCGGGCCGGTGCTGATGAACCGGTACCTCGGGCAGCCGGACCTCACCGCGTCGGTCCTGGATAGCGGGGAGTTCGTCACCTCCGACCTGGGGCACGTCCGCGACGGGCGGGTCGTGGTGCGGGGGCGGGCGGACGACGTGATCAACACCGGCGGGCACAAGGTCGTGCCCGGCGAGGTGAGCGCCGCGGTGGCGAGCTGCCCTGGGGTGCGGGACGTCGTCGTGGTCGGGCGGGCCGACCCGGAATGGGGCGAACGGGTCATCGCGGTGGTAGTCCCCGACGATCCGGCTGACCCTCCTGGCCTAGAATTGGTCCGTACGCATGTACGGAAACGTTTGCCGCGTTACGCTTGCCCGAGCGAGCTGGTGCTGACGGAGGCGATACCGGTCCTCCCCAGCGGGAAGCCAGACCTCGCCGCGCTCCGTTCGGCGGACTGAACCTCGGTGGCCCTGAGTTTCGCCGGAACGTGGCGCGCACGGGAACATTTTCCGGCGCGGAGCGTTTATTAATAGTGCCCGCGCGATACACCGGTAAACCCGGGCGGGCTGTCATATGAGCCGACGGGGACGTAAGAACGTTGAACTGTAGGGCGTTGATGTCGAACCGCGCGCCGGGCGCGCACGTCTATAGAAGAAGGAGGGAGGTGTCTCATGTCGCGGATCGCCATGGCTCCCGCTGACGACGAGGTTACCTCGCGTCGCGTGGACGACCTGATCCAGCGCGGCCGCAGCCAGGGTCACCTGTCCCTTTCAGACCTGCGGACCGCTTTCGAGCAGGCGGGACTGACCCCCGCAGAGGCACGGTCGATTCTCCGTGAGCTGAGCGAGGCGGGCGTCCGGCTCGCCGACGAGGAGACCGACGTGACCGTAGTGACCACAGAAGCGACCGGCGTGACCGGCGCCAAGAGGGCCTCACGCACGGCGAAGGGCGGGACCAGGCAGTCCGCCGCCGCCGCGGAATCCCCCGAGCCCGCCGAGTCCCCCGAGCCCGCCGGGAAGGCTGAGAAGGCCGGGAAGGCCGGGAAGAAGGCGCGCTCGAAGTCCGGCGGCGACGCGCAGCCCGTCTCCGGCGACGCGCAGGCCGCTTCCGGTGACGACGTGGCCGCGATGGAGGCGGAGGCCGCCGCCGCGCTCGCCGAGAGCGTGGACCTCGACGACCAGACGCCCGCCATGGGCGACTCGGTGCACACCTACCTCAAGTCGATCGGCCGCACCAGCCTGCTCACCGCCGAGCAGGAGGTGGACCTGGCCAAGCGGATCGAGGCGGGGCTGTTCGCCGAGCACAAGCTGGACACCGAGCCGGACCTGTCGCCGGAGTACCGGCGCGACCTGGAGCTGGTCGCCGAGGACGGGCGCCGGGCCAAGTCGCACATGCTGGAGGCCAACCTGCGGCTGGTCGTGTCGGTCGCGAAGAAGTACAGCGACCGGGGGCTGTCGCTGCTGGACGTGGTGCAGGAAGGGAACCTGGGCCTGATCCGCGCGGTCGAGAAGTTCGACTACACGAAGGGCTACAAGTTCTCCACCTACGCGATGTGGTGGATCCGGCAGGCCATCCAGCGCGGCTTCGCCGACTCGGCCCGCACCATCCGGCTGCCCGTGCACGTGCTTGAGATGCTGTCCAAGCTGTCGCGCGTGGAGCGGGACATGCACCAGCGGCTGGGCCGCGAGCCCACGCCGGAGGAGCTGGCCGTCGAGCTGGACCGGACCCCGGACCAGATCGAGGAGCTGCTGCGCACCTCCCGGCAGCCGATCTCGCTGGACTCCACGATCGGCGAGGACGGCGAGACGTCCATCGGCGACCTCATCGAGGACGTGGACGCGCCGGAGGCGTCGGAACTGGTGGACCGGCAGCTGATGGCCGAGCAGCTGCGCTCGGCGCTGGGCGCGCTGACCGACCGCGAGGCCACGATCATGGCGATGCGGTTCGGGCTGTACGACGGCAACCCCCACACGCTCGACGAGATCGGCCGGGCGCTGGGCCTGACCCGGGAGCGGATCCGGCAGCTGGAGAAGCAGTCGCTGTCCAAGCTGCGCCACCCGTCGCGGGCGCAGCCGCTGCTCGACTTCGCGTCGTAGGCCGCGATTTCCCGGCGAGCGCGCCGGATCTGGCTTCCCGCCGGGTCCGGCGCGCGCCGTGTTTTACAGGCGCACTGTGTCGTAAGATTCCCAAGCCAGCCAACGAATCTAGCCGGGAGGCACCGGTGCGCAAGGACGAGGACGACGGCCTGCTGGACGAGCTCGGCGACGACATCGGCGCCGACTACAGCCCCCACCTGAGAGCCGCGGCCAGGATGCTGAACGGGAACGACCAGGCCGCGCTGCCGTACATGCTGTTCTCGATCGCCAGGAGCCTGGAGGACATCTCCTACCTGCTGTCCAACGACAGCCTGAGCGTGATCATGGAGGGCGAGGAAGAAGAAGAATAAACCCTTTATCCCCGAACGGATCGAGGTGCCTCCCCCGTCCTCCCGTTCCCCCTGAAGATCTTGGCGTGGAACCAGTACCCCGCTACTGGAAATCCGCCAAGATCTTTGCCTTGGAACTGCCCGTCGCGCACCCTCAGCACGACCGGCGTGATCACGTACCCGGACCTGGTGGCGTAATCGTCGACGCCGCCGCCCGGAAGGGCGAACTGCCGGGCGTGCGCCCGCATCTTCGGCGCCCGCCGGGTCAGCCAGACGGCCGGACCGCCGTCGTGGTCGTCGCTGATCGCGATCGCCACCGCGGCGTGCCGCCGCCCCTCCGGGTCCACCGCGATCCGCTCGAACCGCCGCAGCGCCCTGGCCAGATCGCGGTTACCAGGCATAGTGCTCCGGGGCGGGCCGGTAGCCGGGGAAGATCTCGTCTAGCTTGACGAGGAAATCGGCGTCGAGGGTGATCTCCAGGGCGCGCTGCGCCCCGTCGAGCTGCTCGGCCGTGCGCGGGCCGATGATCGGGGCGGTCACCCCGTCAACGTGCAGCAGCCAGGCGAGCGCCACGTTGGCGGGTTCCTCGCCGAGCTTGTCGCACAGGTCCTCCCAGGCGGCGACGGCGTCGCGGCGGGCGTCCAGCGCGGCCTTCGCCATCCCGGCCAGGCGGCGGCGGCCCTCGCGCTCCTTCTTCAGCACGCCGCCGAGCAGCCCGCCGCCGAGCGGGGACCACGGGATGACGCCGACGCCGTAGTGCCGCGCGGCGGGCAGCACCTCCAGCTCGATGTTCCTGGTCGCCAGGTTGTACAGGGACTGCTCGCTCACCAGGCCGAACAGCCCGCGACGCGCGGCGGCCTCCTGCGCGGCGGCGATGTGCCAGCCCGCGAAGTTCGAGGAGCCCGCGTACAGGATCTTGCCCTGCGCGAGGAGGACGTCCATCGCCTGCCAGATCTCGTCCCACGGCGTGTCCCGGTCGACGTGGTGCATCTGGTACACGTCGATGTGGTCGGTCCTCAGGCGCCTCAGCGACGCGTCGCAGGCCCGGCGGATGTTGAGCGCCGACAGCTTGCCCTCGTTCGGCCAGCTGCCCATGTCGCCGTAGAGCTTGGTCGCCAGCACGGTGCGCTCGCGGCGGCCGCCGCCAGTGGCGAACCAGTCGCCGAGGATCTCCTCGGTCCACCCGGCGTGCGAGGAAGGGTTGCCCGCGACCTGGCCGGGCGGGCTGACCGCGCGGCCATAGGTGTTGGCGGTGTCGAAGAAGTTGACGCCCAGCTCGTGCGCGCGGTCCATGATCGCGTGCGCGTCGCCGGGGGCCGTCAGCGACCCGAAGTTCATCGTCCCGAGGCAGAGCCGGCTCACCGACAGGCCAGAGCGGCCGAGATGCGTGTACTTCATGGCTCCCATGCTTTCACGGCGCCCTCTCGCGATGCCGTGGGCCGGGGGCGGGACCGTTTCGCTACCGGCCGTCGTAGCGGGCCACGCCTACCTTTACCCAGTACTTTTCGGGTTCCCCGGGGACGTCGCCGGGGGAATCCGGGCGCCACTGGGGGATCCAGACCAGGCCGGGGTCGAGGAAGGTGAAGCCCTCGCACAGCCGCGTGATCTCGTCCCCGGTCCGGAAGCGAGTCTGCGTATCGACGCGGCTGTTGTAGATGGCCGCGAACGAGGGCGCCAGGTCAGGCTGCCCGTCCCCGCAGGCGTGGCCGATGACGAGGTGGCTACCGGGGACGAGGGCATCGCGCAGGGTGGCCACGATGCCCGCGGCCACGGCGTCGTCGGGGATGAAGTGCAGCACCCCGACCAGGAGCACGGCGACCGGATGGCTGAAGTCGAGCAGCAGCTGGGTCTCGGGGTCGGCGAGGATCCTGCCCGGCTCGCGCAGGTCGGCCTGGATGACGGCGGCGTCGGGGGCGTCGGCCAGCATGAGCCGGCTGTGGGCGACGACGACGTCGTCGCGGTCGACGTAGACCACGCGCGAGCCCGGGGCGGTGTCCCGGGCGACCTGGTGGACGTTGTTCTCGGCGGGGAGGCCGGAGCCGATGTCGAGGAACTGGCGGATGCCGGCCTGCCCGGCCAGGAACCGCACGGCGCGGCCGAGGAAGGCCCGGTTGGCACGCGCGGCGGCACGGATGCCGGGGTCGAAGGCGATGGCCGCGCGGGCGGCGTCGCGGTCGGCCTGGAAGTTGTGGTCGCCGCCCAGCCAGTAGTCGTAGACGCGGGCGGAGTTCGCCTTGGTGGTGTCGATCTCCGGCGGCACCCAGCCTGATTCCACGGTCATCCGGTCCTCCGTCCCGCCTGCGCGGCCCGTGCTCGAAGTAGCCCGTGCCCGAGGTAGCCCGTGCCCGAAATGAGGGAGCCCGTGCTCGACTTAGCGTAACGCCGGATAACGGTTCGCGTGGACTTATGCCGGCGCGGTGGTTACAGTGAATTATGTCCACTCTGCGGGGATTCGGGGGCGGGAGCAGGACGACCCGGGAAGCCGAGGTACGGGGTGACAGATGATCATGGTCGCGTGGCCGGCCGTCGCATGACTGGCCGTCACGTGACCGCGGAGCTGAGGCTGCACGGCAGCGTGGACCTCGCCGGGATCGCCCGCCTCGTCATGGACGCCGCCGTCCCGGACCTGGCCGACGGGGCGGCCGTGTTCGCTTCGGAGGAGCTGATCAGGACCGGCGAGCTCGCGCGGCCCGACGCCGACCGCGAGGTAACGGCACGCAGGCTCGGGACCCGGATTGCCCGCGAGAGCCGACGGGTAACGCAGGACATCTTCCCCGCCGGGGAGGTGATCGCCTTCGCCGCCGGATCGCCGTTCGCCCGGTGCGTCCGCCGCGGCCAGCCGGTGGCCTTCGCCCGGCCGGACAGCCAGACCCTGGAGCGGGCCCGCCCGGGAGACTGGGAGATCCGGGAGATGCTGTCCCGTTACGCCTCGTTCCTGGCCGTTCCGGCGACCTGCGGCGGGCGGGCCGCCGGGTTCCTGACGCTCGCCCGCACCGCCAGCTCGTCCGCGTTCGACGACGCCGACGTCGCCGAGGCGGTCCGGCTGGCGGCCGGCGCCGGGACCGGCATCGCCAACACCGTGACGCTGCTGCGGCAGCGGTCCATCGCCGACGCGCTGCAGCACAGCATGCTCGCCGCCGAGCCGACGGCTCCCCCGGGGCTGGACGTAGCCGCCAGGTGCCTTCCCGCCACCGGGCAGGTCGTCGGCGGCGACTGGTACGACATCATCGCCCTGCCCAACGGGCGATGCGGCCTGATCGTCGGCGACGTCATGGGCCACGGCCCCGAGTCCGCCGTGGCGATGGCTCAGTTGCGCGCCGCCGCGCACGCCCTGGCGCAGCTGGACCTGGACCCGTCCGAACTGCTCCGCCACCTGGACCGGAGCACCGCGACCCTCCCGCGGCCCGTGCTGGCCACCTGCGTGTACGCGGTCATCGACCCGGTCAGCCGGTCGGTCACCCTGTCCGCGGCCGGCCACCTTCCGCCCGTGCTGGCCATGCCGGACGGCGTCACGCGCGTCCCGGACCTGCCAGCCGGCCAGTCGCTCGGGCTCGGCTCGTCGGTCTACGGCCAGGCCCGCATCAAGCTCCCGCCTGGCGCGGTCATCGCCCTGTACACCGACGGCCTCGTCGAGACCCGCACCCGTCCCTTCGACCAGGGAATCCTCACCCTTCGCACCATCCTGGGCACCGGGTACCGCCAGCTAGAGGCGGCGTGCGACACGCTCATCGCCTCGCTCGCCGAACGCTACGAAGACGACGTGACCGTCGTCCTCGCCCGCTGCCCGTAACCCCCATGCCCCCGCGCCCCGCCCGCCGTCTGCGCCCCGCCCACCCCTGCGGCCCAAGTGCGCTTTTGGGCTCGTTCTAGCCGGCCCGAGTGCGCACCTGGCACGTTGGAGGTCTACAGGGGAGGGTCTACAGGCGGATGACGGTGAGGCCGGGCATGCCCTCGTAGTCATCGTCCTGAGTGGCGACCGGCACCCTTCGCGCGATCGCCGTGGCGGCGATCCAGCTGTCGTTGACGGGCGCCTTACGCCCCGCGGCGCGAAGGCCCGCGACCAGCACCGCCCACGCGTCCGCGGCCGCGTCGTCGACCGGCAACGGCTCCAGCGACTCCACGAGCCTCAGCGTGGCCATCCGCCGTGCCCTCGCCTCGAGGGACTTGGCGGCAAGAACCCCCAGCCGAAGCTCGGCCACGGTGACGACCGACACCGAGACACTCGACGGCAACGTGTCCTTATCGAAACGGCCGTTCTCAAGCCCGATGAGGACGCTGGTGTCCAGCAGGACGCTCACTCATGCCACCTCCTCGCGAGCTCACTCATATGTCGTCGGTGGTCTCGGTCAGCAATTCGCGCAGGTCGTCACGGAGCCCCGGATCGGCACCGCCGATCCGGGCGAGCTGCGCGAAGAACTCGCCCGACGGCATCGACGCGCGCCGCGCCGGCAGCGGCACCAGCCGCGCCACCGGCCGCCGGTCCACCATGACCGTGACGGCCATCCCCGTCTCTACCCGGCGAAGAACCTCGCTCGTGTGATTCCGCAGGTCCCGCACTGAAATCTCCTCCCCCGAGTGCCAATTGATATCCGGCATGGCTACGACCGTAGCACATGTTCTACGAACGTGGATGGCTGCCTACCTTACTGGCCGAGCGGGAAAGGCCTTGGGACGGAAGATGGCTAAGGAAACACCTGATAGAACGTTTCAATTTAGCCATTCTCCGTCCCGAGATGGTGATCTTGGCCGTGGCCAGCGCCACGCTGCTCGGGAGAGAGCCTGATCCGCGAACTTTAAACGCATATGTCCGGTCATCCAGCTGACAGTAGGATCAACCCTTATGGGTGACGCTGAGGGGACGCGGATCGCCGCGCTGTATCGCGAGACCAGGGAGCGCGTGACCGGGCTGGTGTCCGGACTGGACGAGGCGACCGCACGGGCGCCGGTGCCGGCGTGTCCGGGCTGGTCGGTGCGGGACGTGCTGGCGCACCTGGCGGCGGTCGCCGAGGACTCCGTCGCCGGACGGCTGACCCGACCGCCGACGGAGGAGGAGACGGCCGCGCAGGTCGCGCGGTTCGCCGACCGCGACGTCGCGGAGATCCTCGCCGCCTGGGCCGATGCCGCACCGAAGTTCGAGGAGATCATCGGAGCGCGCGCCATCCTCCCCGGGCTGGTCGATGTCGTCAGCCACGAGCACGACATCCGGGCTGGGCTCGGCCGCCCCGGGGAGCGTTCAAGCTCGGCGGTGCGCTACGCCGCGGAGCGACTGCTGCGCGGCATGCGGACTCCGGTGCCGTTGCGGGTGGCGGTGGAGGACGCGGAGTTCCTCATCGCACCAGGCAACGGTGGTCCGGACGAGGAACCCGAACTGAGTCTGACGACCACCAGGTACGAGGCACTGCGGTGGCGGATGGGCCGCCGCAGTCGCGCGCAGCTGGCCGCCATGGACTGGTCCGCGGATCCCGCCCCCGTCCTGGACCACCTGGCGGTCTTCGGCCCCGCGGCCTCCGACGTCATCGAATGAGCGTGGTATCAGGGACGCCGATGAGATCTCCTTGATTTTCTCCGCGGTATCGGGGGCGCACCGATGAGATCTCGTGGTGGGGAGCGTCTTAAGAACATGCAGCCACGACGGCGGGAGGGGTACCTATGACCGCGGCAGCAACCGGTATCGGGCGGATCGGCCTGGTGTGCGTTCCGACGCCCTACCAGGGCCAGGACAAGGCGATCGAGTTCTACGAGTCGATCGGGTTCACCAAGCGCACGGACGTCCCGATGGGCGACAGCTACCGGTGGGTGGAGGTTTACCCGCCGGAGGGGACAGCCGGGATCGCCCTGGCGCCACCTCCTCCGGGGACCGAGGTCACGCCGACCCAGACTGGGATCACGCTGACCACAAGGGACATCGACGCCACCCACGCCAGCCTCAAGTCCGCCGGGGTGGACGTGGACGCCGAGGTGTCACGGATGGGCGGCCCGGTGCCGGCGATGTTCTGGCTCCGGGATCCCACTGGGCACTCGCTGATGGTGGTGGAGCAGGGCGACGGGTAATCGTTGGTTATCGTCCATTCTCCGTTCCCCTGGCGGGTATGGGACGGTTATGAGCTATGGGTCGGGAAGCTCGCAGTGGAACAACAATCTGGCGACGCTTGCGATCCTGCGCAGTAGGGGGTACTCGGGCGGCGGGGGCGCTGGCTGCGGCAGCGGCTGCGGCAGCGCTCTCGCCGTCGCCGCGGGTCTCCTGATTCTTATCGTGGTCCTGGCCTCGTCGTGCCATTCGAAGTCCACGGGGAACTACACGCCCGCCCCCAGCTACGCGCCATCCGCTCCCAGCTACGGGCTTCCCACATCGGGCTACCTGCCCACGCCTAGCTACGCGCCGCCCAGTTACTTGAATTACGGAAATCACCAAGGCAGCGGTGACGGTTAAGGGCGTACCGGCGCCATCACGTACACCCAGGCCACAGCGATGGCGTCGATGCTGGAGGTATGCGGAAGGGCTCCGCGTGGAGGATATGTGAGCGCGGGGACTCGTCGTTTATTTATTTGCGCTTGTCCGGTTTGGTGCGTGACTTCCGTGCCAGGATGGGTTAATGGCGATCAGCGATATCGACGAGGCGGCGC
>JAFMRC010000457.1 GCA_017354375.1 Nocardiopsaceae bacterium | reverse complement strand
GCAGGACGTCTTCGAGGTCGGAATGGGCCAGGTGGATATACCGCTCGGACATGCGCTCGGAAACGTGCCCCAGGTAGCGGCGGACGTGGGACAGGGTCGCGCCGGCCCGCAGCAGGCTGGTGGCCATGGTGTGCCGGGCCTGGTGGGGCACCTGCCGGCCGGTGTCGAGGTCTGCGACCCAGGCCCTGAAGTGCCCGTGGAACCACGTGTCGGTCAACGGCCGGCTGCAGTCGCGGTTGCGGGCGGGGGACGGGAACAGCGCCATCGCGGCGCGTTCGTCCGCGGTGGGCGGCCGGTTGTTGCGCGACTGGAACAGCGCGAGCGTCTTGCGCTGCCGGGCCTTCAGGGCCTGCCAGACCCGGTCGGGGATGCGCACCGCCTCGTCGTAGTTGCCGACCTTGGACTGGTCGTGCCAGAGCATGGGCAGCCCTCCGTAGCGGCCGAGGCAGTCCAGGCGGAGGTTCAGGACCTCGCCGCAGCGGCGTCCGGTGGCGATGATCGTCTCCCAGGCCTCGCGCGTCCCGTTGCCGGACGGGTCGTGGTCCCGGGCCAGCTTCCGCAGGTTCTCCTCGTCGGCCAGCGCGCGGGCGACTTCGTCGGTGAACGGGGGCCGGGAGCGCGTGACCAGCGGGCCGTGCGCGGGCATCGAGGTGATGAAGCCGCGGTCCAGGCCGAGCCGGCCGGCTTCGCCCGATTCCAGCGCACCGCGCAGGAGCCGGCGGGTGCAGTTGAAGACAGCCTGCCGGGTCACGGCCGTCACGACGGACGGCTCGCCGTGCCGTCCCGTGACGCCCAGCGAGACCAGCCCGTCGTGCTCGCGCTGCCGCTGGTCGGCGGCGAACTGGTGCATGTGGCCCGCGGTCAGCGCCCGCGGGTCATGGCCGCCGCCGGGAGCACGGAGCCCGAGGAAAGCGCTCAGTTCCAGGCCCGCCCGCCGCATGTCATCGAAGGGGCCCGCGGTGCGGGGGCAGCCCGGCGAGCGCAGGAGCCCGGCCATGTAGTCCCAGACCAGGTCGCGCAGCCACCGCTGGGAGATGCCGGACAGGTCGGTGCGCCCGGAGCGCCGGGGCAGTTCCCGGCCGAAATGCCCGGCGAGGATGTAGCCCTCTTCCCGCGCCTGTTCCGGCGTCACGTAGAGGAGCGCGAGCCTGCCGGTGATCATCCGCACCGCCTGCGGACCCTGCCGCCCGGTCTCCGCCGCCAGGCCGGCGTCCTCCGCGGACAGCTCGGTCAGGGAACCCAGCGCCCGGACCCGGGCGTATTCCGCCAGCCGCTGCAGGCAGGCCAGCCCCTCCCGTCCTGTCCTTACCGCCGCGCCCGAGGCCATGCACCACTGGAACTCTGCCCGCACCAGAGGATGCAGGCCCCTGAGGTTGACCTGCCCGGGCCGCGCCGCCGGCGCGGCCGCCGCGCACCAGCGGCGGAATTCCGGCTCGTCGGCATACCGGACGGGAACCGCCTTCCCGGCCTTCTCATAGCGGAGTGCCCACTCGCCCGGCAGGGCAGCCCCGCCGGGCCTGCCCTGCGACCGGTAAAGCACCCCGTGCCGCTTGCACAGCCCCAGCGGGGAATGCGCCAGCTCCGGGCAGACGCGCACGCGGCAGCAGCCGAAGCCGGGAGCCGGCTGCTGCCCGGCCAGCCACTCGCTGAAGCCGGCGTCGTCTCCGTGCCGTGCCCGGTAGCGATCCCAGCGGCCCAGGTGGTGCTGGCACAGCCGAAGGGCCAGATGAAGGGCGGCACGTTCCGGGCATATCCGGCACGGATGCTCCTCCGTCCCCGCGCCGGGACCTCCCGCCGGCGGCGGCGCCTGCAGGAACCCGGCCCGTGGCCCTCCTTCACCGCGGCGCTTCCGCCACAGTCTCTCGTGACCATCGCACAGGTCACCGCTCCGGGCAGGCCGGCCGCAGCCCGATGCCAGGCAGTTCCACCGGTAGACGGGGTGCCCGGCCGGGATCGTGATGATGTCGCCGCGGAACAGCGGGTCGAAGGACGGGGCGCTGATCAGCGCGGTCAGGATCTCCAGCCGGTCCCGGCCCTCGCGGGCGTCCGGCCGCGGCAGCAGCGAGAGCGTCACCGGCCCTCGCCCCAGACGGTGCGCAAGGCGGCGTCGAACGCCGGGTCGTGCACGTCGACGTGACCGTAGACCTCATCGACCATCGCGGCCGACGCCCACCCGCCGGCGTCCCGGGCGATCATGAGGTTCCCGCCGGAGGCATCGAGCACCCCTGAGGTAAAGGAATGCCGAAATGAATGAGGTTTTACGGCCCCGAGGCCGGCGCGTTCCCCTGCCCGGGCGAGCATCCGGCGGGCCCCGACGGGCGCCAGCGGCAGGCCGGCGGCCGGGCCGTGCAACTGGACCAGCAGCATCCCGTGCCCCGCTCCCCGCGGGTACTCGCCGGTCATGTAGTCGAAGTAGGCGTGCACCATCGCGGGGCTGACCCGCTTGACCAGCCCGCCGGCGATGGTTCCGCCCTCGGTCTTCCAGGGGTGCTTGGTCTTGGCCTCGGCCCCGTTCGGGTTCCCCGGCCGGCGGCACACGTGCAGGTGCGGGTGCCGGCACTCCCCGCATGCCGCGTCCTGGCGAAGATGCAGGTCGGTGAGGTGGAGCCCGCACAGCTCGCCGATCCGCAGGCCCCCGTCGGCCAGCCAGGACACGATCAGCCGGTCCCTCGCCGAGTTCACCGCCGCCGTTACCGACTCCCGGGCGCCGTCCGGGAGCATCTTCGGATGACGCCGGTGCCGGCCCTTCGGCGCCAGCGGGTTCGCCGGCATCTCCGCCTTGACGTGCCCCAGCAGCGACCGCCGCCGGTCCGCCCGCGTCGGCAGCCTCGTCCGGCCGAGCGTCTCGCCCAGCCCCGTGTTGATGCCGAGGGACGACTGGTGCAGGTAGAAGCCCTTCAAGCAGGCCGCCGCCGTCGACAGCGCCGCCCGTCCGTAGGGGCGCTTGCCCTCCCGCCACGGCTCGCCCAGCGGCATCCGCACATCAGCGCCGACGATGCCCATATACCGCTCAAGGTCCCGCAGCCGGACTTCATCGAATGCCAGGCACTCGCGTTCGAGCCACCGCAGATGATCGACCAGGTAGTACGCGTACGTCTTCTGCGTGCCGGACCCGTCGTGGACCCGCAGGAACCGGTCGGCCTCGTCGTGAACCGCGCCCTCGGGCCACACGATGGTCCACGACCTCAGCCCGTTCCTCCGGTCGAGTCGCTGGACCCGCAGGTCCCCCACGATCATCCGCCGCGTCATCGTTCATCCCCCCGTTGCCGACCCCGGAACATGGGCAACGTCCCGGACCAGGTCGGTAATGAAGCCTAGGACGCCCAGCTCACAGGCCCAGGGGAACGACACGGACACTCACAACTACGGTCGCTAAAATCCAGGGCGGAGAACTCCTCGGCGACGATCCTCGCCTTCAGCCCGGTCAGCACCCCCGCCTCCAGCAGCGCCCCGGTGCCGGGCAGCCGCGCCTCCAGCTCCCAGGCCAGGCACGCCAGCGCCCCGGCCGCCTGCCAGGAGGTCCGCAGCTGGGCGGCGGCCTCGTGCGCCACCCCGGTATCCCACTTCTCCGGCAGGCCCCCCGGGTAGCAGGCGGGCGGGAACCCCTCCCGCGGCCGGCGGCGGACCAGCTCCCGGACCGCCGCCAGCATCCGGGCGTGCGCGCGGGCCTCCAGCGCCTGCCAGCAGCCCATCATCCCGATCACCTCGTCATCGGACGCCGCCGCCGGCGGCCGGCCCGAG
>JAFMRC010000207.1 GCA_017354375.1 Nocardiopsaceae bacterium | reverse complement strand
CCGGCCCGGCCGGCGCGGGCGCCGGGCCCGTCGCGATCATCGCCTCGACCGCGCGGCGGGCACGGGCCGCCACGCCGGGGTCGACCTCCACCTCGGTGACGCCGTCGCGCAGGCAGCGCTCCAGGGACTTCGCTGTGATCATCTTCATGTACCGGCACTCGGCCCGGGGGTTGACCGGCTCCCAGCGCACCTCGGGGTTCGCCTTCCGGAGCTGGTGCAGCATGCCGGTCTCGGTCGCGACCAGGACCGCGGAGGCTTCCGTCGAGCGGGCCGCGGTCAGCATGCCGGACGTGGAGAGAACCTTGGTCCGTTCGGGAGGAAGATCGCCCAGGCCAGCCGACCACAGCGCCGGGGTCGCGCACCCGCACTCGGGGTGCACGTAGATTTCCGCCTCGGGACTGGCGGCGGCGCGGGCGCGCAGCTCGTCCGGGCCGATGCCCGCGTGGACGTGGCACTCGCCCATCCACACCCGCAGGTTCTCCCGGCCGGTGACGCGGCGGACGTGCGCGCCGAGGAACTGGTCGGGCAGGAACAGCACCTCGCGATCGGCGGGGATGGAATCCACGATCTCGGCGGCGTTGGCGGAGGTGCAGCACACGTCGGCCTCGGCCTTCACCTCGGCGGTCGTGTTCACGTAGGCCACGACCGCGGCGCCGGGGTGCTCGGACTTCCAGGCGCGGACCTGCGCGGCGGTGATGCCATCGGCGAGGGAGCAGCCGGCCTGGGGCTCCGGAGTCAGCACGATCCGTTCGGGGGAAAGGATTTTCGCCGTTTCCGCCATGAAGTACACCCCCGCCAGCACGATGACGCGCGCGGTGCTGGCGGCGGCCAGCCGGGCGAGGGCGAGCGAGTCGCCGACGTGGTCCGCGACCTCCTGGATTTCCGGCCGCTGGTAGTTGTGCGCGAGGATCACGGCGTCGCGCGCGGCGGCGAGGTCCCGGATCCGATTCTGCAGCTCCATAGTTTTCGACTATAGGTTGAAAACTTGCGGTTGGCAACGTGGCGCCCTCGCCTAACGTGCCAGGTGCGCTTTTGGGCCAGTAAGAGCGAGCCCAAGCGCGCATTCGGGTCGCAGCGGGAGGCGGGTCGCAGCGGGAGGGCGGGTGACGGCGGGTGACGCGGAACGGGGCGCCCCGCCTGGCATGCCAGGTGCGCACTCGGGCCTATAAGAGGCTGCCCAGGTGCGCATTCGGCACGTTGAGCGGGGTGGGTGAGCGGGCCCAAGCGCGCATTCGGCACGCTGCGCGCATTCGGCACGCTGGGCGGGGGGCGGGGGGGCGGGCGGCGTCGCTACGATGAGCGTGTGTCGCAGCGGTTTCGCCACGAGGCGCTCGGAGTCGTCTTCCAGGTTCGCGCCGGGCGCCTGCACGCGCTGCTGTGGCGCCGCGCCGAACCGCCGCACCAGGGCAGCTGGGCGCTGCCCGGCGGATTGCTGGACGCGGGGGAGCGGCTGGGGACGTCGGCCTCCCGGCACCTGGCCGCCAAGGTCGACATTCCGGAAATATCGCATCTTGAGCAGCTGGAGACCCGCAGCGACCCGGCTCGCGATCCGCGCGAGCGGGTGCTCGCCACCGCCTACCTCGCGCTGGTGCCGCCGGGGGCGCGGCCGCGGCTGCCGTCCGATACGACCTGGCACCTCGTGGACGCGCTGCCCGACTGCGCGTTCGACCACGCCTCGATCATCTCCTCGGCGCGGGAGCGGTTGCGGGCCAAGCTGTCCTACACGAACATCGGCTTCGCGCTCGCGCCGGAGACGTTCACGATCTCCCAGCTGCGCGACACCTACAGCGCGGCACTGGGCCACCCGGTCTCGGCCACGAACCTGCAGCGGATCCTGACCCGGCGCGGGGTGATCCAGGCGACCCCGGGCGTGTCGCGGCCGGCGCCCGGCGGGGGCCGGCCCGCGGCGCTGTACCGGTTCGCGGCGAGGGAACTGGTCGTGACGAACCCGTTCGCCGCCTTCCGCCCCCGCGTCGTCGAGGCGTTACCGCGCCATCGGGGCGTCGGGGCGTTACCGGGGCGTCGGGGCGTGACCGCCGGGCCCAGGGGCCGTAACGACGGCGACGACGACCCTCTGGAGACAGCGGTGCCGCCGCCAGCCATGGGATTCGGGGTGGACGGCTTGACCGCGGCGAGCCAGTCAGCGGCCTCCGCCTCGGTTAGCTGCCGCGCCAGCGTGAACTCCGGCTGCATCTGCGGGTAGATCCGCCCCGGGTTCCAGGTCCGCTGGTACTCGGGCGGATCCAGCACGATGACGATCTCGCCGCGGAACAGCGGGATGTCGGCCGGGCGTCCCTCGCCCCAGATCCAGTCGCCGTAGCCGTCGACCAGGTTGAAATGTCCCCGCGTCCCGCCGGGCAGCCTCCCCTCCGGGTTGTCGAAGGCGGCGGAGAACTCCTCGGGAGTGGGCGGCGTCCCCGGGAGCAGCCCGCGCCGCTCGTCGCCGATGAGGGTGGCGGCGAGCAGGGTATGCAGCTGGAAGTTGTCGCCGACACCGCTCATGGTGACCTTGTATCCGCGCCCGGTCTGGCGGTGCAGGACCGTCAGCGTGGCGTCGTCCCGCACCAGCAGCAGCCCGTGCAGCCAGTGCGCGGCGCCGAAGTAGTCATCGGTCGCCTCGGTCGCGGCGAGGAGGCGCTCGCGGTGCGGCATCGCGAGGCGGGCGTCCTTGAGGAAGGCCAGGCTCAGGACCGGCCTGACCCAGTCGTCGCCGGCGAACCAGGCCTCCCCGAGCTCGTGCGCCTCTTCCTCGGGCACCTGCGCGGGACCAGGGGCGGTCAGCCGCCCGACCGCCTCCTCGTACAGCTCCGAGTTCTCTGGCTCGGGCAGGTCGTCGGGGTCGCCGCCCCACAGGGCCGCGAACCGCGCGGCCTTCTCCATCGCCTCGGCCGCGCGGGGGACCAGCAGCGACAGCACCGTCGGCAGGTCCGCGCCGACATCGACCATCGCGGACGTCAACTCGGCGAGATTGATGCCGAGGCCGAGCGGAACGCTCGCCACGGCGGGCGCGAGCCGGGCCAGCGCGGCGTTGACCTCGTCGGGTCCGGCCTCCGACAGGGCCTCGCCCAGCCGCGGCAGCGTCTCGGCGTACTGCGGCACGTTCAGCTGGCCGATCGCCTGGACCATCTCGTCGCATAGGCCGGGCAATTGATTGGATGATGTCATCCTGGAATACTAAGGTCACTCGGGTTCCCTTCCGTAACTCTAGCCCGGTAGCCCTAGGCGGCCGGCGATGTGCTCGGCGATCGCCAGCGACGCCGTCGCGCCGGGGGAGGGGGCATTACGGACAATGACCACGTCACCGGCCCGGCTGATCCGGAAGTCATCGACGAGCGACCCGTCCGGGTCGACGGCCTGCGCGCGCACCCCGGCGGGCGCGGAGGCCACGTCCGCGGCGGTGATCCAGGGCAGGTAGGTGCGGGCCTCGGCGAGATAGGCACGGCGCGACAGCGAGCCGCGCATTTCCCGTGCGCCCGCGCGCCAGTTCCCGGCCACCATTCTCCAGAACGGATGTGAGCGACTCACCCGCGCCACCTGACTGGGGTCGATGTCGCGCCACCGGTAGCCTTCGCGCGCGAGCGCGAGTACCGCGTTCGGCCCGAGGTCGGACTCGCCGTTGACGCGGGGCGTCAGGTGCACGCCCAGGAACGGGTACCGGGGGTCGGGGACCGGGTAGATGAGGCGGTGCACCCGGTCCCGGGCGTGCGGCCTCAGTCGCAGGTACTCGCCGCGGAACGGGATGATCTCCGGCGCCTTCGCGTCGCCCGCCTGCTGGCCGAGGATGTCGGCCTGGAGCCCGGCGCAGACGACGAGGCGGTCGACGTGGTGTGCGCGGGCGTTCGCGATGACGGTGACGCCGCCCCCGGCGGAGCGCACGATCCGCTCGACCGGGGCGGACAGGAGGATCCGGCCGCCGTTCTTAACCACGTCCTCGCCGTATGCCCGGGTGATCGCCGGGTAGTCCGTGATCGCGGTGCTGGGGGACAGGAGGGCGGCCACGCCCGCGACCTCGGGTTCCATCTCCCGCAGCTCGCCGCCGGTGAGCCACCGGATGCCGGGCACGCCGTTGGCGACCGACCGGCGTTCGAGCTCGCGGAGCTTGATGGTCTCGGCTTCGTCGCGGGCGACGATGAGCTTGCCGCGCTCGTCGTAGGGGAGTTGCCTGTCCGCGCAGTACTGCTTCAGGAGGCCGACGCCGCGGCGGGTCAGCGTCGCCTTGGCCGAGCCGGGCGCGTAGTAGATGCCGGCGTGCACCACGCCGGAGTTGCGGCCGGTCTGATGACGTGCTACCTGGTCTTCCTTCTCGAAGACGGTCACCGTGTGACCCGCGGCGGATAGCTGGCGGGCGACGGCGAGCCCGACGATGCCGGCGCCGACAATGCCGATGTCCTGCGTGGTGCTCATGTCCAGGAGGATCTCACGGGAAGTGCGGGCGAAACGGGATCTGGGTACGTCCTGACCATGACGACCTCTGCTGACCTGGCGTCTCCGGTTCACCTGCGCGCGGTCTCCGCGCCGGACCAGCCGGACGTGACCCCGGCGCTGGAGGAGCTGTACCGCGGCTTCGAGCGGGAGTCGCTCGTCCCGTTGCCGAGAAGATCACCTCGGAGCGCTCCCGCGCGGAGCGGCTGTGGGGTCACCCCGGCCTGCGCCCCCTGGGCGCAGGGACCGCCCAACAGGCCCCCGGCTCCCCGCTGCTGCGCTACCCGTGGGAGCACACCGACCGCGCCCTGGCCGACCAGCTTGAGCTCGAGGCCGGGGGGCATCCGGCCACGGTCGAGCCGGGCCACGCCGCCGTGCGGTTCACCGACCCGGCCACCAGCGGGGACGTGACGCCCACGATCCGCGCCGAAATGCACCGGATAGCCCGGGGGAGGCAGACCAGGCCCGTTCGCGAGACGGGGTCGAGCGTCTACGCGGTCTTCGACGGCTCCGGCACCGTGACCGCCGCCGGCGGGACCTGGTCGGTGACGCGCGGCGACTTGTTCGTCGTCCCGTCGTGGCAGCCGTTCTCGGCCAGGTCGGAGGCGGGCGCGACCGACTCCGACTCCGGCGGGCTGGACCTGTTCCGCTTCAGCGACCCGCCAGTCTTCGAGGCCCTCAAGCTCACCCGCTCTTCGAGGCCCTCAAGCTCACCCGCGCCGACTAGCGACTGCCCAAGCTGACCGACTAGCGGCTGTCCTGGCTGATTGTAGGAGTTCCGCAAGGGCATATCCCCGCAAACCGGTCGCAGGATTGGTCGGAACTCCTACAAAGAATACGATCAGGGTGATAACAGCAACAGGCCGGGCAGGCAACAGGCCGGGCAGGCAACAGGCCGGGCAGGCAACAGGCCGGGCAGGCGGAAGGCCAGGGGAGATGTTCACGCCCATCCCGCTGGACAGGGCACGATCGTGTAAATAGTGCGCAATGTTATTTGCCGCGAATTTGCCGCGCGGGTACGGTCGAGCAGGTGACTAGCGATTCGGGTGGGGAGTCCGGCGGGGAGCGCCGCAGGATCACGCGGGCGTTCTACGCGTCGGAGGGGGTCCAGCCGGGAACCGGCTACGGACCGCAGTCAGGGTATGAGCAGCAGCCCGGCTACGGGCAGCAGGGTCAGGGGCAGCAGCCGGGGTACGGGCAGCAGTACGGCCAGGACTACGGACAGCAGCCGGGGCGCGACCAGCGGTACGGGCAGGGCCCCGGCTACGGACAGGGTCCCGGGTACGGGACGCTGCACGGGTACGGCCACCGCCCGCCGCCCGGCGGCGGCGCCAAGCGCCGCCGCCGGAAGGGCCTCATCGCGATCGCCTCGGGAGCCGTGGCCGTCGTCGTGGCCGCGGTCGTCGTCCTCGTCGTCGTCAAGCCCGGCGGCAGCAATTCCGGCGGTGGCTTCGTCCCGACCGGCAGCAACCCCGGGCAGGACTCGGAGCAGATCACCTCGAAGTTCCTGCAGGACTGGGAGAGCGGTGACATCTCCGGGGCGGCCGGCCTCACCGACCATCCGGCGGCCGCGAGCGCGGCCCTCAGCGCGTACGCGAAGGACCTGAACCTCAAGAAGCTGACCGGCAGCGTGACGAGCACGGCCAAGACCAGCGCCCCGCCCGCGCCCAAGACGAAGTCGAAGGCGAAGGGGAAGTCCAAGCCGACGGGCGCGGCCGCGTCCGGCACCCTGCAGAAGGTGACGTTCCAGCTCAACGCCACGGTGTCCAGCCCGCCGGGCGCCAGCTCCACGCCGCTGACCGGGCCGTGGGACTACCACTCGACGCTGGTCGCCTACCAGGCGCACGACTCCGACGGCTGGTACATCGAGTGGCAGCCCGACGTGGTCGCGCCGAACCTGACCGCGTCCCAGCACCTGGCCGCGGTCACCGTGCCGCCGCAGGTCGTCTCCGTCACCGACTCCAGCGGCGGCCAGCTCACGGCCTACAACGACCCCGGGCTGACCACGATCTCGGGCCTGCTGCAGAAGAAGGCCCCCGCCGGGCAGGGCAAGCCGGGCCTTTCGGTGCAGATCGAGAACGCGAACGGGAAGGCCGTCCCCAACAGCCAGGCCGTCGTGGTCTCGCCGCAGAACATCGGGCAACTCGCCACCACCATCGACCCGAAGGCCGAGAAGGCCGCGCAGGCCGCGGTCCAGCAGCACCAGAACAGCTCCATGGTCGCGATCCAGCCATCGAGCGGCAAGATCCTCGCGATCGCCAACAACGCGGGCCAGAACGACTTCGCCCTGACGGCCGCGGTCGCGCCCGGTTCGGACTTCAAGATCGTCACGTCCACGGCGGTGCTCAACCACGGGTGGGCGAGCGCGAACTCCAGCGTGGCGTGTCCCCCGTCCTACCAGGTGGGCGGCATCACGATCCACAACGACCAGGGCGAGTCCGAGCCCCCGTCCACCCCGTTCTCCTATGACTTCGCGCAGTCCTGCAACAACGCGTTCACGCAGTGGTGGTCGAAGCTGGCCGCCCCGTCGGGCACGGATGAGCTGGCGGCCACCGCGAAGCAGTACTACGGGCTGAACGAGCCGTGGGACATCGGCATCTCGGGGATGTCGGCCCAGTACTTCAAGATGGCCCCGAACTCCCCGAACTCCGCGCTCGCGGAGGAGTCCTTCGGCCAGGGGACGCTGCAGGCGTGCCCGCTCGCGATGGCGTCGGTCGCGGCGACCGTGGAGAACGGGTCGTTCAAGCAGCCGATCCTGGTCCCGGGCACGAAGCAGGTCAGCGCCACTCCGCTGCCGTCCAGCACCAAGTCCCAGCTGTGGGAGATGATGCGGGACGTGGTCACCCAGGGAACGGCCGCCGGGCAGGGCTTCGGACCGGACGTCTACGCCAAGACCGGTACCGCCGACGTGACCGCCGGGACGCAGCCGAACGCCTGGTTCGTGGCCTTCGACCCCCAGCAGGACATCGCGGTCGCCGCCGTGGTCCTCGACGCCGGCTACGGCGCCACGTCCGCCGCCCCGGAGGTCCACGCCCTCCTCAACGGCTACTGACCTGAACGCCCGCGTCGGGAATCGTCTGTTTCGGGTTTGTTTCAGGGAAGTTTGTTGTTTCGCACCCGGCTGCGGGCGCATGCTTGGGGCATGCGCATCACACTCAGACGTCGCGTTGCCGCCGTGGCCGCCGCCGCCTTCGCTGTCGCGGGGGCGCTGACCGTCACGGCGTTCGCGACCACAGCCCCGGCCGCGAAGGCCTCTGAGCCGGCCGCGACCGCTTCCGCCTCCAGCCCGTGCGGCACGCAGACATCCGCCCCGACCTACAAGCACGTCATCTGGATCTGGTTCGAGAACCGCAGCTACTCCGACATCATCGGCAACTCGCAGGCGCCCTACTTCACCTCGCTGGCCAAGGAGTGCGGCGTCGCCACCAACTACCACAACCTGTCGCACCCGAGCCTGCCGAACTACGTCGGCGCCACCTCGGGCCTGGCGGTCAGCAGCCTGAGCCCGTTCGACGGCGACTGCAACCCGACGGGCTCGTGCACCACGTCGTCGTCGAGCATCTTCGGCCAGGGCGAATCGTGGAAGGCCTACGAGGAATCGATGTCGTCGAACTGCGAGAAGTCGCCGTCGGGCGAGTACGCGGTCAAGCACAACCCGCCGCCGTACTTCACCACCCTGTCCGGCTGCTCGTCGAACGACGTGCCGTACACGCAGCTGTCGACGGACCTGTCGAACAACACGCTGCCCGCGTTCTCGTTCATCACGCCGAACCTGATCGACGACATGCACGACGGCACGGTCGCCCAGGGCGACACCTGGCTGAGCAAGAACCTGCCGACGATCCTGAACAGCTCCTCCTACACCAGCGGCAGCACCGCGATCTTCATCACCTTCGATGAGGGCGCCGGCGGCAGCACCGGGGAGAACTGCTCCACCAACACCAGCGACAACAGCTGCCACGTCCCGACGATCGTGGTCAGCCCGTCCACCAAGGCCGGCACCAGCTCGAGCACTCAGTTCAACCACTACTCGCTGCTCGCGACCACCGAGCAGCTGCTCGGCCTCTCGCGCCTCGGCAAGGCCTCCTCCGCCACCACGATGACCTCCGCCTTCGGCCTGTTACACTGCCAGCGGAGGTTGGGATGACGACGGTTGCGATCTTCGGCGGCACGGGATACGCGGGCGGCGCGATCCGCGATGAGGCGCTCAAGCGGGGCCTGAGCGTGATCAGCATCAGCCGGAACGGAGACGAGGGCGGATCCCGGCCCGGGCTGACCACCCGGCAGGGATCCGTCCACGACCCGAGCCTCGTCGACCAGGTCGCCGCCGAGGCCGACGTGATCGTCGTGGCGATCCGGCACGCGACGGCCGAGGACGGAACCGGGCTCATCGACGCGCTGCCGTCGCTGCTCACGGCCACGGCCGCCCACGGCAAGCGGCTGGGCTGGGTCGGCGGCGCGGCCTCGCTGCACGTCAGCGAGGGCGGGCCGCGGCTGATCGACACGCCGGAGTTCCCGGAGCAGTTCAAGGGCGAGGCCGGCGCGGCCGCGGACGTGCTGGCCTCGCTGCGCGCGGACACCTCCGGCGCGGACTGGTTCTACGTCAGCCCGGCGGCGGCGTTCGGCTCCTACAACCCGGGCGAGGCCACCGGCCGGTACCGGATCGGCGGCGACGTGCTCCTGACCGGCGAAAACGGCAAGTCGGAAATCTCTGGCGCGGACTTCGCCCTGGCCTTCGTCGATGAGATCACCGACCCGAAGCACCACCGGACCCGCTTCACCGTCGCCTACTAGGTTTTCAGTGCGTCCGGGGAGGTCGCGTCGTAGTCCGACAGCCAGGCGGCGCCGCGGCCCTCGGGATCGCGGCGGTTCAGCCGCCGCCGCACGGCGATCGACACGTCGCGCCGCCAGGCGGCCCACGGCGAGGGCAGGTGGTTGCTCAGCCCCCGCTCGCGGGCGGCGAGCACCACGC
>JAFMRC010000456.1 GCA_017354375.1 Nocardiopsaceae bacterium | reverse complement strand
CTCCAGCACCGGGGCGACCTCGGCCGCGCGGGCGGCGGCATCGACCTCGTCGCGCAGGCTGGCCATGCCGGAGGCGGCGGCTTGGAGCTCGGCTTGCCTGCCCAGGGCGTCCCGGCGGCGGTGCTGCCGGTCCGCGAGCCGCTCGGCCTCGCTCTTGGCCGCGAGGGCCGCGTCCAGCGCGTTCTTCCGCTCGTCGACAAGAGTGGCGGCTTCATCCAAGCGCCCCTCGGCCGCCGATATCAGGTCAGCAAGCCACGTCAACTGCCACAAACCCGATATATCCGATTTGTCGGCCGGAGGTACCGAGCCGTCAGGCACCGGAACCCCCGCGACCTGGCTGACCCGGGCCATCAGGTGATCGACCTGGTCAGCGGCGGACGAGACCTCGGCGGCCGTGGTGCGGCGCCGGTCGGCCAGCCACTCCTCCACCGAGCGGAACCGGTCGGTGCCGAACAGCTTCTGCAGCAGCTCGGCCCGGGCGTCGGCGCCCGCGTGCAGGAACCGCGCGAACTCGCCCTGCGGCAACAGCACCACCTGGAAGAACTGGTCGGCCGACATGCCGATGCGGGCGAGGATCTCGGCGTCCGCCTCGCCGATGCGGGTCGACTTCACCTCCCAGCCGCCGACCCCGCCAGCCCCGCCAGCCCCGCCGACTTCCCAGGCTTCCAACATCACCGACGCGGGCTCCTTCCTCGTGCCGGTGCCCGACTTCTTCGGTCGCTCCTGCTCCGGCCTGCGGGTGATGCGCAGCCTCCGGCCGCCGATCGTCGCCTCCAGCCGCACCTCGGTGCGGACGCCGGGCGCCGCGTGGTCGGACCGCAACCGCTTCGCCTTGCCGCGCACGCCCGGCACCCTGCCGTACAGCGCGAACGCGATCGCGTCCAGCAGCGTCGTCTTGCCCGCGCCGGTCTCCCCGTGCAGCAGGAACAGGCCCTCGAACTCGTCGAACCGGACCTCCTCGGTGCCGGCGAACGCCCCGAACGCCGTCACCCGCAGCCGGTGCGGTCGCATCAGCGCTCCCCCTCGAGCTCACGGGCCGCCTCGAACGCCTCTTCCAGCAGCTGCCGCTCCGCCTCGGTCGGCGGCGCGTTGCGCACGTGGGTAACGAACTCCGACGCGACCGCCAGGTCGTCCTTGCCCGCCACCTTCTCCCCGTACCGGCGGTCATCGATGGTGACCCCCTCCGGCTCGAATCCCAGGGTGAGGACGTGCGGGAACCTGGCCCGCAGCTGGTCCATCGCCTGGTCGGGCCGCTGCGTGTCGGTGAGCGTCACGGCGACGAAGTCCTCCTCATGCTTCGCGTACGAAGAAGAAGCGAGCAGGTCGGCGAGGCGGCCGCGCAGCACGCTCAGCCTCCGGTAGACCGGGGCCGGGACACGCTCGGCCCGCACCGCGCCGTCACCGCCGATCTCCACTAGCCAGCTTCCCTTCTCGTGCGTGGCCTCGGAGAACGAGTACGGCAGCGGCGACCCGCTGTAGCGCATGGTCGGCGTGATCACCTGCTGCCCATGCAGGTGACCGAGCGCGACGTAGCCGAACCCGTCGAACAGCGACGCCGGCACCGACCCGACCCCGCCGACCGTGATGTCCCGCTCCGACTCGCTGGCCTGGCCCCCGTGCACCCACCCGTGCGCCATGACCACGGTGCGCGCGACGCCGCGCCTGGCCGCGTCGGCGCGGATCCGCTCCGTCGCGGCGCCGAACACCGCGGAGTGGCTGCGTTCCCCCTCGGCGACGGGCTCGGTGTACGGGATACCGTAGACCGCGACCGGGCCGTGGCCGTCGGCCAGCAGCACCGGATCGGCGAGCGTGGCGGCCCTGGTCCGCAGGTGCACGCCGGAAGCGTCGATGAGCCCGCTGCTGAACCCGAGTCGCCGCGCCGAGTCGTGGTTGCCGCTGATCACGATCACCCGGGCGCCGGTCTCCCGCAGCCTGACCAGGGCTTCCTCGCACAGCGCCACCGCGTCCACCGGCGGCACCGCGCGGTCGTAGACGTCCCCCGCGACCAGGACGGCGTCCACCTTCTCCTCGCGCGCCGTCGCCACCAGGTGATCGAGGAACGCGGCCTGCGCGTCACGCAGGTCGGCCCGGTGCAGCGACCGCCCGAGATGCCAGTCAGAGGTGTGCAGGAACCGCATGACAGGCACCGTAGCGCGCCCCTCCGACATTCGAGCGCGGTCGCAGGCCCCCGAGCATCCAACCCAACCCCTTCATCCCGAACGGATCGCGGCGCCTCCCCAGCTCCCGTCCGACTCACCCATCGCACAAGCCCCTAGTCAGGTATCGTTTGCAATTAGATATGCCATCTGTGGCCATTGGTGGCGTTCTCCCGCAGAGAGGTGTCGCACATGCCGGTAGGACCCGCGGTTGATCAGGCGGCTAAGCAGGCGGCGCAGGCGATGTTGGGCACGTCGCAGGGGTTCGCGGTCGACCGGGCGGCCCTGGCGGAGACCGCCAAGGGCCTCAACGACGTGATCGGGCAGCTGAAGGGGCTCGGGTTCGACGAGACCGCCGAGATCGGGCGCGGGTTCTCCGGCCTGGCCCTGTCCGAGGCGCAGCTCGGGAACGGGATCCTGGCCAGCGCGTTCAGCGGCTTCTGCGACCGGTGGTCGTGGGGGGTGCGGGCGCTGGTGCAGGACGGGGACCAGTTCGCGCAGCGGCTGGGGCTGTGCGCCGGGGCCTACAACGACGCGGAGAACCAGGCCATCGGCGCGGTCAAGGATCTGGTCGCTGGCGTCGCCGGGGATCCGCACATGACCGACCAGCAGGCGGAGTCGGCGTCGTGGTCGCAGGACGCCTCCGCGGTGACCACGTTCCATAACCCGCTCCAGGACTTCACTCCGCAGGCGGCCCAGCAGAACGCGCAGACCATAGAGAAGCAGTGGGAGGGCGTCGGGCAGAACATGATGAACCGCGCGAAGCAGGCCGTGCAGGATCCCGGGGGCGCAGCCACCCAGATGGCCACGGGCGGCGGCTTGTGACTAACGGATCGTAGCGCCTCCTTAGCTCCCATCCGACTCGCCCATCACACAAGCCTCCTAGTCGTGTACCATCCGCCAGGACATATTCACATATGTCAATGATTGTGGCCTTGTGCAGAGGGAGTGTCGGGCATGTCGGACGGGTTCGCGGTTGACCTGGCGGCCACGGGGGGCGGCTGGTGAGTAACCCCTTCGAGGATGCCTGGAACATGGCCAAGCAGGGGACAGGCGACCTAGTCAACGAGGGCGCGCATATCGCCGGGGAGGGGCTGGACGCGGTCGGGTTGCCCGGCGCGGCCCAGGAGGTGGAGGCCGCGGGCGACAAGCTGGGCTCCAGCCTGGGCGGGGACGTGCCGGAACTCCAGCTCGGCCAGACCAGCGATCCGGCGCAGCTGGTGCACGGGGACCCGTCGGCGATCCGGTCGGCGGCGGGGAAGCTGCACGGGTTCGCGTCCGGGTTCGGGGAGGTCGCCGCCGGGCTGGGCGCGATCGGGACCGGGCACTGGGAGGGGGCCGCCGCCGACGCGTTCCGGGCGAAGTTCTCCCCCCAGCCCGCGAAATGGCAGGCCGCCACCGAGGCGATGGGCGTGGCGGCCGCCGCCCTGGAGTCGTATGCGGGCGCGGTGGAGGACGCGCAGTCCCAGGCCCGGGGGGCGATCGTGCTGTGGGACCAGGCCCAGGGCGCCACGGCGCAGGCCACCGCCCTCCACGACCAGCAGGCCGCCGCCTACGCCACCGCGGCCAAGGCCTACGACGACCGGCTGGCGG
>JAFMRC010000206.1 GCA_017354375.1 Nocardiopsaceae bacterium | reverse complement strand
GTGCGGCTTCGCGGCGGCGCGGCCCGTCGCCCCCGCCGCGTACGCGGCTCCGGATTCCGACGAGCACCCCGCCGCCAGCGCCATCGCCAGCACCGCTGCCAGTGACCCCGCGCACGCGATGATCATTCTTCGAGGGAACGGGTGCATATCACTCCGGTAGGCATCGAGGCGGGGAAACCACACCAGATCAAACGGAATTACGCGACGATCGTACGCGGTTACATGCGGCGAATCACTATAATTCACGAACATGGCGGGTCGTCCCGCTGGGTTACTTTTTACCTACCCAAATCTCACGCTCTGCAATCATCTTAGTGAAAGCGGTCACACACAGGTAACGGACGCAGCTCGGATCGATCCCGGCAACCGCCGACGGGAGTGGACATGCGGTTGAGCGCGTTGACGTTTACGTGACCTGTCGGCGTGTCGCGGCACCGGTTCCGGCCGACGGCCGGAGCTATGATCAACGCAAGCCAGCCGCGGACCTGGCGACCCCTGACCAGCATGCGACTATCCGTGACAGTTTCGCGACAGTGAGGAATTCTTAGTGGCCGTGTCGGTGGATCCGCCGCAGCGCGGCAGCTCCGAGGGCCGCGCCGGGGATCGCGCCAAGGATCGCACTGCCACCAGCGCCGAGGACCAGGCGGCCACCACCGCTCCGTCCGCGCCGGGTAAGCTCGCCGAGCCGCCGATCCCGGGGGGCAGGGTCGAGGCGCTGATGGGGCGCCTGATCAGGGTCCTGTCGCACAGCCCGCTCGCCCGGCCGCTGCCCGCGGTCACGCTGAGCGCGCTGGGCCTGGCCGGGGTCGCGTTCGTCGGGCTGTGCGCGACCGCGCCGCACTCCAGCGCTGATACCCCCCCGGTGCTGCTGCCGCTAACCGACCTCGCCCGGAACCTGGGCACGCCGCACCTGCCGGACGTTGTCGCCGACACTCTCATGTACGTCTCCCTCCTGCTGTGCTGCCTGGGCCTGGCGATGATGCTGTGGGCCAACAGCCATGGGTGGACGCCGAGCCCGCGCAAGGTGTTCGCGGCGGGGGCGGCCACGGTGGCGGTGCTGGTGAACATCACCCCGGTCGGGTCGGGCGACGTCGCGAGCTACGCCGCCTACGGGCGGATCGCCGCGCTCGGCCTCAACCCGTACACGGTCACGCCCATCGGCCTGCCCGGCGGCGCGCACAACCCCTACGCCGCGCTCGTCAACCCGCTATGGCGCACCACCCCGTCGGTGTACGGACCCGTCTCCACCTGGATGCAGATGCTGGCCGCGTACCTGGCCGGCGAGCGGGCGTGGCTCGCGGTCTGGATCTTGATGATGATGGCCGGCGCCGCGTTCCTCGGGGCCGGCTACGTGCTGTTGCGCACCGCCGCCAACCCGGTGCGCGCGTGCCTGCTGTGGGTGGCCAACCCGATCCTGCTCGTGGAGCTGGTGCTGGGCGGGCACCTGGACGCGCTCCTGGCGCTCGTCGCGATCTCGGCCATCACGCTGGCCAGGCGCCGCGTCAGCTTCGCCAACGACGCGCTCATCGGATGCCTGGCGGGCGTCGCCGTCGCCGTCAAGGTCACCGCGGCGCTCCTGGCGCTCGGCATCGCGATCCAGTTGCTGCACGACCGGGCCTGGGCCCGGCTGGCCCGCGCCGCCACCGCCGCCGTGGTCACGACCGCCGCGCTGTACCTGCTCACCTGGGGCATCGGCGCCCTGAAGCCGCTGGCCGGCGAGTCGAAGTTCGTGCTTTCCCCGTCGGTGTGGCGGCTGATCCAGGAGATCGTTCTGCACGTGTGGGGCCTCCACGCGCAGAACGAGGCCGCGACCGTGTTCAGCTTCGCGTGGCCGCCGCTCACGCTGGCGCTCGCCTGGTACCTGTACAACCGCCTGTCCCCGGACGTGCCCACCGTGCTGGCGGCCACCTGCGCGCTGTGGTTCGCCTGGGTGATCGTCGCGCCGTGGTCGCTGCCCTGGTACGCCTCGATCGCGTGGGTCACCCTCGCGCTGCTGCCGCGCAACTCCCTCACCCGCTGGCTGACCATTGTCACCGGCGGGCTGTCGCTGCTTCACTTCAATGGCGGCTTCCCGACCAACCCGAAGGTTGGCCCGACGCCGTGACGGAACCGGGGAGGCAGCGGGAACCGGGGAGGCGGCGTGAATCCGTTCGGCATGACGATCTAATCGGGGCCGGGCGGGTCGCGGTCGTGACCGGCGCGGCCAGCGGCATCGGCCTCGGCCTGGCACGGCGGTTCGCCGCCGAGGGCATGCGCGTGGTACTCGCCGACGTGGAGGAGCCCGCGCTGGAGGCGGCCGCGTCCCGGCTCGCGGAAACCGGAGCGCGCGTGCTGGCGCACCCGGCCGACGTCTCATCGGCGGCGCAGGTGGACGCGCTGCGGGACGCGACCTTGTCGGCCTTCGGCGCGGTGCACGTGGTGTGCAGCAACGCCGGGGTGGGCGGGCCGCACGGGCCGCTGTGGGAGTGCACGCCCGGGGAGTGGGACTGGGTGCTCGGGGTGAACCTGGGCGGCGTGATCAACGGGGTGCGCGCGTTCATGCCGGTGCTGCTCGAGCAGGACGCGGGGCACTTGGTGAACACGGCGTCGATCTTCGGCGTGTTCGCGGGAGCCCTCGGGCCATACGGGGTGTCCAAGCACGCGGTCGTCGCGCTCACCGAGACGCTGCACTTCAACCTGGAATCGGCCGACGTGTCGCACGTGGGCGTCTCGGTGCTGTGCCCGGGGGCGGTACGCACGAACTTCGGCACCTCGGCGCGGAACCGCCCGGCGTGGGCGGGGCCGCCGCTGGCCCCCTCACCGGAAGAACAGGCCGCCGCCGAGCGGTTCGACCGGCTGTCCGCGCAAGGGGCATCGCCGGACGAGGTGGCGGACATCGTCGTGTCCGGGATCCGCCGTCGGCGGTTCTACATCCTGACCTCGCAGAACCGGAATGAGGCGGTCATCCGCCGCGGTACCGAGATCGTCTCCGGCGGCCCGCCCGCCGCCCCGTTCCCGTAGCGCGCCGCGGCCTCCGATGCGGCGCCGGCCCGTTCCCGCAGGCGTCGCGGCACTAGACTCGGCAGCCATGAGCACCACCTCGCCCGCGACGTCCAAGCCGTCCGGGCTCACCCCGCCGGTCGCCTCGCGGATCCCGTCCGAGCGCACGCACCACGGCGACACCGTCATCGACGACTACGCCTGGCTAGCCGACCCGAAGAACCCCGAGACGATCGCCTACCTGGAGGCGGAGAACGCCTACACCGAGGCGGCGACCGCGCACCTGGCCGGCCTGCGCGCGGACGTGTTCGGCGAGATCAAGGCCCGCACCCAGGAGACCGACCTGTCGGTGCCGGTCCGCAAGGGGGACTGGTGGCGGTACTCGCGGATGGTCGAGGGCCAGCAGTACCCGATCCACTGCCGCCGCCGCGTCCGGCCGGGCGAGACCACTCCCCCGCTGCCGGCCGACGGCCAGCCGCTGGACGGCGAGGAGATCCTGCTCGACGGGAACAAACTGGCCGAGGGCCACGACTTCTTCTCCCTCGGGGCCTTCTCCGTCAGCCCCGATGGCGGGCGCCTGGCGTACTCCACGGACTTCTCCGGAAACGAGCGGTACACGCTGAAGATCAAGGATCTCGCGACCGGCGAGACCCTTCCGGACGAGATCACGAACACCGGGCACGGCTGCGCCTGGTCCCTCGACGGCAGCGCGCTGTTCTACGTGACGGTCGATGACGCGTGGCGCCCCTACCGGGTGCACCGCCACATGGTCGGCACGCCGGCGGCCAGCGACGTGATCATCTATGAAGAACCCGACGAGAAGTTCTGGACCGGTATCTGGCTCACCCGCAGCGAGCGGTACCTGCAGATTCACACCTCCAGCAAGCTGACCAGCGAGGTGCGGCTGCTCGACGCGGCGGATCCGGCCGGCGAGCCCGTGGTGGTGGCGCCGCGCCGACAGGGGGTGGAGTACGAGGTCGAGCACGCCGGCGACCGGCTGCTGATCCTGCACAACGACGGAGCGGAGAACTTCGAGCTGGCGACCGCGCCGCTGCCGGGCGCCCCCGGCGCGGGCGATCCGGGATCCTGGACGCCGCTGATCCGCCACGATCGGTCGACCCGGCTCCTTGACGTGGATCCGTTCGCCGACTACCTGGTCGTCTACTTCCGGCGCAACGGGCTGACCGGCCTGCGGGTGCTGCCCGCCGGCGACGACGGCACCAGCGCGTACAGCACCGGCGGCGCCTGGGAGATCGGCTTCCCCGAGCCCGTCTACGCGACGGGCCCCGGCGCGAACCTGGAGTACGAGTCCGGCACCTACCGGCTCGGCTACACCTCGATGGTCACGCCCAGCTCGGTCTACGACTGCGACCTGGCCACCGGCGAGCTGACGCTGCTCAAGCGGCAGCCGGTGCTGCCGGCCCCGGATGGCACCGCGTACGAACCGGAGAACTTCGAGCAGTTCCGCGAGTGGGCGACCGCGCCGGACGGCACTCGCATCCCCGTCTCCCTGGTGTGCCGGAAGGGCACGCCGCGCGACGGATCCGCGCCGTGCCTGCTGTACGGGTACGGCAGCTACGAGCACTCCATCGACCCGACCTTCTCCATCCCCCGGCTATCGCTGCTCGACCGCGGTTTCGTGTTCGCGCTCGCGCACGTTCGCGGCGGCGGCGAGATGGGCCGGTCCTGGTATGACGACGGCAAGATGCTGGCCAAGAAGAACACGTTCACCGATTTCGTCGCGTGCGCCGAACACCTGGTGGCGCAGCGGTGGACGTCCCCGGAACGGCTCGTGGCGCGCGGCGGGTCGGCCGGCGGGCTGCTGATGGGGGCGGTCGCCAACCTCGCCCCGTCCGCGTTTGCCGGGATCGTCGCGCAGGTGCCGTTCGTCGACGCGCTCAACTCGATCCTCGATCCGTCGCTGCCGCTGACCGTGATCGAATGGGAGGAGTGGGGCGACCCCCTGCACGACCCGGCGGTGTACGAGTACATGAAGTCGTATACGCCGTACGAGAACGTGACGGACGCGGAGTACCCGGCGATCTTCGCGCTGACCAGCCTGAACGACACCAGGGTGCTGTACCACGAGCCCGCCAAGTGGACCGCGAGGCTGCGGGCGACCGCCCGCGGCGGCCCGTTCCTGCTGAAGACCGAGATGGAGGCCGGGCACGGCGGCCGCAGCGGCCGCTACGACGCCTGGCAGGAAGAAGCCCTGGTCCTCGCCTGGATCATCCACACCGCCACGACCCAAACCCGTCATCCCTAACGGATCGTGGCGCCTGCCAGGGTAACAATGACCCGCCCACGGAACTCCCGCCGGAGCTGGCCGGGGAGCTTCAACCGATTCGCTTCCAGGACGTCTCGGTGAGGATGACGTGATCGAGGAAGCGGAGGCCGACGACGGCGGCGGCCGTGCGGAGCTTGGCGGTGGCGTCGATGTCCGCGTGACTGGGGACCAGGGAGCCGGACGGGTGGTTGTGGGCGATGGCGAACGCGGTCCCGCCGATGGACAGGACCGCGTGCAGGGCGTCGCGGACCGGGAGCAGGCCCTGGTCGGACGCGCCGTCCGCCAGGGCCGTCACGCGCAGGATCGCGCCGCCGGCATCGCACACGATCGCCACGACGCGCTCGTGCCGGAGGCCTCGCAGGAAGGGCGCCGCGGCCCTGGCCACGTCCGCCGACCCGGATATCCGCTGAGCGCCGGCCGGGTTCCCCGCCCGTCGGCCGAGCTCGAACGCCGCAACCACGCGGGCCGCCTTGGCCGGGCCGATTCCCGGGATGAGGCTCAGCGTGCCCGGATCGGCGACGGCCAGCTTCTGCAGGCCCTTGGCATCATGGATCAGTTCCGCGGCCAGGCCGATCGCGTCACGCTCGCGCCGACCCGAACCCAGCAGGAGACCCATGAGCTCCTGGTTCGACAGCGCCTTCGCCCCAAGCTGGATCAGCCGCTCTCGCGGCCGGTCCGCTTCCGGCAGGTCCAGGATCCTCATCGGCCATCGCCTCCCCCGTGCTTCCAGGAAACCCCGTGCTTCCAGGAAAGCAGGCACCACTGACAATCGAGGCGGCCGATGGGGTAATTCCGGGTCTTCATCTGGCACGGCGGAGCCGGGGGCGTTCCCGGCCAGGCGGGCGGCGGCGACTATCTGGACGCACAGCGTCACCTGACTGCCCCGGCGGATGGCGTACTGGCTGCGGGCCGGCTGGATGATCAGGCCCACGGCCAGCAGTTCCCGTAGGTGGTGGTAGAGCTGGCCGACCGAGGCGTCATCCAGTTCGGCGCGCAGCTGCTGGCTGGTACGGGGGCCGTCCAGGAGGGCGCGGAGCACCGTGAGCCGGGCCGGGCTGGCGAGGGCGGCGAACACCTTCGCGATCTGCTCGGGATCGGCCTCCATCACGTCGGACATCTGAGCCCGCTGATGGACGACGGCGGAGCGCTGGCCGCCGAACCGGCCCCGCCCGGAGAAGGCAAAGGTGGCCTCCCCCGTGTCCGCCGGTTCCGGCCAGCCCGGCCCGCCCACCCCGGCATCGGCGGTACGGGGATCCGGCCCACGCCGCGCGGATGACCCGGCCCGGCCTTGTTCCAGGGCGGCAAGCCGGTCGGTGACCTGCCACAGCTGCTCCTCCAGCCGGGTCAGTCGCTCGTTCGCGTCGTCGCTCGTCGTCATGTCCTCGTGTCAGCTCCCGTCGGGGGATCCTGCGGGGGATCCCGCGGGGGATCCCGCGGGGGATCCCGCGGGGGATCCCGCGGGGGATCCTGCGGGGTCATGCGGGCGTGCCGGCAGGCGCGCCCGCATGTCACGCCCCGCGTGTCACGTGGCGACCTTCTTCCTGTCGTCCCTGGCACCCTGCTTGCCGGCGTCCTTCCTCCTGGTGTCCTGCCGGATAGAGAACCTGCCCTTGTTCATCACGCCTACCCGCTGCGCGCGGCGGGCCACCGAGCTGTCGTGGGTGACCATCACCAGGGTCAGGTTACGCTCGCGCCACAACCCTTCCAGCAGGCCGATGATCTCGTCGCGGGTATCCTCGTCGAGGTTGCCCGTCGGCTCGTCGGCCAGCAGCACCTTCGGCTCCTTGACCAGGGCACGGGCGATGGCGACCCGCTGCTGCTGGCCGCCGGACAGCTCGGCGGGCCGGTGCCCGGCCCGGTCGGCCAGCCCCACGGCCTCCAGTGCCTCGGTCACCCGCTGCCCCCGCCTCGCGCCCGGGCCGTGCAACGGCGTGAGCGCCGCCTCGACGTTGTCAGCCGCCGACAGGGTCGGGATCAGGTTGAAGGTCTGGAAGATGAACCCTACCGTCTCGGCCCGCAGCCGGGTCAGGTCCTTGTCCCGGAGCCCGGCGAGATCGGTGCCGTCGAGCTCGACGGAGCCTTCGGTGGGCCGGTCCAGGCCGCCGAGCAGGTTGAGCAGCGTGGATTTACCGTGCCCGGTGCGGCCCTGGACCGCGAGCCACTCGCCGTCGGAGATCTCCAGGGTCAGGTCGCGGACCGCGGGAACCTTCTTGCGGCCCTTCTGGTAGATCCGCGCTACGTGCGTCAGCTTGTACATGTGCCTTCCCCTCCTATGCGACCCGGGCCAGTGCGTCCACGGGCCTGAGCCGGCTGATCTGGTAGCTTCCGGCAATCCCGGCGATCAGCGCGCCGGCGATGGCCAGCACGATCGCGAGTACGAGCATGCCGCCGGAGACCGAGGCGGCCATCGGGACCGACACGGTGTGTGCCACGGTGGAGGTGGTACTCGTGGGGCCGTTCGCCCCCATCATCATCGCGTGCTGCCCGGATGGCGTCTGGTATGTCGCCGACAGCTTGGGCGCGATCTGGTTGACGATGGCCGTCCCGGCGAAGCCGAGGCCGACCCCGATAGCGGCGCCGATGGCGCCCATCACCACCGCCTCGCCCATCACCTGGACGACGATGCGCCGCGACCGCCAGCCGATCGCCTTGAGCGTGCCGAACTCCCGCACGCGGCGGCCGACGGCGGCCACCGTCAGCAGCGCCGCCACCGCGAACGCGGCGATCAGCACCAGGATCGACAGCCACCGGCCCAGGTCGTTGGCGAGCTTCGAGGTAGACGACAGCGACCCGGTCACCTCGCTCGCCAGGCTGGCCGGGGTTGTGACGGTGGCGGACGGCAGCTGCTTCTGGATCTCCTTCTGCACGGCCGGGATATCGGCGGAGCTGGCAGCGGTGACGTAGATGGTGTTCACCTTGCCGGTCAGCGCGTTGCCCTGGCTGGTGCCGAGGGCCTGGGCGCGGGCGAGGGGGATGTACGCGTCCGGCGGCTTGGCGCCCTGCGGCTGGCTGACCAGCCCGATGATCGTGAACTTCTTCTTCGCCATCGTGATGGTGCCGCCGACCTTCAGGTTGTTGGCCTTCGCGTAGTTCGAGTCCACCACCGCGTCGTTGGAGTTCGCGTCGGCGTTCGTGAAGTTGTGGCCCGAGGTGAACGTGCCGTCGGTCAGCGGCCCGAGCTTGGAGTGGGTGAAGTCCACGCCCTCGACGTCGAAGGAGTTCGACGTCGGCATCCCGCCGCCCGACCCCATGTCCGCGGGAAGGGTCATCACCCGGTCGGTGAGGTCCAGGCCGGCGCCGGCCGCCGCGACGCCGGGCAGTTTCGAGATAGAGGAAACGTCCGAGTAACTCAACGGGGAGTAGGAGGAACTGGTGAGGGTGTCAATCGTCTGGGCGCCAGAGGAACATTTACCGCTCAGGCAAACCTGCGGCTTGCCGTTCGCTCCCGCCGAGATCCTCATGCCGCCTCCGCCCCCGCCCCCGCTTCCGGGCGTGGGCTGCGGCGGGGGCGGCTTGGTGACCGTGACGTCGGTGCCCACGCCGTACAACCCCTTGAGGACGCCCGCCTGGGCGTCGCTGACTCCGGCGGACGCCGCGGTCACCGTGACCACCAGCCCCACCCCCACCGCGAGGCCGAGCGCGATCGCGAACGCCTGGCGCGCCCGCGACCGTATCTCCCCGCCTAGGTACCTGAGAAAGAACATGCACGCTCCCTCGTTAATGTGGAATACCGTAGGCCAATATATCGATACTCCGAAGTACCGGAGGAGTATCGAACCTTCGGATTACCTGAGGAAATTCTTATGACCGATGACGACTGGCCCGGCGACGGCGCGCCCGGCGACGACGCGGACGACAACGACTGGCCCGATGACGACGCGGACGACGACTGGCCCGGCGAGGACGCGGACGACAACGACTGGCCCAGGGCGGCGGGGCGGCCGACCGCTGTCCGCCAGCCCTCCGGAGGAAACTCCCACGCGCTGCGGACCATGGCCGTGGCGGTGGTCGCCGCCGCGGCGGGAGCGCTTCTGGTGATGCTGGTCACGGGCTCGCTGACGGGCTCGCAGCCCTCGGCCTCGCCGGCCGCGACCGCGCCCGGCTACGGGGGCGGCGGCTATGGAGGCGGGGGC
>JAFMRC010000455.1 GCA_017354375.1 Nocardiopsaceae bacterium | reverse complement strand
GCGGCGCGCGGCGGACTGGACCTGCCGGGCGCGGGCCTGGCCGCGGTCGCGCTGTTCGCGATCGTGCTGCCGCTGACCATGGGGCACCAGTGGGGGTGGCCGTGGTGGACGGCGCCGGTACTGCTCGCGTCGGTCCCGGTGGCCGCGGTGTTCCTCCGCCGCCAGCGGCGGCTGGAGTCCGCCGGCCGCTCGCCCCTGATCCCGCCGTCCCTGCTGCGCCAGGCCGGGGTCGGGTGGGGACTGGCCATGATCGCGGTGTTCGGCTCCGGGATCACCGCGTTCTTCTGGCTGCTCGCCCTGGACCTGCAGGCCGGGCGGGGCATGGACCCCGCGGGCGCCGGGCTGATGATGGTGCCGCTGGCGGTCGCGTTCGCCGCCGCGTCCCTGTCCGCGCCCCGCCTGTCCGCGCCCCGCCTGTCCGCGCCCCGCCTGTCCGCGCCCCGCCTGTCCCCCGCCCGGCCCGAGCGCGTCGTGATCGGCGGCAGCGTCGTCACCGCGCTCGGCTACCTGGCGATGGCGGCCGTCGCCACCCCGCCGCTGCCCGTGGCGGCGATCGTGCTGGCCGTCATCGGCGCGGGCCAGGGGCTGGCGATCACCCCGATGCTCGGCCTCGCGCTGCGCGCCGTGCCGTCCCGGCAGGCCGGGGCCGGGGCCGGGCTGGTCGTGACCGCCCAGCAGCTGGGCTCCGCGCTCGGCGTGTGCCTGTTCGGCCTGGTCTTCTACGGCGCGGTTTCCCACGGCGGCGCGGGCTTCCATGGCGGCCCGGGCGCGGCGGTCATCCCGGCGTTCCGCGTCACCATCGCGACCCTCCCGGTCACCGCCCTGGCCGCGGCCCTGATCGCCCGCCGCCTGAGCGCGGCGTCGGTGCCCAAAGCCGCGTGATCGCGCGGGCGGGGGACTCCGCGCAAAGGGGAGCCGCGACTTTTGGCGAATGGCGGCCCCACAAATGCCGCATACCGCCCCTGTTTAGGGTCCTCATGCGCCAAAAGTCGGTCCCGCCGGGCCGGGCACTAGCCACGGCCACCCGGCCACCAGCCACCAGCCACCAGCCACCAGCCACCGGCCGCCGGCCACGGCAACATTTCCGGAAATATGCGCCATTATAATTCGGCACGCCTTTCGCGCGGATAAGGCAATCCCATACAAGGCGACGCGCCATTTCTCAATAGCCAATTTTGCTTATTGCAATTCGCAGTCCGCTTCTTATAGCGTCCTGTCCGGAGAGCGGGGCCGGACGCAGGACCCACACGGGAGGGGACAGAATGTCGGTCAACACCGCGGCGGAGGCTCAACCGCAGGAACTCGACGGGCACAACCGGACAAGCCTGGGCGCCGCGGCGGCGCGCGGCCTGGCCACGACGACGAAAACACCACCGCAGATGCAGGGCATCACCAACCGGTGGGTCCAGCGAATCCTGCCGTGGGTCGAGGTCAGGGGCGGCACGTACCGGGTGAACCGGCGCGTGTCGTACTCGATCGGGGACGGCCGGATCACGCTGATCCAGACGGCGGACCAGGTCAGCGTGGTCCCCGGCGATCTCGGCGAGTTCCCCGCGCTGCGCGGGTACGACGACGAGGAGGTGCTGTCGGCGCTCGCGGCGCGGTTCACCCAGCGCGAGGTCGAGGCGGGCACGGTGGTGGCCCAGGCGGGGGCTCCGGTGGACGCGGTGCTCATCATCGCGCACGGCAGGGTGAGCCGCTCCAAGGCGAACCCTTACGGCGCTCCCAAGACGCTCGGCGTGCTCGCCGACGGCCAGTACCTCGGCGAGTCCGCCCTGACCAGCCAGCGGGCCACATGGGACATCACGGCCACCGCGGAAACCGCCTGCACGCTGCTGGCCCTCAGCCGGGCCGACTTCGCGGCCATCGCCGACCAGTCCGGGTCGCTCCGGGACCACCTGCGCGCGTTCGCGGGCCTGTCGGCCAAGCCACGCACCCGCGGCGGAGAAGCGGCGCTGGACCTGATCGCCGGGCATTCCGGCGATCAGGAGCCGGTGCTGCCGTCCACGTTCGTGGACTACGAGGCCGCGCCACGCGAGTACGAGCTCGGTGTCGCGCAGACGGTGCTGCGCGTCCACTCGCGGGTGGCCGACCTCTTCAACGAGCCGATGAACCAGGTCGATCAGCAGCTCAAGCTGACCATCGCCGAACTGCGCGAGCGCCAGGAACACGAGCTGGTCAACAACCCCGACTTCGGGCTGCTGCACAACGTCGACTACTCGCAGCGGATCCAGCCGTCCGAGGGCCCGCCCACGCCGGACGACCTGGACGAGCTGCTCAGCCGCCGCCGTGACTCCCGTTACTTCCTGGCTCATCCGCGGGCCATCGCCGCGTTCGGCCGGGAGTGCAACCGGCGCGGGCTGTATCCGGCCTCGGTGCCCATGGGCGAGCGGACGGTGCCCGCCTGGCGCGGCGTGCCGGTCCTGCCCTGCCCGGTGATCCCGATCACCGAGCACAACACCTCCTCGATCCTGGTGCTCCGCACCGGCGAGGACAACCAGGGCGTCGTCGGGCTGCGGCAGACGGGGATTCCCGACGAGTACGAACCCGGGCTGAACGTCAGGTTCATGAGCATCGACTCCAAGGCCGTCATCTCCTACCTGGTATCGACGTACTTCTCCGCCGCGGTGCTGGTGCCCGACGCGATCGGAATGCTGGAGAACGCCGAACTGGGCCGGTGAGGAGCGCCGAGATGCCTTCGTCGTACGACCTGCCCGAGTTCTACACGCCGTATCCGGCGCGGCGTAGCCCGCGCCTGGCCCGGGCCCGGGCCCACAGCAAGGCCTGGGCCCGGTCGATGGACATGATCGACGCACCGCAGCACGGCACGGCGATCTGGAGCGAGCGGGACTTCGACTCCCACGACTACGCGCTGCTGTGCGCCTATACGCATCCGGACGCCGCGCCAGAGATGCTCGACCTGATCACCGACTGGTACGTGTGGGTGTTCTACTTCGACGATCATTTCGTCGAGCTGTTCAAGCGCCCCGGCGACACCGACGGGGCCCGGGCCCACCTGGACGCGCTGCCCGCGTTCATGCCGCAAGACGGCCAGCTCGCCCGGTCCCCGTCCCCGTCGAACCCGGTCGAGGCGGGGCTGGCTGACCTGTGGCTGCGCACCGTGCCGGCCCGGTCCCCCCAGTGGCGGGAACGGTTCGCCCGCAGCACCCGCAACCTGCTCGACGAATCGCTGTGGGAACTGACCAACATCAACGCGGGCCGGATCGCCGACCCGGTCGAGTACATCGAGATGCGCCGCAAGGTCGGCGGGGCGCCGTGGTCGGCCAGCCTGGTCGAGCACGCCTGCGACGCCGAGGTTCCCGGCGTCATCGCCGCGACCCGGCCGATGGCGGTGCTCCGTGACACCTTCGCCGACGCCATCCACCTGCGCAACGACCTGTTCTCCTATGATCGCGAGGTCCACGAGGAGGGAGAGCTGTCCAACGGGGTGCTGGTGCTGGAGCGGTTCTTCGGCTGCCAGCCCCAGCGGGCCGCCGACCTGGTGAACGACCTGCTGACGTCCAGGCTGCAGCAGTTCGAGCACACCGCGCTCACCGAGGTGCCCGCCGTGTGCGCCGAACGAGAGCTGGATCCGGCCGCCCAGGCGGCCGTGGCCCGGTACGTGAAGGGGCTCCAGGACTGGCAGGCCGGCGGCCACGAGTGGCACCTGCAGTCCGCCCGGTACGCCGCGGCCCACGGCGCCGACCCGACGGACGGGGGCGGGGCGGCGGACGGGGGCGGGGCGGCGGACCCGGTG
>JAFMRC010000205.1 GCA_017354375.1 Nocardiopsaceae bacterium | reverse complement strand
ACCGATACACCATGCCGGAAAGGTTCAGGACACCCGCAAACCGGACCACCCGCGACACGCCCGAAACACGCAAATAAATAAACGACGAGTCCCCACGCTCACATATCCTCCACGCGGAGCCATTCCGCCGCACCACGGCCCGCCCGGCATGCCCCCGCGCCCCGGACATATCCCCGCAGAACGGGGCATGCACTCCGCCCCGGTCCCGCATACCCCCAGCACCGGCGCCCCCCGCGCCTGGTCCTCCGGTGGAACGGGTTCCGTGACCCTGCTGACGCCGCGTTCCGCAGCCCCACAGTGGTCGGCACGGCTGGGGCTGCAGGAGCTATTGGGCCGAGGCGCGGAGCGAACCGATGCCGCCGACAGCGTGCCCCGAGCTGGGGCAGGTCCAAACGGCACGATCTTCCCGGACTGCCGGTGCCAGCGGATGCGAGCCCGGGTGCTGGGGGCATTCCGGCCATACTGCCGGGTGGCCTTCCCGCCACAGCGCTTCGACTGCCCACTCCTGGACCTGGTCCGCGACGCTTGCGACGCGCTGCGGGAACGGCTCCGGCGCCATCGCGGACACGCCCTGGGCGCTGCCGTCGGCCGCGTGCAGCATCGCCGTGACCTGGCCGGAGAAATCCGACCACTGCGAGTCGCGAACCTCAGGGACCGGCCCGCGAGAGTTCCGGAGATCATCGAGCACAGGCGCGAGCGCCTCGCTCAGCTTGCTGTCCACGCGATGATTACCCTTCCGACGATCTGGCCCCGCGCTGTCAGGCTGGGATCACCGAATCGCGGGCGATCTGGGTGATGACCTCAGCTGGCGCCGAGCACGGTGCGGAGGTGCCGCCGGATCCTTTCAAGGTCGATATCCGCAGCCAGGCTGGTCTCCGCTGGCACCTCGTCCGTGAGGGGCTCGACTCCGAACAGCAGCCGGGGCAGCGCGGGGTAGGCGGCCAGTCCGATCAGCTCGCTCGCGGCGGCACCGGCCTCGTCTCGCGTGAGCCCCAGGGCGGTTTCCAGATGTGACGCTAGAGCGTCGGCCGTCGCCCGGAAGAGGACGTCGTGGAGCCCCGCCGCCAGGTCTGGTAGCCGCTCCGCCTCGGCGATGCCGAGGCGGAGCATCCTGGTGACAGAGGACCAGCGCAGCAGCTGCACGAAGCGCCCGCAGTACCGGGCGGCCGCCTCCAGCGGCTGCCCGGAGTAGTGGGCGGGCGTGCGCATCCGCTCGCCAAACAGCGCGCGGATGCGCTCGATGACCGCGAGGAACAGCGCGTCCTTGGTCGGGAAGTGCGCGTACAGGGACCGCTTCGACGTTTCCGCGCGCGCCGCGATCGTGTCCATGGAGGTCCGCTCGAAGCCGGCTTCCAGGAACGCGAGCTTCGCGGTGTCGAGAATGTGCTCGCGCAGCGCTTCCCCGCGTCGGGCCATGAGATCCCCTCAAAGTATACGGTACAGTAGAGTTTACTTTTGCCTTTGCCCTTGCCCACAGGAATGGAGTTACCGCCATGATCGTGATTACCGCCCCCGCTGGACAAATTGGCAGCAAGCTCGTCCAGGAGCTGCTGCGGCGCGAGGAGCCGGTCCGGCTCATCGCCCGGGACGCCGGCAAGCTGCCCGCCAGCGTGCGGGAGCGAGCCGAGATCGTCACCGGGTCGCATCGCGATCGCGACGTCGTGGAACGCGCGCTCGACGGCGCCGACGCGCTGTTCTGGCTCATGCCGTCGGATGCGACGGCGGCCAGCCCTTACGAAGCGTACGTGACCGCCTCCATCCCGGGTGCCGATGCCGTCGTGCGCCATGCGGTCCCGCGTGTCGTGATCGTCTCCGCCCTCGGCCGCGGGTCGCGGGTATACGCCGGCCACGTGTCCGCCTCGCACGCCATGGAGGATCTCTTCCGCAGCACCGGCGCGCACGTGCGCGCGCTGGCCCTGCCCGCCTTCATGGACAACATCCTCCGCCAGGTGCCCGCCATCAGGAACGGCGTGATCTCAGGCACCCTGCCCGCGGGCTTCGCGATGCCGTGGGTGGCGACGAAGGACATCGCGGCCATCGCCGCCAGGTACCTTACCGACCGGACCTGGACCGGGCAGGACACGGTCGACGTCCTCGGCGCCGAGGACCTGTCGTACGACGACATCGCCACGATCCTCACTGGCGTCCTCGGCAAGGCCATCCGGTTCCAGCCCGGGGACCGCGACGCCGACCGGCGGTTCCTTGTCAGCCGCGGGTTCTCCGAGGCAATGGCGCGGTCCGTGATGGACATGGACCTCGCCTGCGAGCGCGGTATCAACAACGGCACGCCGCGCACCGCCGCGAACACCACGCCCACCACCTTCCGCGAGTTCGCCGAAGAGACCATCAAGCCGGCCGTGACCGGATGAGCGCGCGCGTCGTCGCCCGGGTTGTAAAAGGGTCCCGCTGATAGCGGTACTCAATGGCGCATGGCCGCGATGCGGAGGATGCTTGGTCCGGGACCGAATTGCCGGAGAACGGGATGGGATGAGGCACATGCGTATCGGGTTCTGCCTTCCGCAGTACGGGGAGATCACGAAGCGGCCGGACGTGGTGACCGCGTTCGCGCGCGGGGCCGAGGAGATCGGCGCGGACAGCCTGTGGGCCGGTGACCGCCTGCTGATGCCGGTGCATCCCCAGGTCGGCTACGGCGGCAGCACGGAGCCCATCCCGGGGCAGTACAAGCGGGTGCTGGACCCGTTCGCGGTGGTGGCCTCGGCCGCCGCGGTGACATCGCGCGTCCAGTTCGGCACGAGCGTGCTCAACGTGCCGTTCTACCCGGCTGCGGCGCTGGCGCGGACGCTGGCCAGCATCGACTTCATGAGCGGCGGGCGGCTGATCCCCGGGCTCGGCATCGGCTGGGCGCCGGAGGAGTACATGGCATCGGCCGCCCCGATGAAGGAGCGCGGAGCGCGGCTGGACGAGGCCCTCGACGTGCTCGACGCGTGGTGGACGCAGGACCCGGTCGAGCACCACGGCAGGTTCTGGGACATCCCCGCGTCGCACGTCGACCTCAAGCCCGCGCAGTCGCCCCGGCCGCCGCTGTACCTGGGGGCCTTCTTCTCCCCGGCCGCGTTCCGCCGGATCGCGCTGCGCGGGGACGGCTGGCTGCCCGCCGCCGTCATCCCGGGCCAGTTCGACCCGGCGGCGATCGCCGGGCAGCTGGCGAAGATCCGGGCCGAGGCGGAGGAAGCGGGCCGGGATCCGTCCGCGATCGGCATCGCGCTGCGGATCAACCCGGTTCCGCCGTCAACGCCCGCGGACGTTGCCGACGCGTTCCTCCGGGCCGCGGACGCGGGCATCGACCACGTCTTCGCCGACTTCATGTACCTGTCGGACGATGCTGGCGAGACCCTCGACCTCGCGTCCCAGGTCCACTCTCGCGTCCGGGGCGGCTAGCGGGTGATACCGCGATGGCCGGGACCTTCGCGGCCCGCTGACCCGTACCGCCGCTTCCATTGCGTGCTTCCTTACTGGTGATCAGATGGCGAGGACCGGTGGATGTCGATGTCGCCGCGGTCGGTGCGGACGCGGATCTCGGCGACCGTGTCGCTGGTCTCGGGGCCGTCGGCGGCGTCCAGGTCGCTACGGACCACGCCGTTCTTGCTGTCCAGGTCCAGCCAGGCGGCCGTGCCCTCGGCGATCCCGATGCTGACGTCGCCGCGGCCGGTCTCCAGGTGGACGGTGCCGCTCATTACCTCACCGATGCGGACCCGGCCCCAGTTGGTCCTGGCGGTGATGCCGGCGAGCGAACGGCCGATGGTGATGTTGCTGTTGGCGGAATTGACCAGGACAACGCCAGCGGTCTCCTGGAGGGTGATCTTGCTGTTCGCCGTCTTCACCCGCAAGGGGCCAGCTGTCCTGCCGACGTGGATGGAGCCGTTGGCGGACTCCAGCGTGGCGTCGCCTTCGATGGCGCCGATCCGCATCGCCGCGTTGGAGGCCGTCACCTCGGCGGGGCCGAGCACCCGGTCCACGGTGACGGAGCCGATGGCGACCTTGGCCTCCAGCCGGCTGGCCTCCTCCACCTGCAGGTTGCCGGTCGAGCTGTGCAGGATGGATTCGCCCAGCGGGCCGGCGGTGGTGATATCGAAGAGGCTGCTGGCCTTGACGTGCGATCCGGTCGGCAGCCCGACGGTTACCGTGACGGCGCCGCGCGGGCCGACCATGGACGCGAGGGGGCCGAGCTTCGGCTTCCTGACTATTAGCCGCCCGCCGGAGAACTCGACGGTGGTCTGCTCGGCGGCCTGCACGCTCGCCTTATCGGCCGGGTCGGCCGGGAGTACCTCGACGATGGTGTCGGAGCGTTCGCTCGCGGTGATCTGGATGCTGCCGACGACGTCTATATCGGAGTTGATGGGTTCGGGGGTGTCGAAAACAGGCATGGCGGTGCCCTCCTCATGGGCCTAGTGGGATGATCCCGGCCGCTGGGCCGGGCGGTGAGAGTGGTGGCGCGCGTCGGGCTAGCGCACCCAGCCGGTGTAGCTGCGCCCGCTGCGGGGTGGGCTGGCGGGGCGACTGCCCGCTCCTGGCTCGAACGCGGCCGAGATGGCACGGACCAGCCAGGCGTTGACCGAGGTTCCTTGCTGGCCTGCCGCCTCCTCGACGCGCGCCTTCAGCTGGTCGGGCAGTCGGAGGGTCATCCGCGCCGTCCCGCCATCCTCTCCGGCAAACGGCCCCGCCGCGGGAGCGGCGACAGGCACAGCTTCGGCCTCGCTGCTGGTTACCTCCTCTCGGGGAGAGACCGGCGGGGGCGCTACCACGAATACCGGATCGCTGCCGCGTAGCAGCACGTCGACCGACCCCGGGGCGAGGTCACGCGTGATTTCTCCAGCGGCAGCCGACAGCGCCTCCAGCAGTGCCAGCCGGGCGGCTGATTCGAGGGATCCGGCGAGACGCTCGGCCAGCGCGCGGGCTTCCGGGCCGCCAGCATCGGCAGCCACAGCGAGCTCGCGCCGGAGGTTCTCGACATACGGCATCAGTTCCATGACTCCACTATGGAGTCACTATGACGTCATGTCAAGTCCAATATGACGCCTTTAGGCGTATACTTGACGTCATAAAAGCTGTCATAATGTCGCCGATGTGGCGTCAACAGTGACTCGCGATGGGAGTCACGCCGTGAGAACGGTGATCTCCCGGCCTTCGGGAGTCTGATGGCTGGCGGTCTCCGGGGCGGGCCGCTTGCGGATGACGCTGGGGCGGCGGTCGAAGATGATGAGGGTGCCGGCGTCCAGGCCGAGCCGGGAGAGGTACTCATCCAGCTGGGCAAGGGCGCCCTTGAGCGGGTTGCGCTCGCCTTGCCGGCGGACCTTGAGCTCGATGACCTCGTGCTGGACGGCCGCCTTGCCTTCGGCGTCTGTATAGGGCTTGGTGATGATCAGGTCGATCCGGCCGCGGCCGATCCCGTATTCGCGGGCGACCTGCCCTCCGCCGTTGACAACGCGCTGCAGGTAGGCCATGAAGACCAGTTGCGGCGCGACCTCGTGGTAGGCCTCGCCCTGGATGAGGATCTCCCCGTTCTGCTTCCAGAAGGAGGCGAACTGGCGGAGCAGTTCCATAACGTCTAGCCGCCCGTCGGGGAGCAGGAAACTGACCGGGGGAAGGGTGATCTGGCTGGCGGTCCGGTAGGCCAGGGTGCGGGCGATGACCTCGTTGTAGACCGGATTGGCGATGGCGATCGGCTCTCCCTGCCCGATCAGCCCGAGGTCGCGGACGTAGGCCAGGTCGTCGTCGAACGCGGGGTCGCTGGTGACGAACCGGCCGGCCAGCAGCGGCTCGATGATCTTCTTGACCCGGGGTTCGGACAGCCGGTCGCCGAGGTACTCGATATGAGTGGCGCGGGCCAGGATCAGCCGCTCTTTGGCGGTATCGACGTGCGCGGGGGTTATGGTGTCCGTGATGCCCATGTTGTCGGTGATTTCCCTGGCGAGGGCGTTCACCAGCCAGGGCTGTCCCTGGGAGTACTCGACGGCCCGGTCGATGGCCGCGTCGCTGAACTCCTGCCCGGTTTCGGCCGTGTGCTGCCCATACAACTCCGCGACCTGCTCCGGGGTGAAGTTCGTCATCCGGAACGACTCGTCGATGATGTTGAAGGGGCTGGTCCGGGAACCGCTTGGTTCGGGGTTCTGCCCCGCCGCGACGCGGTAGTCGCGGATGTCCCGCAGCCCGCATAGCGCCACCGACGCGGGGAAGTTCGCGGGCCGGGACTGGTAGCCGTCCCGCAGCTGAGAGGCGGCGCTGATCAGTACCTTCCCGGTGAGGGCGTCGAACTCGTCGAAGAACAGCACCAGCGGACGCGGGCAGGCCCGCGCCCACGCCTGCAACCCCGCCCTGAGCAGCGACCCCGGCGGGGCATCAGGCCATCGCGGCGGCTGGCACTCCTCTGGCAACTCCTGCCACTGGGCCGCCTCGGTGATCGCCTGCAGGATCTCCCGCCCGGCGGCGCCGATATCGCTGGAATGGGTCCGGGCGCGCTCGCAGGAGAACAGCACGGCCGCCCGCTCGCCTCCGGCGGTGATGTCGCGGGCCAGGGCGGTGAGCGACGTGGTCTTGCCCGTCTGCCTCGGGGCGTGCACGACGAAGTACAGGCCCTCCTCGACCAGGTGACGGGCCCTCGGCAGGCGCGGCTCGGGCGGCAGCATGTAGTGCCGCTCCGGGTCACACGGGCCAGACTTGTTGAAAAACCGCACGCACTCACAGTAGCCGCCGGGGAGAAGCCGCGAACCACTGCTGGAGGGGAATTCCTTCGCGACCACGGTCCGTGCCAGCTGGTCCGGTCGGGAATTTCCTCGCGTTTGCCGCGGCGACCTGGGGTAGCGGTGCGGCAGACGCGACGACGCGGAAGGGGATGACCGCGATGGACCTGGACTTCCTTCGCCCGCTGTATGACGAAGCCCCGTCCGGCGGGTACGTGTCCGTCTACCTGGACACGACCCCGTCGACGGAGAGCGCCGCCACCGAACTGGAGCTGCGCTGGCGGGCCGCACGCGAGCGGCTTGCCGCGGACGGAGCCGATGAGGCCACCCTTGAGGCGGTCGCGGAGGCGTTCAGCGGCCTCGGCCACGAAGGGGACGGCCTGGCCGTGTTCGCCGCGGACGGGCGGGTGCGGCTGTCGGTCCCCCTGCCGGAGCCTCCGCGTCGGAAGATCAGCCGTTACGCGCCGCTCCCCCACGTCATGCCGCTGCTCGCGCAGCTTCCGCCGCGGGTGCCGCATATCCGGATCGCGGCGGCGCACGACGGCGCCGAGATACTCGCGGACCCCGGCTCCGAAGCCGCCGAGCGCACCATGGCCGGAGACCAGGGCTGGCCGGTGCACAAGGTGTCCGCCGGAGGGTGGTCGGAAAAGCGCCTGCAGCGGTCCGCCGAGGAAGCGTGGGCGGTGAACGCTAAGGAGACCGCGGCCGAGGCCGCGCGGGCGGCCGATCGCGTGGGCGCCGAGTTCGCCGTGGTCGGCGGTGACGTCCAGCAGCGCGCGAAGCTGCTCGACCTGCTCCCGCCACGGCTGCGGGAAAACACGGTGATCGTTGACCGGGAGGTCTCCGTCGGCGACCCCGCCTTCGAGAAGACGACGGCGGCCGAGGCCGCCCGCCGGACGGAGGACTCGACCCGAGCCCGGCTGGATGAGTTCCGGGTTCGCATGGAAACCCGGGACCTGGCCCTTCGGCGGGCCGCCGAGGGCCTGAGCGGCACGCTCGCCGCCTTGCGGGACGGGCTCGCCCAGGACGTGCTGATAGCCGACGATCCGTCGTCCACCTCGATGGCCGAGGAGCCGGACGCTGGGGAGGAAGGACGATCCGTTCGGGATAGGGCTGATGCGATCCTCAGCCGGGCAGCGGCCCGCACCGGTGCCGGCCTGTTCTTCGTGCCGCCTGACGCGGCGCCGATCACGGACGGGGTCGCCGCGCTGCTGCGGGCGCCGCTGGCCGCCGTCTGACCGCCGTCCCGGGGGACTTCGGGTCGCTGTGTAGTGCCCCCAGCAGGATTCGAACCTGCGCACCCGGTTCCGGAGACCGGTGCTCTATCCCCTGAGCTATGGGGGCTCCCTGAGGACCATGAAAGGGTACCAGTCCCGGGGCGCCGTCCGGGCATCCGCCGGTGCTCCGGGCATCCGTCACCACCGTTGCGCACGCGGATAGCAAACACGATAGCCTCGCTGCGTGACGCAAGGTCTGGGACGGGTGCTCGTCGTCGATGACGATGAGGTAATCCGGCAGCTTATCGCCGTGAACCTCACGCTTGAGGGGTTTGACGTGGCTACGGCGGTGGATGGCCAGGACTGCCTGGACAAGGTGGTGGCGATCGCGCCCGACGTGATCACGCTGGACGTCATGATGCCGCGCCTGGACGGGTGGGAAACCGCGGTACAGCTCCGGAAGAGCCCGGAGACGGCGCAGGTCAAGGTCGTCCTGATCACGGCGCGCGCTCAGGAAGACGACATGGCGCACGGCGTCAGCGTCGGCGCCGACGCCTACCTCACGAAGCCCTTCGACCCGGGCGAGATGATCCGCGTGGTGCGCGACCTGGCAGGCGTCCCGCCCGCGTAGCCTGGGTGGGTGATCACGCTGGAGCTGCGGCACGCGATCGGGCGTGCGGTCACCGAGGCGGTCACCGAGGGGGCTGCCGAGGCGGGGGACGGGCCGGGACCGGGGGAGGTGCCCGATCCGGGGCTGAGGCCGGGCGGGGAACCGGGACGGTACGCGTCGAGCGTCGCGTTCGGCCTCGCGTCCAGCGCCAAGGGCAAGGGCGCCAAGAACGACCCGGCACGCATCGCCGCTCGGCTCGCGGCCCGCTTGCGAGATACGGAACCCTGGATCGCGAGGGCAGAGGTTACCGGCCGGGGGTACGTGACGGTCACGGTCACCCCGGAGGCGCTGGAACAAGTCGCGGAACGGGTCGCCGCGGCGGGCCCGGACTGCGTCCGCGGCGACGCGCTGGCCGGGCACTCTTGCCCGAGGCCAACGCGCGCCGTCTCCTGGGAAGAGGCTCCTACCTGGGAAGAAGCGCGGGACCGGCTGGCCGCCGAGCTAACCGTCCGGCTCGCCGAGGCGGCAGGCGCGATGATAACAGCAACAGAAGGCCCGGGTGGGGACGAACCGCGCGACGGGCGGGCGTGCCATGACGGGGGAGGAACCGGACACGGGGGAGGCGCGATGATCCGTTCGGGAAAAAGGACGCCCGCGCCGGTGACCGCCGTCGCCTACGCCGGGCGGGATGCCGTGCTGCTCTGGTTGGCCAGGTCTGCCCCCGGCCAGCCGGTAGCGGTCGACCAGGAGATGATCGCGCGTCATCACCCGGGCAACCCCGCCTATGCCGTGAGGTACGCCCACGCCCGCGCCGCGTCCGAGATGCGCTGGGCCGCCGCCGCAGGCTCAGGCTCGGCGGGCGTAGCGGTCCCGGCGGGCCCGCGG
>JAFMRC010000204.1:2207-9437 GCA_017354375.1 Nocardiopsaceae bacterium | reverse complement strand
GCGGTGCTGGCCGCCGCCCCGGCGGTGCCGGCCGCCGCCCCGGCGGTACCGGTGGCCCCGGCGGTGCCGGTCACCACGTTGCCGAGCCTCTCGCGGAGCCCGGCGTACGAAGCCCTGCTGTCGCCGCGCATTACCGCCCGGCCCCCGGCTGCCCAGCTCCCGACCGGCTAGCCCCCGACCGCCCGGCTCCCGCGGGGGCGCCGGCGCCGGCCGCCTGCCCTTCAAGATCGGAGAGGAACCGGTCGACCATGCGGCCCTGCCGCGCCGTGTCCGCCAGCGACTCGCCGACGATCCGGCTGGCCAGCTCGACCGCGAGCGACCCGACCTCGGAGCGCAGCGACTGCAGCGCGGCCTGCCGCTCCGACTCGATCTGCGCCTGCGCCGACTCGGTGATGCGCCGCGCCTCGGCCTGCGCGCGCTCGCGCATCTCGGCGATGATGGCGGCGCCCTGCTCGCCGGCCTCGGCCCGGATCCGCGCGGCCTCGTGCCGGGCGTCGTCCAGCTGCGCGCGGTACTGCTCGAGCACGCGCTGCGCCTCGGCCTGCGCCTCGTCGGCCCGGGTAATGCCACCCTCGATCGCGTTCTCGCGCTCTTCGAGGGTCTTCGTGATCCGCGGCAGCAGGATCTTGCCGAGCACGCCGAACACGATCGCGAAGACGACCGTCCCGATGATGAACTCGGGCCACGAGGGCAGCAACGGGTTCTGCGCTCCCGCGTCCGCTAGATGTTGCGTGATCATGGTCGCTTACCTTCCTGGTGCCTCGCTCGGTTGCGTTCGGTGGCGAGACTCAGTGCGCGAAGATGAACGGCGCGACCAGGCCGATGAGCGCGAGCGCCTCGGTGAGGGCGAAGCCGATCCACATGTACAGGGAGATGCGGCCGGTCGCCTCGGGCTGCCGGGCCATCGCCTCGATCGCGTGGCCGAAGACCAGGCCGATGCCGATGCCGGGACCGATGGCCGCGAGACCGTATCCGAGGGCTCCGAGCCGCTCGATGTCGATGGTCTGGGTCGCGGCGGCGAGAGAAGCGGCGTCGATCATGAGATCATTTTTCCTTTGCTATCGGTCCGGCGGGTTTCCTGACTACCCCGCCGGGCTGTTGAGCTGAAACTTGAGCTGGAACCCCTAGTGCGCGGTCTCCAGCGAGTCTGCGATGTACGTGGCTGTCAGCGTGGTGAAGATGAACGCCTGCAGGAGGTCGACGAGCAGCTCCAGCAGGAAGACGAAGAACACCATGAAGAGCGAGCCCGCGGCGAACAGCAGGCCGATGGACAGGCTCATCATGTACCAGGTCGCGATCATGAAGATCGTCAGCAGCAGGTGGCCGGCGAACATGTTCGCGAACAGCCGGACCCCGAGGGTGAACGGCTGCACGATGAGGTACTTGAGCACCTCGACCGGGATCAGGATGATCAGGATGAACGCCGGGACACCCGACGGGATCATCCCCTTGAAGTAGCCGAAGAACCCCTTGGCCTTGAAGCCCAGGTACCAGTACAGGCCGTAGACGATGAGCACCAGCGGCCACACGAAGCCGATCCGCGACATCGCCGGGAACTGGAAGAGCGGGATCAGCTCCATCAGGTTCATCAGGAAGATGAAGAAGAACATCGGGAAGATGAGCTGAAGGTAGGTGTCGCCCCTCTTCCCCAGCGCCGGCCGCAGGATCTGGTCCCGCACCTGCACCAGCGCCAGCTCGGCGAGGCTCTGCGTCTTCCCCGGGATCATCTTCGGCTTGGCGAACGCGATCCAGAAGAACGCGATCACGACGACCGCGACCAGCACCGCGACCAGCATGGGCTTCGTGAAGCTGAACGAGCCGATCGTAAACAGCGGCTTGAAATCGAAGTTCTGCAGTCCGGGCGCGGGATAGCCGCACCCGCTGAAGATATGGCAGCCTCCCGCGGCGGCCGCTAGGTCACCGGTCACCGGCAAGTCTCCTCACGTGTCGTTACTCCTGTCCGCCCTTGACGCCGTATCGGTAGATGATCCAGCCGAGCGAGATCGCGAGCCCGGCCAGCATGCCGACCGGGAAAAGCATCCCTATCCCCACGGCCCGCCCGATCAGCCAGCCGATGCCGCCATAGGCGGCCATCCCGGCGATCAGGTAGCTGAAGATCGTGTACCCCGTGCCCCTCGCAAGGGCGATGTCGGTGCGGTCCTCGCCCCGTGCCCCGTCTCCCCGCTCGCCGTCACGCTGCCCGGCCCGGGCGGCCGCCTGCTGGTTCCAGGTCAGCTGGGTCCAGCCGCGTCGTCGTCGCGCCCGGTTGGCGCTCACCGTGCTCACCGCGAGCCACCGCCCGAATCGACGTCCGGATCGACGTACAGCATCTTGAGCTTGATCGTGGTGACGACCTGCGCTCCGCACCAGGTGAGGATGCACACCAGGGCGGTGACGCCGAGCATCTTCCCGTTGAACGCGGTCGACTTGCCCAGCAGGACCATCACGACCATGAACGCGATGATCTTGACGATGTAGGTGCCCATGGCGGTCGCCATCATCACCTGCGGGCCGACCTTCGCGGCCTTGCCGACGGCGAGCACGCTGATGCCGAAGAAGACCGTGACGACGCCCACCCCGATCAGGGCCCCGTACGCGCCCTTCGCGCCGCCCATCGCGGCGCAGATGCCGATCATCACGGCGGCGACCGCGGCGGTGAGTGCGGCCGAACGCCGGACGACGCGGCTGTATGCTGCCATCATTCGCCGGCTCCCTCGGTGATATGGCGACCGGCCTCTCCCGGACATGGCACGCGACCTCGCGCTACCACGGCGCGGCCCCCATTACCAGGCTGCCGCACCGGTTGGTGCACGAAAAGTACCACGTAACCCTCACTCGTCCTCAGGGAGGCTTGCTTGTGAAGCGTATCACAAGTTTCTTGACCTTGTCTTTACCTGGACCTGACTTTATATGTACTAGCTACATGACCGGGCAAAGGATCAACGTCACCACGGAAAAAGATGCCTGGCCGTCCCGCCAGCCCGTGGTTCGCCCGCTAGCGCGAGGTCCGCGGGTACCACCGCTCACCAGGCGCGGAGCCGGGGGGCGCGGCAAAATCGGCAGGCACGGAGGTGGGCTCGGGCGCGGGTCCCCACGGAGCCACCTCGCCCGCCCGGGACTGCCCCGATTGTCCCGAACGGGTAGTAGCGACTCCCCCGCCCTCCACACCCTGCCTATCTCCGGACACTGTGCCCTCATCGGAGGCTGTGCCCTCACCGGAGGCCGTGCCGTTCCACGGCCGTAGCCGGGGCACGGTGGCCAGCAGCAGCGCTCCCACCATGACCGTGGTGGTGAGCGCCAGCCAGACCAGGCTGATGTGCAGCTGGGACAGCCCGACCAGGCCCCCGGCGAACAGCGCCGCCCACAGGTAGAAGAGAAGCACGCTCTGCCGGTGCGAGTGCCCCAGGTCCTGCATCCGGTGGTGCAGGTGCTTGCGGTCCGCCGCGAACGGCGACTGGCCCGCCTTCACCCGCCGGATCACGGCCATCAGCAGGTCCGCGTACGGAATGATCCAGATCGCGAGCGGCAGCAGCAGCGGCAGGATGGTCGGGAACCGGTTGACCGGGTGCAGCTGCGAGTAGTTGGTCAGGATGTTCTGGTCGAGGGACGCCGTGCTGTAGATGGGGCCGTAGGCGAGCAGCAGGCCGAGCAGCATCGACCCGGTGTCGCCCATGAAGATCCGCGCCGGGTGGAAGTTGTGCGGGAGGAAGCCGAGGCACACGCCCGCGAGCACGGCCGACGCGACGGCCGGGACCGACTGCGACGGGATTCCGACCGAGTTGGTCAGCGTGTAGGAATAGACGAGGTAGGCCAGTCCGGCGACGCCGGTCACGCCCGCGGCGAGGCCATCCAGGCCGTCGATGAAGTTGACCGCGTTGATCGTGACGACGACCAGGAAGATGGTCAGCGTGTAGCTCAGGTCCGGCTCGAGGGCGAGCGTCTGGCTCCCCGGCAGCGGCAGCCAGGACAGGTACGCCCCGCTCCACACCAGGATGCCGCCGGCCGCGACCTGCCCGGCCAGCTTGCTGATGGGGCTCAGCCCGAACCGGTCGTCGAAGACGCCGATGACCACCAGCAGCCCGCTCGCCGCGACCAGGCCCCAGATCGTGAGCGTGGACGGAAACGCCTGCTGGGTATAGGTGAGCCGGTAGGCGACCGCCAGCCCGGCGATCAGCCCGCCGAACATGGCGATCCCGCCGAGCCGGGGCACGGGCATGGTGTGCACGTCCCGCGCGCGGGGGGCGGGCGCCGCGCCGATGGCGAACGCGAACCGCCGCACCGCCGGGGTCAAGAGGTAGGTCACCGCCGCCGCGATGATGAGGATGAACGCGTAGTCCGTCACGGCGGCGCCAGCTAGGACTTGGGCTCTTCGGCCCCGCCGTCCAGCGGGTGCGGCATCGCCTGCTTGACTTCCGGCTCCCCGCTCTCCGGCTGGCCGCTCTCTGGCTTGTCGCGGGCCGGCCCGGCCGTTCCCGGGGGCACGTACGGCTCCAGGTCGATGAGCGGCACGACGTTGCGGAGACGGTCCTCGGTGACCGCGCCGACCCGCAGCATACGCGGCACCGACCCGGTCAGGTCCACGATGGTGGACGGCACCCTGTCCGCGCACGGCCCGCCGTCCAGGTACGCCGAGACGGCATCGCCGAGCTGCTCGGTCGCCTCCGCCGCGGTCGTGGCGGGCGGCTGGCCATGCTTGTTGGCGCTGGTCACCGCCATCGGGCCGGTCCGGCGCAGCAGGTCGAGCGCGACCGGGTGCAGCGGCATCCGCACCGCGACCGTGCCGCGGGTGTCCCCGAGATCCCACTTCAGCGTCGGGCTGGCCCTCAGCACCAGGGTCAGCGGCCCCGGCCAGAACTCGTCGATCAGGTCCTGCCCGAACGCCCCGAGCGACTCCGCCAGCGCGGACGCGGCTCGCACGCTGCCGACCAGCACCGGAGGCGGCACGTCCCGGCCGCGTCCCTTGGCCGCCAGCAGCGCGGTGACGGCCGACGGCGTGAACGCGTCGGCGCCGATGCCGTACACCGTGTCCGTGGGCAGCACGACCAGGCCGCCGTGCTGCACGGCGGTGACCGCCGCGACGATTCCCGCTTCTCGCTGTTCGGGGTCCGCGCAGTCGTACCGCGTGCTCATCGGTTCCATCTCGCTCGGCAGTTTACGTGGCGATACCAGGCCAGGTAGAGGTTACGAACCGGTCCCGCCCGGCCAGATCCTTGTGGTTGCGGGTGTCGCGCCACCCCGCCTCCTCGCCGAACACCCAGTATACCGCCGCGCCCTGCAGATCGCTGTGCTCCACGGCGAGGCGGCCGTCCGGGCGCAGCAGCCAGCGCGCTACCCGCTCGATGGCGCGGATGGCGTCCAGGCCGTCGCTCCCGCTCCACAGCGCGGCGGGCGGGTCGTACTCGGCCGCCTCGGGCGCGACCACGGAGCCGACCGGGATGTACGGCGGGTTGGACACCACGAGGTCGATGGTGCCCGCCAGGCTCTCCAAGCCGGCCAGGCCTGCCGGGCCGCCGCCATCCGGCCCGGTGCCGCCGGGAACCGCGCCGGACACGAAGTCACCGGCGTGCAGCAGCACCCGTCCGGCGGTGTAGGAGTCCACGTGCCGGGTGATGTTCCGCTCGGCCCAGGACAACGCCAGGGGGTCACCCTCCACCGCGTGCACGGTGGCGCGCGGCACCTCCTGCGCGATGGACAGCGCGATCGCCCCGGACCCGGTGCCGAGATCGACCGCCACCGGGTCGGCGACGTCCATCTCGCGCAGCCGGTCGACCGCCCATCCGGTGAGGACCTCGGTCTCCGGGCGCGGCACGAACACGCCAGGTCCCACGTCCAGCTCCAGGTACCGGAAGTACGCGCGGCCGGTGATGTGCTGCAGCGGCTCCCGGTTGGCCCGCCGCGCGACGTCGGCCCAGAACACGGCGTCGAACTCGGAGTCCGGGACCGTGTGCAGCTCGCCGCGCTTGACGTTGTGGGCGTGCGCGGCGATCAGCTCGGCGTCGGCGCGCGGCGATTCCACGCCCGCCTCCGCCAGCCGCACCGTGGCCAGCGCGATCTCGTCCAGTAGGAGGGTCACTGCTCCGCGAGTTTCGCTTCCAGCTCGGCGGAGGTGAGGGCGTCGATGACGGCGTCCAGGTCCCCGTCTATCACGTGGTCCAGGTTGTAGGCCTTGTACCCGACCCGGTGGTCGGAGATCCGGTTCTCCGGGAAGTTGTAGGTGCGGACCCGCTCGGACCTGTCGACGGTGCGCACCTGCGCCTTCCGCTCCGCGGAGGCCGCCGCGGACGCCTCTTCCTCCGCCGCCGCCAGCAGCCTGGCGCGCAGCACGCGCAGCGCCTGCTCCTTGTTCTGCAGCTGGCTCTTCTCGTTCTGGCAGGAGACCACGATGCCGGTGGGCAGGTGAGTGATCCGCACCGCCGAGTCGGTGGTGTTCACGGACTGCCCGCCCGGGCCCGACGACCGGAACACGTCGACCTTGATGTCGTTGTCGCTGACCTGGATGTCCACCGGCTCGGCCTCGGGCATCACCATGACGCCCGCCGCCGAGGTGTGGATGCGGCCCTGTGACTCGGTGACCGGCACCCGCTGTACCCGGTGCACGCCGCCCTCGTACTTCAGCCGGGACCAGGCCCCGTCTGGCCCGCGACCCGCCTTGACGGCCAGGGTGGCGTCCTTGACGCCGCCGAGACCGGTGAGGGTTGAGTCGATGACCTCGGTCTTCCACCCGTGCCGTTCGGCGTACCGCTGGTACATGCGGAGCAGGTCGGCCGCGAAGAGCGCGGATTCCTCCCCGCCCTCGCCGGCCTTGACCTCGAGGATGGTGTCGCGGTCGTCGTTCGGATCCTTGGGCACGAGAAGGACGCGAAGACGCTCTTCCAGGCCAGCACGCTGGGCGGCCAGCTGCTCGGCCTCGTCCGCGAACGCGGGATCCTCGTCCGCGAGCTCACGGGCGGCCTCCTCGTCCTCGCCGGCCTGCCGCCACTCACGGTAGGCGTTGACGATCGGGGTCAGCTCCGAGTACCGCTTCGCGAGCGCGCGCGCCTGGTCGGCGTCCGCGTGCACGCCAGGATCGGCGAGGGCGCGCTCCAGCTCAGCGTGCTCGCTCGCCAGCTCCTTGAGCCGGTCAAACACGGTTACAAACCCTCTTCCTCCGGTGTGGAGTTTTCTGACACTTATGGTGCTATAAGACTCCACACCGCGCCTGTCGCCGGATCAACGAGACGCCCCCGCGCC
>JAFMRC010000204.1:0-2197 GCA_017354375.1 Nocardiopsaceae bacterium | reverse complement strand
GGGGCGCGGGCGTCTCGCAAGTCGCTACTTCTTGCCGGCCTTGCCAGCCTTGCCCTTGCCGAAGCGGGCCTCGAACCGCGCGACCCGGCCGCCGGTGTCCAGGATCTTCTGCTTGCCCGTGTAGAACGGGTGGCAGTTCGAGCACACGTCGGTGTGGATGACGCCACTGGTGGCGGTCGACCGCGTGACGAACGAGTTGCCGCAGCCGCAGGTCACGGTCGTGACCTCGTAGGCCGGGTGAATCTCAGGCTTCATGTCAATGGCTCCTTGCCTCGGCGGTCGCCGGGTCGCCCCTCGCGGGCGTGAACCGGTACCGCATAGTCGCAGCTTCTAGTGTGCCAGACCCGTCAACGTGCCCAGCCCCCTCCGCATTCCCGCTCCCCCCGCCCGCGCCCGCGCCCGCTGCCTCCCTCACCTCCCGCGAACGTGCCGCCCCACCTCCCGCGAACGTGCCGCCCCACCTCCCGCGAACGTGCCGCCCCACCTCCCGCGAACGTGCCAAGTGCGCGCTTGGGCCGGCTAGAGCGTGACCAAGTGCGCACCCGGCACGTTGGAAGGGACTCGGGGCGCGGGCCGAGGGTTCCGAGGACCCGCGCCCCCAGCGTGCCAAGTGCGCATTCGGGCCGGCTAGAGCGTGACCAAATGCGCACATGGCACGTTGGAAGGAGCCGAAGCGGGGGCCAGGGCGCGGGGCCGGGGCGCGGGCCACCGCGGGGGGGACCCACGGGGGGTCGCCCCCCGGCCGGGAGCTAGCGCTCCTGGCCGAGGGTGGTCTTCTGGACCTGGAGGAGGAACTCCGCGTTGCTCTTGGTCTTGCGCATCTGCTCCATCAGCAGCTCAAGGGCCTGCTGCGGCTCCAGCGCGTGCAGGACGCGGCGGAGCTGCCAGATGATCTTGAGCTCCTCGGGGGCCAGCAGGATCTCTTCCTTCCGGGTGCTGGACGCGTCCACGTCCACCGCCGGGAACAGGCGCTTCTCGGCCAGCTCGCGGCGCAGCCGCAGCTCCATGTTGCCGGTTCCCTTGAACTCCTCGAAGATGACCTCGTCCATCCGGGAGCCGGTTTCGATCAGCGCGGCCGCCAGGATCGTCAGCGACCCGCCGTTCTCGATGTTCCGGGCCGCGCCGAAGAACCGCTTGGGCGGGTACAGAGCCGTGGAATCGACGCCACCGGACAGGATCCGGCCGCTGGCCGGCGCGGACTGGTTGTAGGCGCGGCCGAGACGGGTGATGTTGTCGAGCAGCACCACGACGTCGTGCCCCATCTCCACCAGGCGCTTGGCCCGCTCGATGGCGAGCTCGGCGACCGTGGTGTGGTCGTCGGCCGGGTGGTCGAAGGTCGAGTGGATCACCTCGCCCTTGACCGTGCGCTGCATGTCGGTGACTTCCTCGGGCCGCTCATCGACGAGGACGACCATCAGGTGGCACTCGGGGTTGTTCGTGGTGATCGCGTTCGCGATCGACTGCAGGATCATCGTCTTGCCCGCCTTGGGCGGGGACACGATCAGGCCGCGCTGGCCCTTGCCGATCGGGCTGATCAGGTCGATGATCCGGGTCGTGAGGTTGGCCGGATCCGTCTCCAGGCGCAGCCGCTGCTGCGGGTAGAGGGGGACCAGCTTGGGGAAGTCGGGCCGGCCCGACGACGCCTCCGGATCCAGGCCGTTGACCTTGTCCAGGCGGACAAGGGCGTTGAACTTCTCCCGGCGCTCGCCCTCCCGGGGCTGGCGGACCGCCCCCTCGATCACGTCGCCCTTGCGCAGCCCGTGCTTGCGGACCTGGGAGAGGGAAACGTACACATCGTTGGGACCGGGCAGGTAGCCGGTGGTGCGGATGAACGCGTAGTTGTCCAGCACGTCGAGGATCCCGGCGATCGGGATCAGCACGTCATCCTCGGTGATCGTCGGCTCGGAGTCGCCGCGCGAATCGCCGCGGCGGCGGTTCCGGTTGCGGAACCGGTCCCGGTTGCGACGGCGGCCCTGCCCCTCGTCCTCGTCCCGGCCGCCGCCGCCACTGTTCTGGCCGGACTGGCCGGACTGGCCGTTGCCGCCACGGTTGCCGGACTGCTCGCGGCGGTCACGCCCGCCGTCGGACTGCTGGTCGTCCCGGCGTCCGTTCCGGCGCCGGTCACCACGGCGCCCCTCGCCGCCCTGACCACCCTGGCCGCTGGCACCGGAGCCGGACTGGCCGCTGGCGTCGGAAC
>JAFMRC010000454.1 GCA_017354375.1 Nocardiopsaceae bacterium | reverse complement strand
ACACGGGTCGTTTTGGTCGACATCCGTCTTACCGGGCCTCCGTTGCCCAGGACTGCTGAATCAGGAGAGCCGTTGGTCCCCGTTTGACACGCCGCTGGAACCCTTAACTCCCCAGCATTGCCTCTAGCCGACCCAAACGCGCACCTGGCACGCGGAAGAGGCGGTGGTCCCGTCGCGTCGCCCCCCCGCGTAACCCCCGCCCCCGCCACCCTCTTCGGACCGAGTGCGCGTTTGGGCTCGTTCTAGCCGGCCCGAGTGCGCGCTTGGCACGTTGGGCGGGGGTGGCGCGGCACGTTGGGCGGGGGGTGGCGCGGCGCGTGGGGCGGGGCGCCCGTCCCGCGGGCTAACGGGCTCAGAGGCCGGCGGCGGCGCGCAGTTGCGGGGCGCGGTCGGTGCGCTCCCAGGAGAAGTCCGGCTCGCTGCGGCCGAAGTGCCCGAACGCCGCGGTCTGGGAGTAGATCGGGCGCAGCAGGTCCAGGGCCGCGATGATCGCTCGCGGCCGGAGGTCGAAGACCTGCGAGACCGCGTCCTGGATCCGTTCCGCCGACACCTTCTCGGTGCCGAAGCACTCCACGAACAGGCCGACTGGCTTGGCCTTGCCTATCGCGTAGGCGACCTGGGCCTCGCACCGGTCGGCCAGGCCCGCCGCGACCACGTTCTTGGCCACCCAGCGCATCGCGTATGCGGCGCTGCGGTCCACCTTCGACGGATCCTTTCCGGAAAAGGCGCCGCCGCCGTGGCGGGCCATGCCGCCGTAGGTGTCGATGATGATCTTCCGACCGGTGAGGCCGGCGTCGCCCATCGGCCCGCCGATCTCGAACCGCCCCGTCGGGTTGACCAGCAGCCGGTACCCGCCGGTGTCGATGTCGAGCTCGCGCAGCAGCGGATCGACGACGTACTCCTTGACGTCCGGGGTGAGGAGTTCCTTCAGGTTGATGTCCGGCGCGTGCTGGCTGGACACCACGACCGTGTCGAGCCGCACCGGCTTGTCGCCCGAGTACTCCACGGTCACCTGGGTCTTGCCGTCCGGGCGCAGGTAGGGGACGGCGCCGGAGCGGCGCGCCTCGGACAGCCGGCGGGCCAGCTTGTGCGCCATCATGATCGGCAGCGGCATCAGCTCGGGTGTGTCACGGCAGGCGTAGCCGAACATCAGGCCCTGGTCGCCGGCGCCCTGCCGGTCGTAGTCGTCGGCGCCCTCGCCCTCGCGGTACTCGAACGCGTCCACCACTCCCTGGGCGATGTCCGGCGACTGCGAGCCGATCGACACGGACACGCCGCAGGACGCCCCGTCATAGCCCTTGGCCGAGGAGTCGTACCCGATCTGGAGGATCTTCTCGCGGATGATCCCCGGGATGTCGACGTAGGTCTTGGTGGTGACCTCGCCCGCCACGTGGACCTGACCGGTCGTGATCAGTGTCTCGACCGCGACCCGGCTGTCGGGGTCGTCCTTGATCATGGCGTCCAGGATCGCGTCGCTGATCTGGTCGGCCATCTTGTCGGGATGACCTTCGGTAACCGACTCCGAGGTAAACAGCCTACGGGCCACGTAGTTCTCCATCCGTAAGTCGCGTATGACTCGGCAGAGTTTATCTGGACTACGGCACTCGGTGCCGCAGCTCAGCCAATTGAGCAGCGCCGACGGGAGGAACAGCGCGCTGGAAGGACAGTGCCATCAAGAAGATGAGCGGCGCCGTCAGGGAAAGATACGGGCGGCGGCCAGGTCCAGTACCGCGGCCGCGAGCGCGTCCTTGGAGCGGCGGCCGATCACCGCGGAAGACCCGTCGGCCCCGAGCACCACCGCCTCGTTGTCCCCGGTACCGAACCCCAGGCCGTTCCCCACCTGGTTCACGACGAGGAAGTCGCACCCCTTGCGCGCTAGCTTCGCCCTGGCCGCGTCGGGATCCGTGTCGGTCTCGGCGGCGAACCCGACGACCACCTGCGCCGCCGGCCCGCTCTGGGCGCGACGCGCGGCCAGGTCCGCGAGGATGTCCGGGTTCTCCGTCAGCTCAACCGGGGACGGCGGCCCGGCCTCCTTCTTGATCTTCCGCTCGCTGCGGGTTACCGGACGGTAGTCCGCGACGGCGGCGGTCATGACGACGATGTCGGCGCCGGGGGCCTCGGCGAGCATGGCCGCGTGCATCTCCCGTGCCGACACCACCGGTATCACCTTCGCCCCGGCCGGATCCGGTAGCTCCACGTTCGCGGCCACCACCGTCACCTCGGCGCCGCGGGCGACCGCGGCGCGGGCGAAGGCGTAGCCCTGGCGGCCGGTCGACCAGTTCCCGAGGAACCGGACCGGGTCGAGTTCCTCCCGGGTGCCCCCGGCGGAGATGAGGACGCGGCGGGAGGCGAGGGAGCCGGCCCGATCCGTTAGGGATGAAAGGGTTTGCTCGGCGATCTCGAACAGGGCCGCGGGCTCGGGGAGGCGGCCGGGGCCGCTGTCGGAGCCGGTCAGACGGCCCGCCGCGGGATCGACCACGATGGCGCCTCGTGCCCGCAGGGTCGCCACGTTGGCCTGGGTCGCCGGGTGCTCCCACATCTCGGTGTGCATCGCCGGAGCGAAGATCACCGGGCAGCGGGCGGTGAGCAGCGTGGCGGTGAGCAGGTCCGAGGCCATCCCCGCGGCGGCCCGGGCGAGCAGGTCAGCGGTCGCCGGGGCGACGACGACCAGGTCGGCGCCCTGGCCGAGCCTGACGTGCGGAACCTCCTCGACGCTTGTCCACACGTCGGTGGCCACCGGCTCGCCGCTCAGCGCTTCCCACGTCGGCGCGCCCACGAAGCGGAGCGCGTCACCGGTGGGGATCACGCGAACCTGGTGCCCGGCCTCCCGCAGCCGCCGCAGCAGCTCGCAGGCCTTGTACGCGGCGATGCCGGCGCCGACGCCGAGGATGACGCGCGACATGATGCCTGCGTGTTCCCGCGGGTCCGCCGTGCTACTGCGCGGCTTCGGTCCGCTCGACCTTCAGCAGCTTGTCGTTGGCCTCGCGCAGCGCGATCGACAGCGGCTTCTCCTGGACCTTGGTCTCGACGAGCGGGCCCACGTACTCCAGCAGGCCCTCGCCGAGCTGCGAGTAGTACGCGTTGATCTGGCGTGCCCGCTTCGCCGCCATGATCACGAGCTGGTACTTGCTATCGACGACCTCAAGCAGCTCGTCGATCGGCGGGTTAATGATGCCTTCAGCGGCCGGAGTCCCTGCCACGCGTCGCCTTCCTCACTGATTGCTGTTAATCAACGTTACCATCTGCCGGCAAACTTCCTCGACGGACGTGTTCACCAGCGTGACGTCGAATTCCGCCGCGGCGGCGAGCTCGTCCTTGGCCGCGGTGAGCCGTCGCTCGACGACGTCCGGGGACTCGGTGCCGCGGCCGGTGAGCCGTCGCACCAGTTCCTCCCAGGAGGGCGGCTCGAGGAACACGAGCAGCGCCTCCGGCATCGCGCGCTTGACCTGGCGGGCGCCGACGATGTCGATCTCCAGGAGGGTGGGCAGCCCCCGCTCGACCCTCCGCTCCACCGGCGCGCGGGGGGTGCCGTATTTGTTGCCGGCGAACTCCGCTGACTCGAGGAGTTCCCCGGCGGCCGCCATGCGGTCAAAGTCGGCCTCATCCACAAAGTGATATTCACGGCCGTTTACTTCTCCCGGACGAGGCCTTCGGGTCGTTACCGAAACCGAAATCCAGGTCTCCGGGCTACGCCGGCGGAGTTCCGCGACGACCGTGCTCTTGCCGACCCCGGAGGGCCCGGAGAGCACGGTCAGTCGCGAACGCCGCGCTTGT
>JAFMRC010000049.1:6140-21514 GCA_017354375.1 Nocardiopsaceae bacterium | reverse complement strand
CCGTGCCGGCGCCGACCACCAGGTCCGGGTCGGCGGCCATCTCCCGCAGCGCCGCCTCGCCCGCCGGGGTGCGCAGCGTGATCTCCGCGCAGCGCAGGCCGCCGCGCTTGAGCGCCGAACCGAGCGGTACCGCGGCCTTCGCGTCGTCGATCACCACCACCGGGATCAGCCTCGCGGCGTTGACTGCGGCGAGAACATCAGTCATCGTTACCTCCCGGATCCCGACGACTTTCCCGACAACTTCCCCGGCAACTTTATGACGCCCGCCTGGGCAGCGATGGATGAGGTATCACCTATGAAGATCAGCGACGCCCAGGTGATCATCACCAGCCCGGGACGAAACTTCGTCACGCTGATGGTCACCACCGATGACGGCGTGACCGGCCTCGGCGACGCGACCGTCAACGGCCGGGAGCTGGCGGTGGCCAGCTACCTGCGCGACCACGTCGCTCCCCTGCTCATCGGCCGGGATCCGCATCGAATCGAGGACACCTGGCAGTACCTCTACAAGGGCGCGTACTGGCGGCGCGGCCCCGTCACGATGGCGGCCATCGCCGCGGTGGACATGGCCCTGTGGGACATCAAGGGGAAGGTCGCGGGGCTGCCCGTCTACCAGCTGCTCGGCGGGGCGTCCCGGGACGGCGTGCTCGTCTACTGCCACGCCAGCGGCTCGGACATCCCCGAGCTGTTCGACTCCGTGGAGCGGCACCTCGAGCTCGGCTACCGCGCGGTGCGGATCCAGTCCGCGGTCCCCGGCCTCGGGAAGATCTACGGGGCCGGCCCCGGGGTCTCGTCCGGGCGCTACGAGCCGGCCGGCCGCGGCGCGGCGCCCAGCGAGGAGACCTGGGACACCGGCGCCTACCTGCGCCACATCCCCGGCGTCTTCGAGAAGGTGCGGGAGCGCTTCGGCCCGGACCTGCCGCTGCTGCACGACGCCCACCACCGGCTCACCCCGATCCAGGCGGCGCGGCTCGGCCGGGATCTTGAGCCCTACGACCTGTTCTGGCTGGAGGACGTCACCCCGGCCGAGGACCAGGAGGCGCTGCGGCTGGTCCGCCAGCACACCACGACGCCGCTGGCGATCGGCGAGGTGTTCAACTCCATCTTCGACTGCGAGCGGCTGATCCGCGAGCGGCTCATCGACTACATCCGCGTCGCGGCGGTGCACGCGGGCGGCATCACCCACCTCAAGCGCATCTTCGCCCTCGCCGAGCTGTACGGCGTCAAGTCCGGCTCGCACGGCCCCACCGACGTCTCGCCGGTCACGATGGCCGCCGCCACGCACCTGGACCTGGCGATCCCGAACTTCGGCATCCAGGAGCACATGCGCCACGAGCCGCTCGTGGACGAGGTCTTCCCGCACGCCTACCGGTTCGACGACGGCTACCTGCACCCTGGCGACGAACCGGGCCTCGGGGTGAGGATAGACACCGAGCGGGCCGCGAGGTACCCCTACGAGCCCGCCTACCTGCCGGTGAACAGGCTCGCCGACGGCACGGTGCATGACTGGTAAGGAGTTCGATGGTAGATCCGGACCGCCTCTTCCCCGCCGACCCCTCGACCCGGGCGATCGCCCGCGAACTGTACGAACAGGTCCGTGACCTGCCGTTGCTCAGCCCGCACGGGCACGTGGACCCGAAGATGCTGGCCGACGACGAGCAGCTGCCCAACCCGGCCGCGCTGTTCGTCGCCCCCGACCACTACCTGACCCGGATGCTCTACAGCCAGGGCATTCACCCTCGGTCGCTCGGCGTCCCCGACCGTTCGGGCACGGTGCACGTCTCGGACCGGGAAGCCTGGCGGACGTTCTGCGATCACTGGTACCTGTTCCGCGGAACCCCGAGCCGGGGGTGGCTGGAACAGTCGCTCGCCGAGATCTTCGGCGTGACGACCCCGCTCGGGCCCGCGACGGCCGATCAGGTCTACGACGAGTTGACCGAACGGATACTCGCGCCTGAATTCCGTCCCCGGGCACTGCTGCGCCGCTTCGGCCTGGAGGTGCTCGCCACCACCGATGCGGCCACGGGCACCCTGGAGCACCACGAGAAGCTCGCGGGCGAGCTGGACGGCGTGCGGGTCATCCCCACCTTCCGCCCCGATGCGGTCACCGATCCGGACCGGCCCGACTGGCTGGAATCGGTGGAGACGCTGGGTTCGATGACCGGGGCCGACATCGGGACCTGGACCGGGTACCTGGAGGCACTAGCCCGGCGGCGCGAGGAGTTCAAGGCCGCGGGGGCGACCGCCACCGACCACGGGGTGCCCACCGCCGGGACGGCCGATCTCGAACTGGCCGAGGCGGCCCGGCTGTACCACCGGCTCCGGGACGACGCCTCCAGGGACAACGTCGACGCGGACGACGCCGAGCTGTTCCGGGCGCAGATGATGACCGAGATGGCCCGGATGTCGGTAGACGACGGCCTGGTGATGCAGCTGCACCCGGGGTCGCTGCGCGACCACGACCGGAAGCTGTACGCGGAGCTGGGCAAGGACGTGGGCGGGGACATCCCGATGCCGACCGACTACGTGCGCGGCCTGCGGCCGCTGCTCGACGCGTTCGGCGACGACCCGCGGCTGCGGCTGGTGCTGTTCACGCTGGACGAGACGGCCTACTCCCGGGAGCTGGCGCCGCTGGCCGGCGTGTACCCGGCCCTGTACCTGGGACCGCCGTGGTGGTTCTACGACAGCCCCGACGGCATGCGCCGGTACCGCGAGCTGGTCACCGAGACGGCCGGCTTCTACAACACGGTCGGGTTCACCGACGACACCCGGGCGTTCCCGTCCATCCCGGTCCGGCACGACGTGGCCCGCCGGATCGACTGCGGCTTCCTCGCCCACCTGGTCGCCGAGCACCGCCTCCCGGCCGATGAGGCGGCCGAAACCGCCGCCGACCTCGCCTACCACCTCCCCAAGCGCGCCTACCGCCTCGATTGATGCCCCCGCGTGTGATAACAGCAAGAAGGATGGGAGCGTGACATGCAGAATGTGCTTACCCTGGCGGCCGGGGATGACGTCGGGATCGTCCTTGACGAAGGCGGGCCGGTGCCGCGCGGGCACAAGGTCGCGCTGCGGGACGTCGCCGAGGGCGCGCCCGTCCGCAAGTACGGGCAGGTGATCGGGGCGGCGTCGGCCCCGATCGCGGCCGGAGATCACGTCCACGTCCACAACCTCCGCTTCGCCCCCGAGCTACAGGGCGACTCCGCGTTCGACGTGCACGCGGGCGACGGGGCGCCCGTGGCCGACGGCCCGGTCCCCACCTTCGACGGGTTCGTCCGCGACGACGGGCGGGTCGGTACCCGGAACTACATCGGCATCGTCACGTCGGTGAACTGCTCGGCCACCGTGGCCAAGCTGGTCGCCCGCGAGGCCGAGCGCCGCCTGTCCGACTTCCCGCACGTCGACGGCGTGGTGGCGCTCACCCATGGCACGGGGTGCGGCATGGCCGAGGCCGGAGAGGGTCCCGACCTGCTGCGCCGGACGCTGCAGGGCTACGCCGAGCACCCGAACTTCGCCGGCATCCTGGGCATCGGCCTCGGCTGCGAGGTCAACCAGCTCTCGGACCTGAAGCTCGCCACCGGGCCGAACCCCGTTTCCGAGTTCACCATCCAGGAGGCGGGCGGCACCACCGCGGCCGTCCGGAAGGGCCTGGACGAGCTGGCCAAGCTGCTGCCCGCCGCGGACGCCGCCCGCCGCGTCCCGGTACCCGTCAGCAGGCTGATCCTCGGGCTGAACTGCGGCGGGTCCGACGGCTACTCCGGCATCACCGCCAACCCGGCGCTCGGCGCCGCCGTCGACCTGCTCGTCGGCTACGGCGGCACCGCGGTCCTCGGCGAGACGCCGGAGATCTACGGCGCCGAGCACCTGCTCATCAACCGGGCCGTGACCCCGGCGGTCGGGAACGCGGTCAGGGAACTGATCGCCTGGTGGGAGAGGTACGCCGCGGCCAACGGCGGCACCCTGGACGCCAATCCCTCGCCCGGCAACAAGGAGGGCGGCATCACCACGATCACGGAGAAGTCCCTCGGGGCGGCGGCCAAGGGCGGCACCACCCCGCTGCGCGCGGTCTACTCCTACGCCGAGCCGGTCACCGAGTCCGGCTTCGTCTTCATGGACACCCCGGGCTTCGACCCGGTGTCCGTGACCGGCATCGTGGCCGGCGGGGCGCAGGTGATGTGCTTCACCACCGGCCGCGGGTCGGTCTTCGGCTGCAAGCCGACGCCGAGCATAAAGCTGTGCACGAACAGCGACACCTACCGCCGGATGAGCGAGGACATGGACGTGAACTGCGGCGAGATCGCCGACGGCGACGCGGGAGTCCAGGAGATGGGCCAGCGGATCTTCGACCTCGTCCTGGCCACCGCCTCCGGCCAGCGGACGGCCAGCGAGCGGCTCGGATTCGGCGAGGAAGAGTTCACCCCCTGGCAGCTCGGGGCCGTGTATTGAGCAGGCGCGAAGATCCGTTCGGCATGAGAGGGCGCCTGAGCCTCGCGGACCTGCACCGGGTGCCGGGGTCCTGCCGGCCGGCCGTCGATCCGCGGGCGCGGAGGGTCAGCGTCGTGCACCTGGGGATCGGCGCGTTCCACCGCGCGCACCAGGCCTTTTACACCGAGGAGTGCGGCGAGGCGGGAATCTGCGGGGTGACCCAGCGCAGCGCGCGAGTGGTGGAGCAGCTCGCGCCGCAGGACGGGCTGTACACGCTGCTGGTGCGCGATGGGGCCGAGGCCAGGCCGCGGGTGATGGGGGCGGTGCGCGAGGTGCTGCACGCGGGGGCCGACCCCGGGGCGGTCGCGGCCCGGATCGCCGATCCGGAGGTCAGCGTGGTCAGCCTCACGGTCAGCGAGAAGGGGTACCGGCATGACCCGGCCACCGGGCTGATACGGACCGGCGACCCGGAGATCGCCGCCGACCTGGCCGGGCGGCCGGCCCGCACCGTGATCGGGCAGCTGGTGTCGGGGCTGAAGGCACGCTTCGCCGCCGGCGCCGGGCCGGTTACCGTGCTGTGCTGCGACAACCTGCCGTCCAACGGGCCGACGGTGCGCGGGCTGGTGATGGATTACCTGGCCGCCGAGGCCGCCGGGCGCGCCGCTCCCGGTGCCTGCCCCGCCTCCGTCGCCTACGGCATGGAGTCGCTGTGGTACTGGATGCGGGCGAACGTTACCTTCCCCGCCACGATGGTGGACCGGATCGTGCCCGCCGCGACGGACGCCGACCGCGCGGAGGTCGCCTCCCTGATCGGCCTGGCCGACCTCGGCGCGGTGGTCGCGGAACCGTTCACGCAGTGGGTCATCGAGGACTCGTTCGCCGGGCCGCGGCCGTCGTGGGAGAAGGCGGGCGCGCAGCTGGTTCCCGACGTCGCCCCCTATGAGAAGGTAAAGCTGCGGCTGCTGAACGGGGCGCACTCGGCGCTCGCGTACCTCGGCGGGCTGGCCGGGCACGAGTTCATCGCGGACGTGCTGTCGCCTGACGACGCTTTCGCCGCCTTCGCGCGCTCGCTGATGCTGTCCGACGCCGCTGCCACCGTCGTCGCGCCGGACGGGATGGAACCGGAGCGGTACGCGGAATCGGTGCTGCGCCGGTTCCGGAACGCCGCGCTGCGACACCGGTGCGCGCAGGTCGCGATGGACGGCAGCCAGAAGCTGCCGCAACGGCTGCTCGGTACCGCGTCCGACCGGCTGGCGGCCGGCGAAACCCCGGTGTGGGCGGGGCTCGCGGTCGCCGCCTGGATGCGGCACGTGTGGACGCGGCGGTCGGATACCGGGGCGGCCTTCGGAGTCGATGACCCGCTGGCCGGGGTCTTCTCCGAACGACTCGCCGCCGCCGGCGCCGGTGACGATTCGGCGTCATCGGCGGGCGCCGTGGTCGACGCGCTGCTGGGGATCCGGGACGTGTTCGGCTCGCTGTCGGAGTCGGCCGAGTTCCGGGAACTGCTCACCGGGCACCTTGAGCGACTCGCGACGGACGGTGCCCGGCGAACCGTCGCGGCCCTGGTCGCCGAGGCCGGCTCGTGAGCCGCTGGTCTACTGAGATAGGTGCTTGGTGAGCGCGCTATTGAACCGGTTCGCGACCGAGCCGCTGATCACATCGGTGGGAGTGATTTTTCCCTTCGAGAGCAGTGTCGACAGGGTGGCGTTAGCCGTCGAGACGCTGATGCTCCCACTGTCGAGCTGGTGGCCAAGGGACAGGAGCGTCGCTGACGTCGCACTGTCGCTGTGCGCGAGCGCTTTACCGAGGCTGATCAGCTTCTGCGACGCCGCCGCGGCGGTCTCGCCGGCAATGCCGCCGATGGCGCCGGCCCCGATGTCTTCCCCAAGCTGCTTGAGGTCCCATGGATCCGCTTTGTTTCCGAAAGCCTGGTCAATGGCATTATCGACCCCCCAAGTGGCAAACCCCGCGATGCCGCCATTCAGACCGCCCTTGATCCCCGCCTTCAGGGCCGTCCTCAGGGCGGAGGCCGCGGTTTTGATGATCTTCGCGGCCCGCGTCCCGTCTTCGAAGGCCACCGCGGCATAGTCGGTGAGCCTGGACAGGATACTCGCGTCGATGGCGTCGCTTATCGCCTGGGTGGATTCGAACGTCAAGGCCGAGACGACCTGGCCGATGACGAAGGCGGCGGTCACTTCAGCGGCGGTCATCTCGATCGTGTGCCTGAGGCTGCGGATCTCCGTGGCCTGGTGGACGCAGACGTCGTGCAGGTCCTGGGTGGTCTGGATGGCGCGGGTCAGCGCGCCGTGGCTGGTGCCGGTCAGTCCGTCCACGTAGTCGGTGAAGGCGTCGGCGGCCGGGCCCTGCGTGTCGGCCGTGATGTAGGCCGTGTAGCGCCGCAGGTCCGTCCACGCGGTGTCGAGGGCCGTGATGAGCTTGCCCCAGGCGCTGGCGGCCTCGTCCATGCGGTCGGGGTCGCCGCTCGGCCACGGGCCGAGGAGGTAGTTGACGTGGGGCCGGTGCCAGTGGGTCGGGTGCGTCCCGGGCGGTGCCTGGGGCGGCGACTGGGGCGTCGGCACCGGCGTGGGCGACTGAGTTGGCGTTGGCGTCTGAGTCGGCGTCGGCGTGGGGACGGGATGCGGCGATGATTCCGGTTTCGGGTGCGGGACCACCAGGGGCTTCGATGGCGGCGGGGCCTTAAAGTGCGGGGGCGCGTCAGGCGGCGGATCGATGCCGCCCGTGCCGTGGATGGCCTGGGCGGTCTGGTCCTGATTTTGCTGGATCCGGTTCACGTCCGCGGTGTTCTGATTCTCCGCGATGCCGTAGGTCCGGGCCATCTGCTCGATGCCGCCGCCGATGCCCTGGATCTCGGCCGCCAGCTGCTTCGCGATGAGCAGTATCGCGTACTGGGCGCGGGGGTAGGTCTCCCGGAACGGCTGGTCCGGCCAGGAGTCGCCGTAGAAGTCGCCTAGGGCGCTCAGCTGATTTACCGCCGTGGTCACGGAGGTGTTGAGGGTGTCGCCGGTTGTGGCGATCTTCGGCGCGTAGTACAGCAAGCTCTCCACGGAGAACCGCACCGTTCCGGAGATGTGCTTCGCCATGCCTTGTCCTGCCAGGTGAGGGGAAGGGCGCTGGAGCATCCGGGGAAAGTGGGGTTCGGTACCACTCGCATAGCGCCATATGGCAGATCTTAGCAATATCTTAAGGTTTATTAAGCCTTTGCATCGGTGGTCAGCCGCGCGCGAGCGTGCTGAGGGTAGCGGGCGGTGAACAAGGCGGGTATGGCGAACCCGGCGACCTCGAGGACGATCTCCAGGGCGGTGGGCCTGGACGCGACGGCCTCGGCCGCCGCGTACGCGATCGCGGTGAGGGTGAAGCTGGCCGCCCACACGGCGGTGATCACCGCGTTGATCCGGTAGAAGACCGGGTGGTTCCAGAACTCGGACGAAGTCTGCTGGCGCGCGAAGTGCAGGGTGAACGGCTGGCGGACGGCCAGCGACACCCAGGACACGAGGCCGAGCACGCCGATGGAGAGCGGCCCGGTCCACGAGTCCGGGATCGCGTGCGGGGCCGCGAAGGCCACCGCGGTCATCACGGCGAAATAGCCGAGGGTGGCCAGCCCGAGCAGGTCGGTCCGGGTGGCCCGGCCGCGGGCGGCCAGCACGAGCAGGCACGTCACGAGCGCGGCGGCCATGGCGGTCCCCTGGCCGGCGAAGGACGACACGACGGCCAGCACGATCCAGGGAAGGAAGCCTCTCAGGTACATCATGACGGTGCTCCTCGGTACGCCAGGACTCATCTGTGGTGGCAAGAATACTCCACTTTTGACCGGTCAATTTTGGAGTATCGATGCTCATTGTGCCAGACTGATGCTCATGGTTCTCAGGCACGCCCTGCTCGGCCTGCTCGCCCGCCGCCCGGCCAGCGGCTACGACCTGCGAAAACTGTTCGAGCGGTCGCTGTCGTTCGTCTGGCACGCCACGCCCAGCCAGCTCTACGCCGAGCTGAACAGCCTGGCCGACGCCGGCCTGATCAGCGCCGGCCCGGCCGGCCCGCGCGGTCGCAAGCAGTACGCCATCACCCCGGCCGGGCACGCCGAGCTGATTCGGTGGCTCACCCAGACCGATCCCGGCCGCGGCGTTCGCAACGAGGCGCTGCTGCGCGTCTTCTTCCTGTGGGTGCTCCCGCCCGCCGACGCCAGGGCATACCTAGAGAAGGAGGCCGCCCGCGCCCGCGCCTACCTGGACACCCTCCGGCGGCTGGAGGCCAGCATCGACTGGGACGACACCAGCTTCGACGCCTACGGACGCATCGTCCTGGAAAACGGCCTGCGGCTGGCCGCCGCGCAGGCCGACTGGGCGGGGTGGGCGACCGAGCAGGCCCCGCAGTCGGCTGAGGAAGATTTTCCCGAACGGATCGCGGCGGCTCCCCCGCCGCCACTCTCTCCTGACGTCCAGGAGCAGGAGGACGCTGGGGAGGCGCCACTACCCGTTATGGATGATGGGAGCCCCGGCCAGTGACCGGGCGCGCCTAGTGGTCGTGCTGTTCGTGCTCGCGGACCTTGTCTTCATGGATGTGGTCGATGCAGACCGCGATCGAGATGACGAGCGGGTCGCTCACGCCCGGCGCCACCTCCACGCCGTAGGTGTCCCGGATGCGGAACCAGTGCCGGGAGACCCGCCCGACGACCTGCCCGTCGGCGCTGGTGAGTTCCCAGTTCTTGTCGGTGAAGCTGCCGAGGGCCTCTAGGCGCTGGCCATCGGCCAGATCGACCTCGTACCGGTGCCTGATCGGAGAGAAGAACGCGGGGCGGACCTTGGCGAGATCCTGGCCGTCGGCCCCCTCGATCGTCATTGTGTCCCGTATGGCCAGCAGCTTCTTGTGGATGCGGGTGAGCAGGTTGCCGTTGGCGTCCCTGAGCTCGCAGGCTTCGCGCAGGCTCAGCGCCTTCCCGTCGACGTAGAAGGGGCGGTTTCGCTGCTCGTCTTCGATCCAGAAGTCGTTTCCTATGGAGAAGATCCGCTCTCGCACGAGATAGCGCATGGCAGCGAGGCTACTGGGCGGAGTTGCCGCGGAACAACCGCGCCGGAGGGTTACGCCGAATGTGCATGCGGCGGCACGCTGGGTGTCAATGTGAGCGGCCTTACAGTGGATCGATGTCCATTTTTCGACATGTTTCAACTGAAATTTCGGAAACGTGGGGAACTGAAATGGTCGTTCTGGTGGCGAAGATGAGTATTTGTCGAGATGATGTTGTGACCTTGCTGAACCGAAGGTATCCCCAAACGACGAGGTGACCGCCACATGAGGAGCGGATGGCCGCACACCCAGGAGGGAACCGGGACGCTCGCCAGCCAGCGGCAGGCGTACGGCCCGGCCGAATCCTGGCCCGACGGGTATCCCGCCCTTGGGAGCAACGAGACCCATGGCAACGGGGGCCCGGGTAATACGGGCCATGGGAACATGGGTCACGGCAACGGGGGACGGGACTACGGCTACCCGGCGCACGGCATGGATCCGTACGCCGCCGGGCTGCATGCCGTTGAGCCGCCCGTCGTTGAGCCACGCGCCGTCGAGCCCCCCGGCTCGATTGCCCCTGCAGGGCCAGCCGGAACGCACCCTTACGCGCCCGCGCCGCTCGGCGGTGAGCCGCCCGCTGGCGGGTACACCGCGTCGAGCATCGAATCGTTCGGCTACGGGGATCCCGGGTACAGCAACGCCCGCTACGACGGCCCGTCGTCACAGGACACGGGCATCGCGAGCACCCAGACCGTCCGCGGCGTCGTGGAGTCCTCCGCTCCGTACGGCGGCGGCTACGCGCCGGATATCTACCACCAGCCGTGGGATTACAGTCAGCCGCTGCGGTACGAAGACGAGGGGTCGGTCTACCCTGGACGCAGTCTGGGGTCGGGAAAGCACAGCCGGGGCCCGGCCGGGGGCACGCCGTCGGCGTACAGTCCGGGCGACTACAACGGGTCTGAGCTGTCGAGGCCCGGCGTCGCCGGCGCTGGCTACGACCTGTCCGGCATCATCGGCACCGGCGAGTTCCCCGACATCGACTACGACCAGCCGGGCTACGACCGGCTTTCGTACGACGACCCGCGGTACGCCGATTCCCCGGGATACGACGACCGGCGGTATTCCGGTTCCCAGGGTGGCGACGACCGGCGCGGCAGCACGCGGTTCGACATGCCCGCGGTGGACGACGAGCCGCGTCGCTCCGGCACCCGTACCGACATGCGAGCGCTCGGCGAGCGGCCCGGTTCGAGCTCGCCGCGGCACGGCAGCACGCGGTTCGACATGCCCGCCGTCGATGACGTCAGTGCCTCCAGGCTGGACCATGTCTGGCCGGCCCGCGAGGATCTCCCCGATGACCCGGGGTTTTCCGGACGGCCCAAGCTGACCCAGACCCGGTTCGACATGCCGGCCGTCGAGGACTACCAGTACGGCGACCAGTTCGATCAGACCAGCGCCGACGGGATGCGGTCGCTGGCGCCGGAGACGGAGTTCCGCGCGGTCAGCGCCGGCCTGCTTTCGGCACCGGTCGGTGCCGACCTGGTGGCACCGGCCGAAGAGCAGCCGGTGAGCTGGGCTGACGAGCCTTCGTTCGAACCCTCCTTCGATCCTTCCTTCGAGCAGTACGGCGACCTTGCCGAGCTGGATGATGGCTTGCCCGAGCGGTTCGGTGACCTGGCCGAGCTAGACGATGACCTGACCGAGCTGGACAGCGCGGACGCGCAGGACGCGCCCGCCGCGTTCACCCGGGATCCGCAGGACGCGCCGACGCGGACCGGGACCCGGACCGCGATCCGGACCGGGTCCCGGCGCGCGGTCGGCAAGCGCCGCGGGCGCAGCAATGACAGGCGCCAGTGGATGGCGCTGGGGGCCATCGCCGTCGTCGCGTCCGGCGCGATCGGAGGCGTGCTGATGAAGTTCGTGTTCTCCGGCCCCAGCGGCCCCGCGCACGTTATCTCCACGCCGAGCGAGGTCGCCGGCTACACGGAAAAGCCCAGCCTCGAGCAGCAGATGAAGGTCGGTAACCTGCGCGACGGCATCATCCACAGCACCGGCGGCCAGGCCTCCAACGTGAAGTCCGGCGTCTACCAGCAGGGAAGCTCCGGGATCGGCAGCAGCCCGCAGACCTACATGTTCGTCGGCGGCAACCTGGCCAACAGCGACCCGTCGACGTCCGTGGCCGACTTCGAGAACACGTACAAGCAAGGGAAGGCGCACACCGTGCCCACTGGCAAGATGGGCGGTGAAGCGGCGTGCGCCATCGCCACCGTCAACGGCAGCAGCGTCTCGATGTGCGTGTGGTTCGACAATGACACGTTCGGTGACATGGTCTCCCCGACGATGACCCCGGCGAAGCTCGCGGCCACCATGGAAGCCGCGCGCCCGCACCTAGAGCACGTGGCGAAGTAGTTGGAGCACGCCGCGAAGTAACAAGCTCCGCTGGTCTTCGTGGGCCTCGTGCCTCCTCGCGGCTCCTCGGGGCTGACAACGATGTCTCGCATGATTGCGGCTGATTTCCAGTAGCGGGGTACTGGAAATCAGCCGCGGTTTCGCAGGTGCGCGCCTAATTCGAGCTGCTGGCGTCGGGCTTGGGCGTCTGGCGGCGGCGGATGGACAGCCGGGTGACCGCCAGGATGAAGGCCAGCGCGAGCGCGCCAAGGCCGGCGTACTGGGCGCCCGCTACCGACGCGTCAGCCGGCAGCGTGTCCGCGACGGTCCGGGCGCGGGAACTGCCGTGACCCGTCGGCTGCGGGGGATTGGCACCCGCGGACGGATTGAGCGTGGGGAACAGCGAGGAGGCGTTTCCGCCCGGACGCAGCGTCGGCCCGCCGTTGGGGAAGGGGAACCCGCCCGCCGGCAGAGTGGATGTCGCTCCCCCCGGGAGCCCGCCCCCCGGAATCGGGCCCGCCGGGAGCCCGCCCCCCGGAACCGGGCCAGCGCCCGCCGGTTCCGGGGCGGGGGTCCTTGCGCCCGAGCCGGATCCCGAGCCGGAGCCCGGGTGGGAGTGCGAGGGTGACGGCGACCCCGAGGGGGACGGCGACGTGCTTGGCGCGGTGATCGCGATCGGCACCGATACCGTCGGTTTCTTCGTGACGTTTGATCCCATGCCGGTGAGGGTCAGCCGCACGGACTTGACGGAGGTGGCCGTCTTCGAAACCGTAACCCGCGCCTCCATCTGCCTTTTCGATGATGTCGAGTCCACCGCGCCGAGCGTGCACGAGGCCGTGCCGTCGTCCTTGCCGCAGCCAAAGCTGAACGTTGGCTTCTGCCCTGACGGGGAGGCGCTGAGCGCGAGCTTGACAGCCGAGACCGTCCCATGCTCGGCCCACACGCTCACGTTCCACTGGGCCGGGTGGCCCCGTTCGACGCTCGCCTTGTCGCGCTTCAGGCTGACGCACAGGCTGGGGCTGGGGGTGGGGCTCGGACTTGGGCTCGGGCTGGAGCTGGTGGGGCTGGGGGTTGGGGTGGGGGTCGGGCTGGAGCTGGTGGGGCTAGGGCTGGGCGACGACGAGGCGTCTGGCCGCGTGAGGCCCAGCAGTGTCGCGATGACGGGCGCGCTGCCGCCCTCGCGGGTACCGGCGGCTTGCTCCGAGTTGCCCGCCGCCGGGTTGCTTGTCCCAGGGACGAGCATGTCGCTGGTCGCGGCCGAGCTGGACGTGCCCGAGGGTGTCGGCGTACTCGTCGCGGACGACGAAGACGACGGTGACGGCGACGTGGTGGAGCCGGAACTGCTCGGGCTCGGGCTGGAGGAACTCGGACTGGCGCTCGGGCTGGGGCTGGAACTGGTCGCGCTCGGGCTCGGGCTCGCGCTCGGGCTGGAGGAACTGGGGCTCGGGGTGGGAGAACCGCTCGGGCTCGGGCTGGAAGAGGCGGTGGGGCTGGAGCTCCCGGAGCCGGTCGTGCCCGAGCCGGAGCCGGTGGGACTCGGGCTGGTCGGGGTTGAGCTGCCGGAGCCGGTCGTGCCCGAACCGGAGCCGGTGGGACTGGTGGTCGGACTGCCGGAAGCGGAGGAAGTCGGGCTGGTGGTCGGGCTGCCTGAGCTGGGAGGCGGGCTGGTGGACGTGCCCGTCACCGGCTTGCACTGCTGGCTGGTGCCGCGGGTGCCGCTGGTGCCGCTGCCCCCAGCGGCCAGCGCCCGCGCCTGCGCCGTCTGGCCCTGCGCCTGTACCGCTTCGGCTGGCCCAACTTGCGGCGCTACGGCCCGCATGGCGGCGGAACCGTCGGGTTCTCCGGCCTGGCCAGAGGCGGCTGCCGCGACAATGCCGAAGCTGGACGCGGAGACCACGAGGAAGCCGCCTGCGGCGAGGCTGACGGCTGGGCGTACGTGCGGGAAGCGCATGAAGGCCTGCCTCTGCCTGTTGGTTGCTTGTCCGGAACGAGTTTTCAGTTCGGCGTAGCTATATCAGACGCATATCACCAAGTTTGGACGGTACGTCCACCATTAGACACCAAACCCGCCGTCTGGCGCTAACGTCACTGGTACCCAGGAAGTAACGTCTTGATCGTCGGCCCGTGGCACTTGGTTGCCGATCCGTGTCACGGGGCGAGGCTGTCATGATGCTGTGACGATCCCGGTGGCGCTTTGGTTCCCTCTTGCGGCGATATGGCGGGAGATTCTCCGGCAGTGAAACTCCCGTGACTACTGGGACTTTTGGTGGCAATGTGATCCACGTCATAGTTTGATGTGGCGATAACAGGCATAACAGCTGGTCATCGACTGTTACAGTCGCCCGAGAGATGATCACCCCAGGCGTGTGATGGTTGCTCACGAGTAACACAGTCGCCTTGCCCCGCGGCACGTCCACGTCTCCTGCCGTCCCCCACGGTCTTCTACCGAGTCGGCAGTGAACGGGTGAGACCGCCGAGCGCTCCCCCAGCGCCCGATCCAAGGGTTACCTCTTGTTCCCCCGTATCAACTCAGCGCTTTCTGCGTATCTGAAGAACCCCCGATACCGCACCCGTGCTTCCGTGACGCTGGCCATCGCCGCCGCGGCGACCGGGGTAGGTGCCGCTAGCGCCACCAGTGGCGCACAGCCGTGGACCTCCTCGCTCCACCACATGGCGAAGGCCGGGGTCGAAAGCGCGAACTCGGTCACCGGGAACCTGCCATTCGCATCCGGCAGCGCGGGCCAGAGCCAGTCCCAGCCGGACGCTCTCCACGCACTGGGGCGGCCCCCTGCGGTGCGACACGCCGCGCCCGCGCCGGACCATTCCTCGCCCGCGCCGGACCACACGGAGTCCAAACCGGGCCACGCCAGGTCCAAACCGGCCCACGCCGCGCCCGCACCCGACCACGCCGCGCCCGCGCCGGACGACGCCGCGACCCATGATCAGCCCGCGGTGCGCAAGCCCGCGGTGCGCAAGCCCGCTGCGCGGAAGCATACGGCGCCGCCTAAGCCAGTGGCATCCCTCCCGGTTGCTCCGCGCCATCCGGCGCCCGCGCCACAGCCTGCCAAGCCGTACACCATCTACGACTCGATCCACCCGTCCACTCTCCCCGCCGGACAGCAGGTCGCGGTCTACTCCGATGGCGACTACCAGGCATCCTCGGCGGATGTGAGCGGACGGCACAACGTGCTGTGGATCGACGTCAACGGCAGCAACCCGAGCGCATCGGTGCTCGACGTCGAACCGGGCAACGCGAGTCCCAGCACTGCGGCGCAGTGGGTCAGGGAACGGCTGACCTCGCAGCCGCACGCCGTCGCCATTGTCTACACGATGCTCGATGAGTGGCAGCAGGTGAAGGACGCCATCGGCACGCTGCCGGGCCAGATGCAGGACAAGGTCCGGTACTGGATCGCCGACCCCACCGGCGTCCCTCACATCGTGCCCGGTTCCAGCGCCACGCAGTGGTACTGGGGTCCGGACTACGACAAGACCATGGCGCTGCCGGACTTCACCCACTGACCCCGTTAGGAGGCTGTGGGCGACTGTGG
>JAFMRC010000049.1:0-6130 GCA_017354375.1 Nocardiopsaceae bacterium | reverse complement strand
TTCGTGGCCACAGTCGCCCCGGCCCGTCTCCGGCACGCCCCCGGGTGCGCTATGCTCTCTGCTACGCCAGTGAACGACGAAAGTCGCTCGTGACCACGGCAGGCCCCGTTAGCTCAGTCGGCAGAGCGTCTCCATGGTAAGGAGAAGGTCAACAGTTCGATTCTGTTACGGGGCTCCGTAATGACAATGGCCCTGACCTGGTAAAAAGGCAGGGTCTTTGTCGTGTCTGGAACCCGGCATAACGTTGCGCGTGGAACGGATAGTGGAACGGATGACTTCCCGGGGCTACCCTTGGTTCCATGGCGAAGGGCCACATAGAGCAACTGCCAAGCGGCTCGTACCGTGTCAGCGTCTACGGGGGCACTGACCCGATCACGCGCAAGGAGATCCGCTACCGGGAGACCTGCCCCGACGAGACTTCCGCCGCGATCAAGCTCGGAGAGTTCCTGAAGAAGGCCGAGGGGCACCGCACCCCGGCCCGGAACGTCCTGTTCGGCGCGGTCCTCGACACCTACATGCAGGTGACCCCTCTCGCGGCCAGGACCAAGGTCACTCACGAAAGCTACATCCGGAGGATTATCCGCCCGGTCCTTGCCGACAAGAAGGCCCGCGCGATCGGCCCCGAGACCCTCGACGCGCTCAACGTCCACCTCGCACGCTGCTCCCGGATCTGCGCCATGCTGCCGAAAACCGAGCACCACACGGACGAGCCGCACAACTGCGACGCCCGGTGCGGCCCGCTGAGGGACCACCGCACCCCGCGCCCCCACGCATGCGACGCCCGGTGCACGCCGCATCGCTGCAGACCCCTGGGTGAGTCCTCCAGGCTGAAGGTCCTGTCGATCGTGTCCGCCGCCCTCTCGCTCGCCAAGAGGTACAAGTGGATCGACGAGCACCCCGCCGAGGGAGCCACGATGCCCGGCTCCGGGGACCATGAGCCGGACCCGCCCAAACCCGAGCAGGCGGCCGCCCTCCTCAACCTGGCCTTCGCCGAGGACGAGGAGTTCGGGCTCTTCTGCTGGACCGCGTTCACACTCGGCGGCCGCCGCGGCGAACTGCTCGGCCTGAGAGAAGACAGAATCGACTTCACCCTCCTCGACTTCTGGTTCCGCAAGAACTACGTCGTTGCCAAGGGCGAGCACATCGAGAAGAAGCCCAAGAACGGCAAGGGGCGGCGCGTTTCCGGTGACCCGCTCACGTGCGAGCTGGTCGGCGGCTTCCTCAGCCGACGACGGGCACGAGCGGCGGCCGTCGGCTTGGACGTGCCGGCCGACGCGTTCGTCTTCTCCCCGGACCCCCTCGGGGAGACGCCGTGGAACCCTGACACGATGACCCACCGGTACCGGGTCTACGCCGACCGCGTCGGAATCCGGAGTTCACTGAAGGAGACCCGGCACTTCTCCGCCACGCAGCTGCTCGCCTCGGGCGTCGACCTCAACACGGTCTCCGGCCGCCTCGGGCACGCTGAGGGATCCACCACCTTGAAGTACTACGCGCAGTTCCTGAGGCCCGCCGACCAGCGCGCGGCCGCCGTCATCCCGGCCCAGCTCGACCAGCTACGCAAGAAGGAGAAACTCCGGGAACTGTTCAGCCAGCAGCTCGCCGTGCCTACCGACCTGGCGGCCCTGGCCGCGGACCTCGGCCCGCAGGCTGGCCTTGACCAGGAAATCGCGCTCCCGTGGCTTGCGGCGTTCGTGGCCGACGCGACCCCGGTTATCCCGCCTGTCGCCGCCGAGGAGGGTCCCGACCTTGCCTCACCAACTTCCGCCAAAGGCGTCGCTGTGCCTGGTGCCCGTGCAGTGACGGCGAAGCAGGCGGTACGGAAACAGAAGCCCAAGCTGCGGCGTGCGGCGGCCCGCGCATGCAAGGAGTGCAGTGCCCCGCTGGCGGTCGGAACCGGGTCCGGACGGCTGCCAAGCTACTGCAGCAGCGCCTGCCGCCAGCGCGCCCACAGGCGTCGCAAGGCAGGATCCGTCGCTTGACGGAGACCCCCGCCCTACCGTGTTCCGACGCTAGTCACTGAAAAATATAGTAGCCAGGCTTTTGTCATCGTGGCGTTTTGCCCGAGGTAGCTCACGGCCATCTGGGTCACTAATCGCTTCCCACTGCTGGCATTGGTGCAGAATTCCCGTTAGTTCGTCGCGGTTGGCGTCCCGTACCACATTCCAGTCGTCTAGTCCGAGATGCGCCATCGTCTTGTACGCGCCGTCTGTGGCTAGAACAGCCCAAGGTGACTGAGCGAGGGATCTGCGTCCCACGATTGCATGATCAGCTGCCGAGGGGTCGGCCTCAGCGATCCAGTACCCTCCTTCCTGATTCCTGCTCGCCGCCTGTCGCCTTTGTAGCTCCCTCATTGCCGCTCTGTGAGTCCGATCGTACCCGGTCCCGGAAGTAAGACGCCGCTGGTACTCCTGACGCTCTTCTATCCCGACTCGGGCAATCCTGTCATCGGACACCGTCACATCCGGAAAGGCAATCAGATTATCACCGAGGAGCAAGAACTCGACCACGTCGCCAACACGCCGGACAACGGTGACCGTGCTCGACGGGGACCTGCCACGGGACAGGCGCAGCTCTCGGCTGGTCTGATCGATAGCTGCCGCCAGGCCAGCTTGCAGGCTGACTCCTAGTTCCCCGTCGAGTATGTTACACAGATTCTGCCCAAGGCATTCGGCATAGTTAGATGTGCTTATGCCAGCTTGTGTGAACGCGGACGCACCGTCCAGCATAATTATTGTGTCTCGCGTGACGTAGATCTTGTCTTCGCTGTCCTGGAACGGCGGAACTTGCGCGGCTGCTACTTGCATTTAGTCACCCATGAAAAAGGGCCGGATATGATATCGCTGGTGATGATAGCGCGTCCGTCATACGCTGCGCGGATGACCATCGAGAATGAGGCATCACCCGTAGAACTAAGTATCGCGGCAACGTTCCCTGTCAAGTAATGAGCCGCTCCGAGGGAACCCATCACGTGGAGACCGGCTATATGGACAACCACTCGATCACCGTCCTTACGTCGCGCGAGGTAAGCCAAATCTGCCGATTGCGGTGGGTCGTCGTCCGACGGTGAGCCGAACCGGTGACCGTCCTGACGATCCTCTATCCACCACCGGCCGTCATACTCGCCCATGCCCATTACGGGATCACTCGCCAGCAAGGCGGCCCCTACGTCGGCCGACTTTGGTCCGCACACGACCACCGTGTCTCCCGGAGGAGGATCAGCCTGCCCCGGTTCGATCTGGTAGCGAGTCACCGCGAATCCCAGCGCCGCCAGGAGCTTCTCTATCTGCTCCCCCGTCTCGGCATCTTCGGCGGCTATTAGCGGTCGCTCGCGGTCTGTTGTGGCGTACCGGTATGGGATACCTACGCTGACGGGACCAACGCCGAAGAACTCTCGCTCTGGCCGCGGACCTGTCTGACGGATCTGCGTGACCCGCCCCTTGGTTAGACCGATCGCCGAGGCAATCTCGGTGTAGGTCATCCCTCGCTCTTGGTGCGCCTCTTCAATCGCCGCCTTGCGCAGCCGGGCGAGTTCGGTTGCTCTCTGCTGATACAGCGTCAGCAACCTGGTAGCGCGCTGGCCACGACGTACCGGATCACGCTCCTGGCGGATCTCGTCGAACTCGTCCGGGCGCTCACTCATGCACCTAAGTTTAGGGGCCTTGACAAGGATGACTCTACAAGCTTACGATGCAGTTTAGACCCCTATACAAGCGCTACGAGCCACTAGCGGTTCAAGGTTTATAGGGGTAAACGAGAACTGATCTTCAGTCCGGCAGATCGACGGCTGGAGGCCAGTGCAAGGGATCTGAGGCAAGAGAGTCCCCGGCGGTGATCAGGCCGCTAACCGAGAACCGCCGGGGACAGGGACACGAGAGGAGTGCCCTCGTGCACGACCAGCCTAGCTTCGCCATGCCGCCAGATGGTGTGGACGCGCCACCAGGGTTCATCGACGCGGTAACCCGAGCAGTCGTGGGAGCGCTTGTCCCTAATCGGCGCGAGCTACCTTCCCCACCCCCTGGGACCCCACCCGACTTCTTGACCACCGCCGAGCTTGCGCGGCGGCTGGGGGTATCGCGGGAAACGGTGAGGCGGCAGGCAATCGCTGGCGTATTGCCGCACACCGTGATGTGCCGGGGAAACCGGCGAACGACCCGCCGGTTTCCCCGGCGGTTCGCGGACGACTTCGAGGCGAGTGGCACGGGCACCGCAGACCTTGCGGGGTTCGCCGCGCGGTGGCGGGACCGCATCGCGAGGGAGGGACGGTGACCGGCCGCCCCACCGCAGGCGACGGCACTCGCGGCCCGATGGTGTACCTGCTCCACCTGGACCCGCCTTACAGGCATGCCCGCCACTACCTCGGGTGGACGGAGAACCTTCCCGCCCGGCTGGCCGAGCACTGGGCCGGGACCGGCGCCCGGCTGCTGGCCGTGGCCCGGGAAGCCGGTGGCAGCTGGCACCTGGCCCGTACCTGGCCGGGCACCAGGACCCTGGAAAGGGCGCTGAAGGACATGCGGGAGACGCCGAGGCTCTGTCCCGAGTGCACGCCACGGCCGCTCCCGCTGTCCCGCGGCCGCGCCGCCCGGCTGCTCGCAGCACACGCCGCCCTGGAGCCGGAGCCCGCCGCTCGGCAGGTTCTCCCCGGCCCTGTCGCCGCCCGGGGCAGCAGGCCGCAGGCGTCGGCGGTGCCGGATGTCGTTCCCGAGCCCGGGCACTGGCCGGAGCCAGGGTTCCCCGTGTGGCGGGCTCCCCGGGAGCTGGAACCGTCGGCGGTCCGGGAGCTGATGCCCGTCGTGGACGAGCTGACCGCCGGGTGGCAGGCCGAGGCCGAAGCGGAGGCTACCCCGTGACGCCCCGGGACGCCATCGAGGCCGCCGAGGTAGCCGGGACCGAGACCGCCTACCGGCTCCAGCTGGCCCGCGAGATGTACGAGGCCGGGCGCGCCGACGGCTACGCCGCCGGGTTCGACGCCGGATGGCGGCACTCCGAGGCCGACATGGCCGCCTGGTGGCGCGAGACCGGCCACCACCTCGCCACCCGCCCCACCCACGCCGAACTCGAAATCCGCCGTTGGGGACCGGGGGGCCGCGAGCACTTCGCCGATCCCCGCCCCGGTGACTTCCCAGGCCAGGGCGCCAGGCCCCGGCCCGAACCAGAACCCGAAGTGGAGGCAACCCCCATGAACGACCCCGACGCCGCCGAGCGGCTGTACCGCCGTTACCAGCGCTGCACCACGGAGACCGACTACGCGCAGGGCGTGTCCCACGGCGCCCGCCAGGCGCTCAGCGCCGTCCTCGCCGTCCCTGGATGGGACCAGGTGCCCGAGGACGTCAAGGCCGCCCTGGACGGCTGCGTCGGCCGTGTCGCGGAGAACCACGCCGCGGCGGTGGCCGCCGAGCGTGAGGCATGGCAGACCTACACCGATGCACAAGCGGAGGCCACCCCGTGACCCCCGAAGAGCGGCGAGACGATGCCGAGGCCCGGTTCTGGTGCGCCGTCGAGGAGCCAGCCCCCGAGGCTGAGCGGCTGGAAGCCGCCGAGCTCCTCGACCGGGTCCTCCAGGCAGAGGCGGAGGGCGAAGCCGAGGCCGCAGCCCGGGTAGACGAGGAGATCCGGCTCCGGCAGCAGGCCGATGCCGAGGCCGACGCCGAGATGGACGAGCGGATGTGGGCCGCCATCGAGGCAGCGGACGCTGCCCGGTGGGGCGGGCCCGGCCCCGTCTGGGAAGGCGCCGCCGCTGACGCCGAAGCGGAGGGCCGGGCATACGAGCGGGAACGGGAGGCCGAGGCGGAAGCCGGAGCCGACACCGGGTATCCGGAGTGGTCGCCGGAGGAGAACGCGCAGGCAGAGGCCGAATGGGAGGCATACCAGCGGGAGCCTGACGGCCTCTACGTCCCTGACGGCATGCCGACCGCCGGGCAACTGGCCGACGACGAGGCCAACCGTACCGGGTTCCGGTACCCGGAGGCCGTCGCCGAGGCGGACCGGCCCGGGGGCCACGTGGAACCGCAGGCGGAACCAGGCACTCCGTCGGCCGAGCCGACGGCCGAGGCAGAGGCGTAGCCCCCTCGTGGCCTGGCTGGCCAGGGTGGCGCCCGCCTCCCCCGGCGCCGCTCCCGGCAGCCAGCCC
>JAFMRC010000453.1 GCA_017354375.1 Nocardiopsaceae bacterium | reverse complement strand
CGCCGTGGCCGCCGAGTACTCCGCGCTGCTCTTCCTGCCCTCGGTGGCCCTGCTGGCGGCCCTCGCGGCCTGGCCGCGCGTGGGCGCCAAGGCGATGCTCCGGCCGGTCGTGCTCGGCGCGGGAACCGCGGCCCTGATCGCCGGGACCTGGTACGTCGCCGGAGCGGGCTTCTGGCACGGCACCGAGCCGGCCTTCTCGCACTTCACCAGCCCGGGCACCTGGCACGTCGCCTGGCGGGACCTGTGGAGCGGCATCACCGCCGCCCCGCCGTCCGGCGCGGGAAGCCCCGCGTCCGCGGGCAGCGGCCTGCGGGACCTCGCCTGGTGGGTCGGGCTCCCGTTCGCGCTCGCGGTGATCGGCGCCGTGGCCTACGCGATCCGGCCATCGACGGAGGGCAGCACGACGGAGGCCAGCAGGCGGGCCACGCTGGTGGCCGCGGGCGGCAGGTCGCGCCGGGTGTGGCTGGGCGTGGTCCTGACGGGCAGCGCGCTGCTCGCCGGAGCCCTCCAGCTCGAGTTGCAGGTGAGCGCCTCCCGGGAGCCCGTCGCGTTCGGCCTGCTGCTGTCCGCGCCGATGGCCGGCGTCGGGCTGGCCCGCATCGTCGGCGACCACTTCCGCCGCACCCAGATCGGGATCGCGGTCTGGGCCGCCGCGCTGGCGATCGGCATGACCCAGGCCAACGACATGTTCAACACGTGGCCGGATTCCGCCACCTACATGGCGGACATGACGCGCTACCTGCGGCCGGGGGCGCGGTACCTGGTCGAGGGAACCGAGATCCCGGACTACTACCTGCGAAACCACGCGGACGCCCGGCCCGGCCAGTTCACCGGGATCGGGCACTTGACCTACCCCCCCTCGGCCAGCAAGACCAGTAAGAAGGGCAAGGCCCTCACCGGCGACGCCGCCTACACCGCCGCCATCCGCGCCGGCTACTTCCGCGTGATCGCCTATCACTACGGAGCGACCCGGGCGACGGATATCGCCATGGCCCGCGTGCTCGCCGCGGACCCGCACTACCGGCTGGCGGCGGTCATCCCCGACGACAACGACCTTGGACGCCAGTACATATGGGTGAAAACTAAGTAACAAGGAGTAAAAGCCATGACCACGCTTAGCGAGGAACTGCTCAGACCGGAGAACCTCCCGTCCGCGGTCGCGGACTGCAAGGCCCTCATCGACGGGGAGGTCGCCGGCAAGAGCGGCGTTTCGGCGACGGCGCTCAAGGCCGCGTACAAGGTGGTGACCGCCTTCGCGCCCGGATACTACGACACCGTCGTCACGAACCTGCTGCCGAGCTTCGCCCGGCAGCTCGACCCCTACTGGAAGGACTTCACGGACTCGGGTGGCTCATCGTTCGGTGACTACCTGGCCAAGAACTCGGACGCGGTCTGTGAGTCCCTGCTGGAGGTCACCGACAACCTGGCGGGCACGTCCAGCCGGGCCGTGATCGTCAAGGCGTACAAGACGGTGCGCGGCGGCGCTGGCAAGCACATCGAGGCGGCGCTGCCGAACCTCGGCGCCCTCATGGAGCGTTACGCGAGCCCAAGCTAGCCCCCGTGCCCGACGCCCCGTGCCCGGCGCCGGTATGACCGGCGCCCGGGTGCGCGGGGCCGAGGGTGATCGACTGACCCGCGGCGTGCCAGACCGCGACGGCGAGCAGGATCACGAGTACCGGGAAGATGATCCGGTTCTCCGTCAGCTTGGCGGTCGTGATCCGCATCGGCTTCGGCAGCAGGTGGAACTCGTGCCGGCTGACCGGCCAGAGCACGGGGCAGCCGCTGTGCGTGAGTTCGTCGCCCGCGATGTGCGCGACGCAGCCGAGCGCGATGGCCACCGCGAGGAACGGCACCCGCCAGTGCCACACGGTGACCGGAACGACGTCCGTGCCCAGGTAGCAGGTGACGGCCGCGCCCGCGACGCCGATCAGGTCGCCGTGGTGGCCGCCGACGCGCAGCGCCCGCAGCGCGGAGGAGTACAGCAGCGTCAGGTACACCAGCGCCGGGATCATGTACCACGACAGCGCGCCGGAGCCGAACGAGCCCACCGTCAGGCCGCCGTGAGCATGCTGCTGCAGTGCGCCCGAGGCCCATGCCCCCGCCGTGAAGATCGCGACGCCGATCAGGCTGTGCGTGCCGTGCCGGTGCCCGCCGGATATCGCGTTGATGACCCGGGAGAACCCCTCGGTCAGGAAGCCGAACGACGATGCGATCGTGCTGTCGTGATGGTCGATGTCCGGCAGGACCCCGGCCCCGGCGGCGAGCACCACCCCGGCGGGAAGATCGGAGACCGGCATGTGCAGCGTCGGCGCGAGGGCCGCGAACACGACCGCCCCCGTCAGCGCGTGATCCCGACCAAGCATTTTCGGCTGTCTCCGGTGCGTAGGGCGCAAAGCGCGGCCAATACGAACAATTGCCCGGCAAGCATTCCACAAGGCGACCCGCGATCGGGGGAGGCGCGGCCGGCGACGCCGGATACCTTTAACATCGTGTCCCGCTACGCCCGCCCGGCCCGTTACCCCGGCCCCGCCCGGGCCGCGCTCGCCGCCGTGTCCGCGGCGATCCTCGCGGCCGCTCTCGCAGCGTGCGGCGCCCCGGCGAGATCCCCGTCGGCCTCCGGAACTCGCCCGGCCTCCGGGACCCGCCCGGCCTCCCCGGGCCCCTCGGCCACGCGGGGACTCCCCGCCTCGCCCGCGTCGGCCACCCGCCTGCCCGCGACCAGGATGGTCGGCTTCTCCGTTCCCGGCTTCCCTCCCGACCCCGCCGCCCTGCGAGGCACGGAGGCCGCCACGCGCGTGCACCCCCGCGTCGTGTCCTGGTACACCAGCCTCGGCGCCCCCTTCAATCCCGGCTACGCCGCCGAGGTCGCCAAGACGGGCGCCCTGCCCGTCGTCGAGATCGACAGCGACGCCACGCCGCTGTCCACCGTCACCAGCGGCTCCTGGAACTCCTACCTCGCCGGCTACGCCCGCGCCGTCGCCGCCTACCACGCGCCCATAGGGATCGACTTCGACCATGAGTTCAACGGCGACTGGTCCCCCTGGGGGCCGAACCTGAACTCGGCGAGGACGTTCGTCAAGGCGTGGCGCACGATCGTCACGATCTTCCGGAAGAACGGGGCGGGCAACGTCATCTGGATCTGGAACCCGAACGTCGATGCCCCGAACGCCGCCCCCATGAAGCCCTGGTACCCGGGCGGCAAGTACGTGACCTGGGCGGGCGTCGACGGCTACTTCTTCACGCCGGGGGAGACGTTCGGCGACGTGTTCGGCGCTACCCTGCGCGAGCTGGCCGCGGTCACCGGCAAGCCGCTCATCGTCATGGAGACCGGCGCCACCCCGGGGCCGTGGCGCTCGGTCCAGATCACCGGCCTGTTCGCCGGGCTCAGGGCCGCGCGGGACGTCATAGGCGTCGTCTGGTTCGACTACGATAAGGGCCCCGGCGATGACTGGCGGCTTGAGGACGACAAGGCGTCCGTGGCCGCGTTCCGCACGGCCGCCCTCGGCTTCGCCAGGCAGTCGGTGGAAGCGGGGACAGGCGCTACTACCCGTTCGGGATGATATGTCGTTATGGAAGCGGTCGCGGGCGTGGTGCTGGCCGGGGGGCGGTCGTCGCGGATGGGCGCGCCCAAGGCCGGGCTGGAGTGGCACGGGTCCACGCTGCTGCGGCGCGCCGTCGGCATCCTGGCGCGGGCGACGGACGGGCCGGTGGTCGTGGTGCGCGCCGCCGGGCAGCCGCTGCCGGACCTGCCGCCCGGCGTGCGGGTGACCGAGGATCCG
>JAFMRC010000005.1 GCA_017354375.1 Nocardiopsaceae bacterium | reverse complement strand
CCGCCGCGACCGGTCACCTGCCGGCCCCCCTGACCGGGAACCCCGCTCCCCCGGCCCGCACCACCCCGTCGGCATCCGGCAGCCCGTCGGCATCCGGCGGCGCGGCGCACGCGAAGGGCGGCACCCCATCGACGGCATCGACCTCGCCCGTGCTGCACAGCCTGTGCCGCTCCTACGACGCCGACGCCAAGCGCAACCCCGGAACCGCCCTCAACGACCCCGCTTACACCCCCCTGGTCACGGCGGCCGGGAGCAAGGGCAAGGTCAGGTCCTACTGCGCCAGCCTGCTGGCGTCTTCCCCCCAGGGCCACCCATCCCACTCAGAAGGCCAGCATTCCGGGCATTCCATGGGCAATCCCGGCAATCACGGACGTTCCGCCGCCGATCACGGCAGGGGTTCCGCGGGCCAGCCGGGCGGCAATGGGCGTTGGGCGGGCAACCAGTCCGGTCATCCCGGGGGCAAGCCGACCACGCAGCCAACCACCCCCGCCACGGGAGGGTCCCCCACGGCCTCCACCGACGGATCGCCCACCGCCCCGGAGGCGAGTTACGGCACCGGCAGCCCGGCCCCCGGACCCTCGACCCCGGCGGGCAGCCCCTCGCCGAGCCCGTAACCGCCCGCCGCCCGCTGCCCCCTGCTCGCGCCCACAACCCCCTTTTTCCCGAACGGGTAGTCGCGCCTCCCCCGTCCCCAGGCCTCCCCGCCGTACGGCCATGGGATATAAGTGACATCCATGGCACACGTTCCCGCCGTCCCCGCCACGGAGGCGGAAGCCGTTGCCCTGGCCGTCGATGGTTGCCGGGCGCTCGCCGCGGCCGGGCAAGCCGACATGGTATGGGGCCACCCCAGCGTCCGGGACCCCGGCGGCCGCGGAGCGTGGATGAAGTGCTCCGGGCTGGGGTTCGGGGAGGTAGGCGCCGACCGGATCGTGCTGGTGTCGCCGTCCGGGTCGGTGCTGGCCGGGAGCGGCCCGCGGCACATCGAGTACCCGATCCACACCGGGATCATGGCCGCGAGGCCGGACGTCGGGGCGGTCGTGCACACCCACTCGGCGGCGGCCTGCGCGTTCGCCGCGCTGGACGTGCCGCTGCGACCGCTCGACCACGCGGGATCGCTGTTCTGCTATCCGGACATCCCCCGGTTCACCCAGACCGGCGGGCTGATCAAGACCTCCGCCCTGGGAGCGTCGCTCGCCGCCGCGCTCGGCTCCTCGCTGGCCTGCCTGATGCCGCAGCACGGGATCGTCACCGCGGGACCGGATCTTCCCTCCGCGGTCATGACGGCGGTCCTGCTGGACAAGGCCTGCCGCACCCAGCTGGACGCGATGGCCGCCGGCCCGCTCCGGTCCTGGGGCTCGGAGGAGGACACCGTCGCCAAGCGGGCCGACGTCTGGGCGCCGTCCCAGCTGCGGGCCGGCTTCGACTACCTTCTCCGCCAGGCGCCTTCCCCGCCTTCCCCGCCAGTCCCGCCCTCCCCGCCAGTAGGCTGATTTCCCGCCAGGAGGCTGACGCGTGCACAGCAATAACCCGCTGGACCGGGACGAGGCCCGGCGGAAGGCGGAGCAGATGCCGCCCGCGGAACGGGCGGCCCGCCGGCAGCTGATCGGCATCGGCATCCGGAAGGCCGGGCGGTCGGGGAAGAGCGTTTTCAGGCTGGTCATGTACGCGCCGTTCTTCGCGCTCTTCGGCTTCCTGGGCGGCTACCTGATCGTGACCCAGATCGGGAACGTCCTGACCGGCCCGGGGGCCGCCGCGATAGTGGTGGGCCTCATCTTCTGGTTTCCCGCGGGCCTCTTCGGGTGGCAGATGTGGCGCCAGGTGCGGAACCTGCGCGGGGAATGGCGCCGCCAGGACCCCGAGCAGTACTGGGACTACTGAGGATCCGGCAAAACGGGCAAAATGGAGCCCCCGCGCCCCTGTTGACCTGGCGTCAACGCTCTCGTGTCGCTATTGACCTGGCGTCAACGGCACTTTGCTACGGCTATCGCCGTAGCAACGGCACTTTCACTGACGGGACTCACAATTTTCCCAACCGCCCCGGTGGAAGCGGCGTCCTAGTGAGTACGTTTCCGTGAGAAAGGGTCATGTTTCATGACGAAGATCGTTACATCCCGTCGGGGTCCGCTGGCCGGAGCCGCGCTTGCGGCAACCGCCGTACTGGCCGTCGCCGGGTGCAAGGGCAGCGTGTCCGCGTCCGGCCACACGTCCGGTTCCGCGCCTTCGTCTTCCAGCGGGAGCAGCGCGCCGTCGGGGTCGGTGGCTCCCACGGGGTCGGTGGCTCCCACGGGGTCCACCTCCGGGTCGGGGTCGGGCACGAGCTGCACCACGCAGGACCTGAAGGCATCGCTCGGTTCCACCCAGGGCGCGGCAGGCTCGGACTACGTCGCCATCGTCTTCGACAACACCAGCAGCGTAACCTGCACGGTGGAAGGCTACCCGGGCGTGTCGGCTACCGCATCGTCGGGGAGCCAGGTCGGAGCTCCCGCCACCCGCGACACCTCGCAGTCACCGCACATAGTCACGCTTACCCCCGGATCCAAGGCGAGCGCGACCCTCAAGATGCCCAGCACGCAGGACTACTCGCAGTCCCCGTGCCAGCCAACGCACGCGGTGGCGCTGAAGGTCTACCCGCCGAACCAGACGCAGGCCGAGACGATCCCGGACAACGTGCAGGTCTGCTCGAACTCCTCGGTCAAGTCGATGACGGTTACAGCCTTGACCGAGGGCTCCGGCGGCTGAGGCGGAGCCGGCCCGCGGCCAGAGCAAGCCTGCGGCATCCTGAGCCCGATAGGGCCTGGTTGCCGCAGGCTCAGTATTGTGCGCAAAAACTCACTTACGCGCACAATGAAACCGAACGGGTTCCAGCGGCGTCTTAAGGGGTGTCTTTCCCGAGAAAGGACATGTCCCATGAAAGTGACCGCTCGTCCCAGCCGGGTACCGCTGACCGGAGCGATCCTTGCGGCGTCCGCGCTGCTCGCCGCCGGGTGCAACTCTTCCAGTTCGGGCTCGTCCTCGACGTCATCCAGCGCATCTCCCAGCGCTTCGGTGGGGAGCGCGAGCGGATCGGCGTCGCCAAGCGGCACTCCATCGCCGTCGGCCAGCCCATCATCGCCAGTCAGCACCCCGTCGTCCGGATCCGGGTCCGGCAGTTCCGGCTCCGCGGCGGGCGGATCCCCGGCGTGCGCTACATCGAACCTGAGCGTCACGATCGGCGGAACGCAGGGCGCGGCCGGCTCCTCGGTCAGCACCATCGACTTCACCAACACCGGCAGCAGTTCCTGCACGCTGTACGGCTATCCGGGCGTGTCGCTGACAAATTCGTCCGGCAGCCAGATCGGGGCCGCCGCTACCCGCGACAACGGGCGCGCACCGGCGACGGTGACGCTCTCCCCCGGCGGCAAGGCGAACGCCCTCCTCAAGGTCGCCTTCGCGGGCAACTACCCGTCGTCCGCGTGCGGGCCCACGCCCGCGACGTCACTGCGGGTATACCCGCCGGGCCAGACGCAGGCCCTGCAGGTTTCGTACAAGACGACCGCCTGCTCCCATACCTCGGTCAAGCAGCTGTCGGTCCAGGTGGTGTCTCCGGGAGCCACGAGCTCCAGCGGCTGACGGAACCGGGTCGCCTCCAGCGGCTGACGCAACCGGGTCGCCCGGGCAGCGGATGCCGTCCGGCCAGCCGACGGGCAGCTGCGCGTCGGCCGGCTGGACGGCCGGGATCGCGGCGAGCAGCGCGCGGGTCCAGTCGCGGTAGCCGTCCTGGCTCGGGTGGAAGGAGTCCGCGCTGAACTTGCCCGCCCATGGCGACGTGAAGTGGGCGGACACCTCGGCGACGGGAAGTCCGCGCTCGGCCGCGCCCTCGTTGATGACCCGGTTGATCCGGGTGATGTACGGGACTCCGGCGCGGCCGACGACCCCCCATAGCCCGGCCGGCAGCGGCAGGTCCAGCATGACGGTCCCGTCCGGCACCTCGGCCAGCAGCGTCCGCATGTCGGCCAGCAGCCGCGACGGGGAACTGTAGAACACGTCATTGGCGCCGACCCCGCAGGTCACCAGGTCGGGCGAGGTCGGCAGTTGCGAGAGCTGATTCGCCAGCACGTCCCGGATAAGGGAGCCGGACACCGACAGGTTGAGTAGTCGCCACGGCTGACCGGTCCGGCGCCGCAGCTCTTGCAGGGCCTGGCCGACGTAGCCACCGTGCGGGCCGGGCGCGCCGAGGCCCTGGGCGGTGGAGTCGCCGAGCACCACCCACAGCGGGCCGGGCTCTGCCCCCTTGCCAGCGAGCGCCGCCAGCTCCCCGCGAACCCGTTCGTTGTACTCGCTCCAGTACCCCGCGAACGAGACGCAGTCGGCGCGCAACGCGTTCACCCCATCGGTCCAGCGACCGAACCTGGTAGCCCGCAGCCCCGACGACTCCGCGTACCTGTGGTGCGTGACCATGGAGGAGGCCGTCGCGAGGATCTCCACCGGGGACTTCCTGTACTCCCCGCCGCCCGCCAGGTCCGACAGGACCGCCGCCCAGGCAGGCCTGGACACAGCGCGAAACCCACGCATACCCTGCTCCCCCCACCAGCCGCAAACCCACATGGACGCCAGATGAACAACGCTAAACGAGCATATCTACGGGTGTCAACGTGACGATGACCAAGCGGGCTCGCCCACGGCGCGCGCCTCCCGCCACCCGCCTGGCAAGCGGCCCCGAAGGAGGATCGCCGGCACCCGCGAGGTTCAGCGTACGGGTACGACCCACGGCCCCGAAGGCTGTATGCTGAACTGCGTTCGGTCTGCGGGCTCAGGCCTCAGCGGACCGCGCGGGGCTATGGCGCAGCTGGTAGCGCGTCTGCATGGCATGCAGAAGGTCAGGGGTTCGAATCCCCTTAGCTCCACGTAATCGTGGAAGCCCGAGAGGCCGATGGGAGCCAATTCGGGAGCCAGCGCCATCCTAGGCGCTCTTCTTGGTAAAGATGGTGTTCATGGCGATCGCGCCCGTGCTGATCACGGGCTTGAGCTGATGCCGGTAGACCTTCTGGGTAACGATCGTCGTCTTGTGGCCGACCAGGTCGGCTATCTGCTCGATCGTCACTCCGTTGTCGCTCATGATGGACACGAACGAGTGGCGTAGCTCGCGCGGCGTCCAGTCGGTGCCGATTCCCGCCGCCTTGGTGATGCGACGAAAGCTCCGGCGGACGTTGGCCGCGTCGAGCGGCGTCCCGATGCCCGTGCAGAACACGAGGTCGTTGTCCTGCCACGCCTTGCCAGCGATCAGCCGTTGCCGGACCTGCACGGCGTGGTGTTCCTTGAGCGCCGTAGCGACTTCTTCGGGTATCTCCAGCGTGCGGCGGGACTTCTCCGTCTTGGTGTCGCCGTCTTCTCGCACCGAGCGCCACACGTAGACGGCGAACTTCTCGTGCTTGAAGCCGACCTCGGTAACCGGCCGCCACTCCCCCGTTTCCTCTACCCACGCGACCACGTGGGACCAGCGGAGCGCGCGGGCCTCCTCGGTGCGGACCCCTGTCATGAGGCTCAGCACGACGTAGGCGTGTAGCGGATCGTCTTTGGCGTGCGCCAAGACGGTCGTGGCCTGGTCGAGGTTCATGGCCTTGCTCGGACGTCCGTCCTTCCTCCCTTCCGGCGTGTCGGCCAGCGCGGCAACGTTGCGCATGACCTTGTCCCTCCCCTGGGCGCGACGGATAGACCGCCGCACGATCGAGTGGATCGCTTGCAGCGTGCGGGTAGTCAGGTGGTCCGCCCGCTCGTCAAGCCAGTCGTCCACGTCGTCGGCGGTCAGCCTCTTGAGCTTCGTCGCGCCGATGAACGGGATGATGTTGGACTCGGCGAGGCTCGTGTAGTCGTTGATCGTCTTGGCCGACATGCCCTTGGTACCGCGCTTGAGCCAGTCGCGGACGGCATCTTCCACCGTGTAGCTGTCGCTGGTGTCGATGCCGGCTTCGAGTTCGGCCACGGCCTTCTTGAGCTTGTCCTTGACGATCTCTTTGGTTCGGCCCCGGCGCTTGAGTCGCTGACGGTCGGCTCCCGTACCGACGTCGACGGCTCCCCTGTACCCCCTTCCTTCGCGGTAGATGGTGGCTTCGTACTTGCCGATGAGGATCTTCAACAGCTCCCTCTCTTCCTGGGCGCGACGCACCCTGTAGTGCGATGATACCTCAAGACGTCCCAAGTCGTCCCTAGTGTGGGAACAAAGTCTCACACAGGATCGGCGCTTGTAGACTTGATCTACTCAAGTCGGTTAGGGAGTGATCACTATGCCGACCCTGAGAGAGCCGGTAAAAAGCGTCCGTTGCAGGACACCACAGCCGCCCGGCGGTCTCGGCGGGGAGACCGAAGTCGGATAGATCCTGTGGACCTGGGGCAAGGTGTGGCATGGGTGCGTCCGGTCTCCTGCCAGATCGGACGCACATCTTTCTTTCTTCATGCGGCGTCGTTGTCTTCGAGGGTGGCGATGAAGGCGGCTAGGTGTTCGCTGGTGATGCGGCGGGACTTGCCGATTTTGATGCTGCGGAGCTGACGGGTGCGCAGGAGGTAGTAGACCTTGTCGCGGCCGATGTGCAGGATCTTGGCGACTTCTTCGACCGTGTATGCCTCCAAGTGGCATCACCTTCCTTTCGGATCGTAGGGGTGGTGTCGTTGGCGACCCCTTTCGTTGGTTACGGTGGGTAGTTGTCTACGGCTTTGTCTATGTCTACGATCTCCCGCTATATCGTGCAGACACGCGTAGACGTTAGACGTAGACGATTACGGAACGTTGTCGGATATGGCACGCCACCGACCGCGGCTGACCTGGGTCACCTGGCGTTGGGCGGCGAGGTCGCGTAGGCGTAGGTAGATCCACGGGCGGCTCATGCGGGTTGCGGTCATGAGGTCGGGCACGGTGGCCCCCTCTTCGGGGGCGAACGAGAGGGCGGCCCAGAGAAGGCCATCGGGCGAGGTTCCCGCGTCGTCCACTGAAACGCGGGGGGCTTCGGGAGTCGCCACGATCCGTTCGGAAGAATGATCTTGGGTTATCGCTTGGATCGAGGTCGTGTCGAGCGGCGGGCGGAACTCGGCGAATCGGGCGGCGGTGTCGGCGACGGCCTGGTCGGTGATGAGGTAGGCGCGGGCGCGCTTTGGGGTGTCGTGCTCGGCGGATGCGATCAGGAACTTCCCGGGGGCGTTGAGGGTGTGGGCGTGCCAGCCGGCGTTTAGCATGCCCTGGCCGAGAATGAGGTCGACGTCCTTGCGTTCGCGGACGCGGAAGCTGATGCGGACGTCCATCTGCGAGCGGACCGCGCCGTGTCCCATGGCCTTCTGAGTCGGCCGCTGGGTCGCGGCGACCAGGTTGACGGCGACGGCTCGCCCGCGCCGGGCGATGGAGTCGGCGTGCTTGATGGCTTCCGGCGCGTCGTCGGCAAGCTCGGCGTACTCGTCGATGACGATCACGAGCGCGGGCATGTCCGGCGACGGTTCCCACGTGCGCTGGCCGCGCTCGGCGAGGAGAGCGGCGCGGGCTTCGAGGATGTTGACCGCGCCTTGCAGTAGGGAGCGTGCCTCGTCGGGGGTGGTGGCGAGGCGGTCGATGCACGGTGCCCACGGGCCAAGCTCCATGCCCTTCTTGAGGTCGATTCCCCAGATGACCACGTCTTCGCACGCGGCCAGGTTGCCCATGAGCACGTTGAGTCCGCCGCTCTTGCCGGCGCCGGTCGCTCCGCCGAACAGCACGTGGCGTCGCAGGAACCGGACTCGGCACGGTGCGGCGTCTTCGAACGGGCCGAGGTCGATGGGTTCGTTGATCGTCGTCGTTGACGGGCCGGGCCAGTCGATCGCGTCGGCGTGGGGGTCGATGTCGAGCACCCTGAGTTCGCATCGGTTGGCGAGGTCGTCCGGCGTCGGGTAGACGCGGACGGCACCGCGGAACGTGCCGATGCCAGATTCGATCGCGGGCAGCTTGGTCATGACGTCGTTGATCGTCTGGCCGCGGGCCAGGCGGAGTCTCGCCCGCCAGCCCCACACATCGACCAGCGCGGACATGACCTGTGAGCCGGTAAGGCCGACCGCGTGGGCGATGTCTGGCCACGATTCGAGAAGCCTGTCTACGCGGACCTTCGAGCGGCGTCGGTGGCTGGCCCACCAGGGGATACCGGTTGTTGCCGTGAGCGCCACGGCGACGATGGGCATCGGCGCGGTTGCCGGGCCAATGGCGGTCGCCGCGGTTAGCCAACCGCCGATTGCCGTGGTCGCTGTTGCCGCGTAGATCCGTTCGGCGGGGCGGTCGAGGATGGGCCATGCCTTCTTGGCCCACGCGGGCGGCGGGGCGGCTAGGAGCGCGGTGGTGGCCACCGTGGCGATGGCCAGCCACGGCCAGGCTCCCTCGTGGGCGTGGTGGAGGGTGGCTGCCGTGATCGCCGTCACGATCGCCACGGCGATCGGTGCCAGTTCCGAGCGGTAACGCCAGATGGCGCGGACGATGGCGGTTGCCGGCGTCTCGGGGAGCTGGTCACCGGAGTTGAGAACCATCATCGGCTGAAAGCCGTCGTGGTGGAGCCGGCGGGCGTGCCGGCGGAGCTGGCGACGGTTGGGGCGGTCGTTCATGGCCGCTCCCCGTGGTAGGGCTCTCGCTCCCGCTCTTGCGGGAGGTGGCCTTGCGCCTGGAGTTCGTCACGTAGGTAGTAGAGGGCGTCTTGCTCGCCGTCCGCGTGGGCGTTGAGTGTCGCTTTGGCGGCGGCGACGAGGTTGCGGAGATCGGTAAGCGTGGTGGCGAGCCGAGCGCGGAGACGGCGAATCTCGGCGTGAAGCTGGTGGATGCGTTCGGTCGTAGTGATCACCTCCTGTTGTGTCGCGGCTCGTGGGCTTAGCCCTGGCCGCTGATGGCATGGACGATCGCGGTTATGGTGGTGCGGATCTCGGGTGCGAGGCTGCTCGTGGCCAGGTAGAAGCCGAACAGGATGCACGTGATGGCATGCCAGGCCTTAAGGCCGGCGTACCGGTGCAGCATCCATACGGCCACGGCGAACACGAAGACGAGAGAGATCGAGATAGCCAAGGTTGCGTGTCACCTCCCTTCGATTTCGCGGGGCTGGTCGTTGGCGGTTGCTGCGACGTAGACGCCGAGCACTCGGCGCGATATCGCGGCGATGGGGCCTGGCGCGTCGCGTCGCAGTTCGGCGTGGGGCTCGTTGCGTATGCCGATGACCACCACGGCGAAGATGATCGCGGCGATAGCGGTGAGAGCGGCGACGGCGAAGACGATCGCAATGAGTGCGGTAAGCATCAGTTCTCGGCTCCTTTGGTGGCTCGGGTGTTGATGGCTCGGGCTCGGAGGAGGGGTAGGCGGCGTTGGCGAGCTGGCAGCCGACGAGCGGCACGGCGGCTCGTTTGGGTGGCCTTACGGGTGGTCTTACGGGCGTTCTTGCGTCGCCAGGCGGCGCGGGCGCTGCACTTGCGGCAGAGCGTCCATGGCCGCTCGGCGACCGCACCGCACGGACAGATGCGGCTCCTGTCCTCGATGAGTGCGGCGATGGGGTACGGGTGGTGCATGCTGGGTCTCCCTTGTCGTTTGGTGCAGCCATTCGGGCAAATCCGGATTGGCGGCATTGCGTTGTATGGAAGAGTGCGGCAGGGAGTAAGGACGCAGTCACCACGCGATGGGACAGGTGTTGGACGTGACGGGACGTCCCCGCTAAGGTGAAGCCGTCCTACAACGTCCCGCGGGCATGGTGGAATGGCGAACGAGAGACTTCGAGCACTCTTGCTAGAGCGGCAGGTGACCCCCGCCAAGCTCTCTGAATCGGTAGGAGTGGATCCGAAGACGATCGAACGGTGGATCGTGGCCGGCCGCGTTCCCTATCGGCGTCACCGTTACGCCGTCGCGGCGTTCTTCGGCGTCGATGAGGCCTACATCTGGCCCGACGCGATGGACCGTGACGAGATCGCCGCCGCGTCTGAGAGCGAGATCGTCGCCGTCTATCCCCATCGTTGGGCCGTGCCTCGGGACGCATGGGGTCGCTTCTTCGGCCAAGCGGAACGCGAGATAGGCGCGCTGGTCTATTCGGGGATGTTCATGGCGGAAGACATGGGCTTGCATCGCCTGTTCGCGGAACGGGCAAGCGCTGGTGCCCGCGTTCGCATTCTGCTCGGCGACCCCGATAGTCCGCACGTTTCGGAACGCGGCGCCAACGAGGGCATAGACGAGGGCATGGCCGCGAAGGTCCGCAACTCGATCGTGTTGTTCCGGCCGCTTCTCTCCTCGGAGAATGTCGAGATCCGGCTGCACAGCACGGTCTTGTACAACTCGATCTATCGCGCCGACGATCAGCTTCTCGTCAACACTCACATTTACGGGACCATGGCGAACAACGCGCCGGTCTTCCACTTGCGGAAGATCCCAGGCGGGGACATGGTGAGCACGTACTTGGAAAGCTTCGAGCGCGTCTGGGATGGCGCGAAGCCCGTGGAGGGGAAGTAGCGACGTGGCCCGCAGGATCGATTACTACGATGATCCCTCAGCACCGAAAGCGAATAGCCTGGTTCCTTCGGTCAACGTCGTCGTGGTGAATGAGGCGGGCGATCTCCTGATGATCCGCCGTTCGGATAACGACAACTGGGCCGTTCCCGGCGGGGCGATCGACCTAGGGGAATCGGTCAGCCAAGCCGCGGTTCGCGAGACCAAGGAAGAGTCTGGAATCGACTGCGAGATTACCGGTATCGTCGGTATCTACTCTGACCCGAAGCACGTAATCCTCTACACCAGCAACGGCGAGGCTCGCCAGGAGTTCTCTATCCTCTTGACCGCACGTCCGATCGGCGGCGAGCCGACGCCGAGCGATGAATCGACCGAGGTTCGCTGGGTAACGTCAGCCGATGCCCAGACGTTGACGATGGATCGGTCAATGCGGTTGCGGATCAACGATTACCTGAGCGGTCAATCCTCGCCGAGGATCGTCTAGCCGGTTCTACTGAGCCAGGCAGAGGCGGTGTTCCGTGCGGTGAACGCTGGAAATGAGCTGTGGGCCGGCTTTGCTGATGAACCGCGTAACGACGTTTCCCTGGCCGTACCGCTGGGCTATCTCCGCTAGGCGATCGTAAACGGATACCAGGTGACCGGTCGGCGTCGTGGTCATGTCGCAGTAGGCGAGAGCGTCGATAAGTGTCGGGTCACCTGGCGGGAACTCGCGCGCTAGTTCGTCCGCTAGGCCGCGTTCTTCGGCTTCGAGGATGGCGCATGAGTGTTGGCCGACAAGGCAGCAGAGCCGCGGGTCTGCCCCGTGGACATCGCGCAGGTACCGCGCGCCGTCGAGGGGGTGAAAGCCGGTCTTGACCAGGTCGGGCGAGTACCCGATGTCATGCAGCCATGCGGCGGCTTCGAGAAGGTCGGCGTCGTCGCCAAGCACCGGGGCCAACGAGCGAGCTTGGGCCGCTACGCCTTGGACGTGTGCCCAACGGCGAGGTAGCGGGACTTCAAGTAGCGTGCGTGCGAGGCGTTCGGCCCAGTGAGCTTGGTTCATGGGCTTAAGGTTACGAGGGAAGCTAGGGACGTTCACGGACGCGACATGCCGTCTAGGGACGTCCCGCACGCCGTGACCTCCACGACGGAACGACGCTATGAAACCTTCCACTCCCCAGAGCCAGGGTCGCGCTTGATCGTGCCCCGGGCTTCTAGATGCTCAAGGGCCTTGGCGGCTTTGTCGGCGTTACCCTCCCGTGCGGCATCGGACAGTTCCTGCGTGTCGTGCTTATCGAGGGCCTTCTTGAGCTTCTTGGCCACTTGCTGAATTTGCTCAGGACTCAGATCTTTTTTCCTGCCCCATGCCATTGCCCTAAACCTCCCTCACGGTCGTTGGACCTTCCGCCGCTATGCGCTGGTCGAGGTACGAACGAGTGAAGTCGCTACCGGCCTTGTCGCGATCTTCCCGCAGGCTCGCTAGATGCGACTCGATCTCTTCCGGAGTGCGATTTTCCCAGGCCTCGATCTCATCCTGTAGCTCAGCCTCAGTATCCGCGTGAACGACAGAGGCCGGCCCGTTGGGCGGAGCCGCGTGCCAGCTAGTGCCGAATTGCCCACCCGTGGCCCATATCTTCCATCCGCGCTCGTTGACTTTCATGCCACCACTCCGGGTGCCGATGGCGCGCATTCAAGCCACACGAGTCCGCCATGCTTGCGCCCGCGCAAGCATCGGTAACATTGGCCATTCGGCCCATCGAGTAGGCCACATTCAGCGAGATCGCTCCCGGCTAGCATTTCCTCGACTGCTTTCCGCGCGCTCCGCTCGCTGTCGCTGGTACCTGTACCGATCATGGGAAGTTCGGCGGACCTGGGCAGCACGCGCCAGACCCACGCGCCCGGCGGGTCCATTCCTATGTCGTCGTCATCGAGCCTCAGCATCCGTGCGAGCATCTCCTGTACCTCCGTCATGCTCCCCCGTGTCCTGACTGTGCGACTGGGCGGCGGCTCCGGAGATCAGGGGACAATCCGACCCATCCGTTCCGATTCACACAGGGGGGATATAGCGATCCCCGGAGCCACCGCGACACCGACCCCCCGGCCCGATCCGAGAGCGACTAACAGTCAATTCGGGAAACCGGCTAGCCGTCCGAACCCAAGGATCGATGTCGTAACCAGCCTTGCGCGAAGCGTGGAACTTCTGAACCCTCTCTAGGGACATCTAGGGACGTCTTCTGCTACCGTCGTGGATGTCCCGCGTTACTGGAGGCAGGAAGGTTGAACGAGCCACTACGGCAAGCCCTGATCCGCGCACGGTTGCGCGAGGATGACGTCGCCGCGCACCTGGACGTCGATCCCAAGACGGTCCGACGCTGGCTGAACGGGCGCGTGCCCTACCCGAAGAGCCGCGCAGCGCTCGCCGACCTCGTGGGAGCGGACGAAGCCGACCTATGGCCCGACGCGGGAGGCCCGCTCACCGCGCGGGCGAGACCAGAAGAGTTGGGGGCGGTCTACCCGCACCGCTGGGCAATCCCACGCGACGCATGGAGACGCTTCTTCGAGTCGGCAGAGCATGAGATCGGCATCTTGGCCTACAGCGCGTTGTTCCTGGCCGAAGACACCGGGTTGCTCGGCATCCTGGCCGACAAGGCGAGCCGCGGCGTCCGAGTGCGGATCGCGCTCGGCGATCCCGACAGCGCTTGCGTGGCCGAGCGCGGCCAGGAAGAGGGCATCGGCGACGCCATGGCCGCAAAGGTCCGTAACGCGCTCACGCTGTACCGTTCCGCGCTAGCCGAAGCCGGCAACGTCGAGATCCGGCTACACCGAACAGTGCTGTACAACTCGATCTACCGCGCCGATGATCAACTCTTCGTCAACCAGCACGCCTACGGTATCCCAGCGTCCAACGCTCCAGTGTTCTGCTTCCGCGAGTCCGACAACGGCGACATGATCGCTGCCTACCTCGACAGTTTCGAGAGAGTATGGACTTGTAACGATACTCTACGATTATTCCAGGGCGCACTCTGCTAGCATTTGGCTGCCAGGCTTGTCGTAGGTTAGACCGGACAGGTGAGTCTGACCTGGTGGGAGCGATCTCGTCAGTGGTGGACTAGGGTGGCCTAGCCTTCCGCCAGAACACAAGGATGGTCTGTGTTCTGGAGAGTAGGTATGACGTTTGCCCTGATCAGCTCCGTTACCTTCATTGCTGTTTTCTCATTGCTGCTCTTCGTGGTGAATCGTTTGCGGCCGACCAGATTCAAGCTCAAGGCCACAGTAACTAAGTGGATTTCGCTAGATGTGGAGATCCAATCGCCACAACATCTTCCATCTCCGCCCGAACTTCAACATGATCAAGCGGACAATAACTAGTCCCCAACCATTCTCATGGTGTGTGCTTCGTCCGGTACTAGAACTGGCTATCGTGGAACGCCAGAGGTTCGGTCGGGGGCGGCGTGGTGGGCCGACCTGATCAGCATCACGAGGAATTCGAACGAGCCGACCAGCGCCAGCGCTGTCCAGAGTGCCTATCTGCACAGGTTCGGTAGCATGTCCATCATGACGGATGATGCAGCTAGCTGGGCACGGCTTCTCTGGGAAGAACAGAAGTTTAAGCTTCTGATGCTCCAATCTACTGCAAGCGAGTTCGAAAACATCTTCACTAGGATAATGCGCGCGGAACGCGATAACGAGTTTCACATAGCACGCGCCGGCGGGAGAAAAGGCGATGCTAAATGTGATGGCTGGGATTCGGGATCAAAGACGCTCTATTCAGTCTATGCTCCATTTTCAGTTAAGAAGAGGACCGCAATTCATAGAAAAATTAAAGGCGATTTCATCGGAGCCCGGGAAAAATGGCCGGAAATGCGATGCTGGCGGCTTGTTCACAATGATTTTTTTGGCCTATCCGCAGAAATTACCCGTGCGCTTGAGGAGTTGAGGTCTGATCCCTGTTCTGATGGAGTAAGGATACTAGGGGATTGGGATCCTCAAGAACTATGGAGAATCGTCCGTAGCCTTCCACGAGCCGAGCGCTTCGATTTGCTAGGCGGTCCCGACTTTAGCGCTTTGACCAGCTCCGCAGGCTGGAATACGGAGACTCTGCGATTTCACGACAGCGTCCATCCGTCAACAATCCGCGCGGCGATGGCATCCCTCTCGCAGTTGTGCGGGAACTTCCAGTCCGATTCTGCTCTAGATCCTATATGCGCTTCTGCGATGTCCAGCGCTATTACAACCTTCTGGCTTGAAGACCAACAATTGTTCTCAAATTATCTAGGGTTCTTGCTAGATCGATGCGGTTCTTCCCCTGACGAATCGCAAATAACATCAGTTGCGTTCGTCATGCGCAGTATAGAAATCTGCGCCCATCACCTCAGAATGACTATAGATGAGCTAGCAAAGCTTTCACATTGGTACGACATAGAGCCAGGGTCACCAACCAGAGTAATCTACCGGATCGCCCTAGACGAGATTAAAGGAGTCGATAATGGAATCTTCGTCGATTATCCTGAGACTCGCCGAAAGTACGTCTCCGGCTGCGGGCGAGCAGTTGTCGATCTCCTTAGAGTAACATCCTCCATTACGTCAATTCCCGTTGTATTCATCTTGCAGGATTTGATTATTTCCCTGCAAAGGATAGATCACAATGAGGGTCGCCTCGTTATTTGAAAATTGATGCGCCGAAAGGGGAGAGGGCCTGCCATCAACGTAACGACGGCAGACCCCCTCTGGGATTAGCTACGCGACGTCGCGGTCGATGATCTGCTTCACTTTGCGGCGGTCGATGTGGAGGTCACGGGCTATGGCTCGTTGGCTGTGGCCCGCGCTGTGGCGCTCTCGTACCGTTTGCTCCAGTGCTGGCACCGCTGGTGGTTCATCGTGTGCCAGCGCTGGCGCATCATCGTCCGGCACGATGTTGGGCGAGCGCTCGGCGTCGCCACGATGGCTAGATCTGACGAGCATCATGAGGAGTTCGAACGAGCCGACCAGCGCCAGGGCTGGCCATGCGCTGACCAGGGCGCCTATCGGGCCATGGCCCAGGCCGTGCGCCAGGTTGGCGCCGACCGTGGCCACGATTCCGACGCCTAGGCTCCACAGCGCCAGGCGTGGTACAGGGTGGTTCCTGCGGCTCGCGTCGAGTACCACCATGGACGCGGCCCAGATGAGGCCATCGACCGTGAACGGCAGCAGGTGAGCCGTAGCGCCGGTCTCGCCGTGCGAGCTAACCAGCTCGTAGGCGTGCTGGTAGGAGATGATCGCCGCGACGCCGGCCACGGCCACCACGGCGAGCGCGGTCGTGATCCTTATGAGGCGATCGGTCACAGACCCAACTCCTCACGCCAGTTGATCACGAATGGGTCGTCGTCGCCGTATCCGGCGGCGAGGCGCTCGGCGAGCGTCAAGGCCGTGATGGCTTCGTTGCGGCCGAACAGCCGGGCGGGATGAGTCGAGACGATCCACGCTCCACGACCGTTCGCCGCGGCGTGCTGACGGAACCGAGCGGTGGCGACGACTTCATCCTTCATACGCAGAGTCATGGATTCGTCGTTGATTTCGATCATGTGAAGCCCCTCTCTCGAAGAGGGGGCGCGGGAGCCAGAGACGGGAGCCAACGTGTTCGGGCGGTCTCCGACTCACCGCGACCCACTCAGAGCGTTTTCGCAGGTGAGAGGCTCCCTGCTCGACTCACTCCGACCGTCTCAGACAAACCAGAGCTACATGGCATGCAGAAGGTCAGGGGTTCGAATCCCCTTAGCTCCACGGGATTTTCGGACCTCTGTTCAGTTAAAAGAGCCTAGCCAAGAGCCTAAGCGCTCTCGGCGTCTCCGTCTTGCTCGTCTGCGTCTTCGTCGCCGAAGACGTCGTCCATGACCGTCGCTCCCCCGCGGATCGCGGGCACGATCACGTGCCGGTACACGGTCTCTGTGACGTGGGTGGAATTGTGGCCCACGGTGTCGCTGATGTCCTGGATCGCTACGCCGTTGCTGCTCATGATCGAGACCGCGGTGTGCCGACCCTCGTGGGCGTGCCAATGGCCGATGCCCGCGCGGCGCGTCATCTTGGAGAAGCGCCAGTTGAGCGCGTCCGACGTGTACATGGTGCCGTCCTCGTGGCAGAACACGAGGTTGTTATCGTGCCACGCCTCGCCGGCGGCTAGCCGCTCTTGGGCCTGGCGCTTCTTGTGAGCGACCAGGGCGGCGATGGCGCGCTTCGGGAGGGTGAGCGACCGCTTGGACTTCGGCGTCTTGGTGTCGCCGCTCTTGCTCGCCGACTTCCACACGTGGATCACTCCCCGCTTGAGGTCCACGTGGTCCCATGAGAGCTTGCGTAGCTCCCCAGGGCGTAGGCCGAGGGTGATCGAGAGCACGAAGAGCGCTTCGAGCCGGATATTGGCTTCGTCGGTGTCGTCAAGGCCGAGGTGGGAGCGGCACGAGCGACACGTCGCGTCGGCCAGATCCTTGCTCGTCTCCGTGATCGGCGCGTTGCGACGCGGCTTGGTGCCGCACGCTAGCTCGCCGACCGCGGTAGCGGCGTGGGTCGCGCCGTAGCGTCCCTTGCTCGCCTTTACTACCTTGACGTAACCCGTTGCCTGGCCGCTCGCCGCCTTGAGCACCTTGGCGGCTTGCCGTTCGGTCATCGCGCGGGATGGCCGTCCAGGCTGACCGCTCGGCAGGTCTACCAGCTCGACCACGTTCTTGCCGATGAGGTCGTGAACCTGCGCCCGGCGGATCGAGCGCCGTAGCGTGCTCTTGACCATCATCAGCGTCCGCTTGCTGAGGTGGCCGGCGATGGCCTTGAAGAACTTGTCGGCGTCGGTGGCCGTGAACTCCTTGAGCTTCTTGGCGCCGATCTTCGGATAGATCCACTTCTTGGCCTGGCCGGTGAGCGTGTCCATCGTGTGCTCATCGAACTCGACCGAGTCGAGCCAGTCCTTGACGCACTGCTCCACGGTGTACGTAGCCGGCGTACGGACGCCGACGTTGATCTCCTCGTGAAGCTTGTCGAGCTTGTCCTTGACTTCGGTCTTGGTCCTGCCGCGTACGGTGGGCCGGTCGCGCTTGCCGTCGTCCTTGAAGCCACGCGAGACCGCGCCGACGTAGCACTTGTTGATCTTGTCCCACCAGATCCCATCGTCGCCACGATCGCGACGACGTCTCTTCGGTTCCGAACGAACCATCTCGCGAAAGAGCGTACGCCGGTTCCCCTGCGCTCCTGTACTGCTGACCCACATCACCACCGCCCCGCCTGGTCATGAAGCCAGCAGAGCCAGCGGAACGGCCTGAGACCTTCACGAGCTGGAATCTCCGGCTCATCTGGATCAACGACATCCCTGTGGGGGACCAGGTTGTCGATCACGCAGAGCACTCCGCGCCAACCGGGAAGGCAGCGCACGGTAAGCCAGTCACGTACAACGATCGCCCTCACACCACACATGCTAGTATGAAGTAGACGTGAATGCACGACACATCTCAGGTAGCGAGGAAGCGGAACCCAGGACATAGCCCATCGACAACTTCCGAGTAGCCAGGGAATGGTCACCTCGACATGACGGACGCGTCGCGGTTTTCCTCCGGTCATTCAGCTAAGGTCACGAACATGGATCGTCGATTGCTCCGGCTGACTGTGGAGAACTTTCGGAGCCTGCGGGATGTGTCGCTGCCGCTGGGCGATCTCAACGTGCTCGTCGGCCCCAACGGCGCGGGCAAGACGAACGTTCTTGAGGTCTTCAGGTTCCTCGCGGACATCATCCGCACCGACCTTGAGCCAGCGCTTGTGAGCCGGCACGGTTTCAGCGACATCGTCTTCCGCGGCGGCAACGCCGATCCGGACTTCTTCCAGATTGGACTGACCGCGACATGGACGGCGCACAGCACCCACAGCGCTCCAGACGATTACACGCTGCGAATCACCCGACCCAGCGACTGGCAGCACACACCATCGGAACTGTCGCGGAGCGAGGCGTTCGGGTTCAAGCGCACGGACGGCAGCACACGGCGCATCGCCATCGACGGCAGCCGGGTAACCATCACTGACGCAAACGGAGCCAATCAGGCGGAAGACAAGACCTCCATCGGCATCCGCCTGACCAGCAGCGGTCTTTCTACGCTCCCTCGGCTGGCGGACGACGTCGGCGGGGCTGAAGTCTCCGCGCTCGCCTCGCGCCTCGCGTCCTTCCGCGTGTTCGACGTAGACGTCCCCGCAGCCCGTCGCGCTGCGCGAGTTCCCCAGCCCGGATGGTTTCCCAGACCGCTGGAAGACGATGCCAGTGACCTAGCGTCATTCCTGCTTGACCTAAGCCAGACATATGAAGAAAGCTGGCGGCGACTGGTAGAAGACGCAACCAGCGTGCTGCCAAACGTGCGCGACATCCAATTCAAGTTCCCTTCCGGAGCAGGACGCGAAGTCGTCGTCGTACTTGAAGAGGAAGGACTGCGCAGGCCTACGCAGCTCGCGGACGCATCGTATGGCACGGTGCGCCTGCTGGGTCTGCTCGCGCTGCTCTACGACCCGGACCCGCCGGCGCTCACCTGCATCGAGGAAATCGACCACGGTCTTCACCCGCAAGCTCTTGAGCTCCTAGTGGAGCGCCTGCGCGAGGCGAGCGAACGCACCCAGTTCATCATCGCGACGCATTCACCTGCCTTCGCCGACAGGCTCAAGCCCGAGGAACTCGTCGTCTGTGAACGCCTCCCCGACGGCTCGTCGGCGATCCCCGCGCTCGGCACCGCAGACATAGATCGCATCGTCCGCCAGAGCGAAGGCCGCCGGGAGTTGGATAGCACCCGAACCTAAACGCCCGCAAACGCTCCGGACCAGCAAGTTCGTTACTCCACGTCACCCGACTCGGTGAACCCGAGGGGACGCTTGAGCCTGTTACCCCTCGAATGCGCCCACAGCTCATCGTGCTGCAGCCTCCCGACCACGACACCAGGCGAGACGCCTATTCGCTGCGCGAATCGCCGGACACTCTCCTCGGTCTTAAGCCGGGGCAGTTCCGCCGCGGCTCGCGGAGGAATGAGCATATCCCGCGAGAACCGATCCGCCTCGGCTTCCTTCGGGTCGTCCACTGCCCGCGATGTAGCCTCAATCCAGACATCGGTCTTGCCGTGCTTCAGCACGTGCCCGATCTCATGAAAAAACGTAAACCACAGGTGATCATCGGTCTTGTAACGGAGACTGAGCTGAATAAGCGCCTTGGTCGGCGTCAGCCACCGAGTCACTCCGCTGGCCCGAGTACCCGAGAGTTCCCGCACGAAGACCACCGCGACCCCGCACGAGGCGCATAGATCCCGCACCCGGTCGACAAACGTGTCAGCACCTTCCTTGGTTAGTTCCCGGAAGGTCGGCAGAGCCTCTTCTAGTTTCTTGCGATTGAACGGCTCGCAGTACACGTCCCTCGCCGCGATCTCGCCGAGCCTGAGCCACGCCGCCAGCGCACCCGGCTTGGTCTCGAACGTTTTCGACGTACGGAAGGCACACGTGAGATCCGCGTACACGTCCCGCCACGCCGAAGGGCTCGCGACACCAAAGAAGGCGAGTACCTGCTCCAACCGTCCGACCTTATCTGACGGTTCGGCTGGCAGGATCTCACGCTTGACTAGCTCGGCGACCGGGAAGTCCATTGTCCACATTACGTCGGCCGACAGATCGCGCTGCGAGCGCAGCCGCTGTAGATCGCTGCGATAGTCCGCCTCGAGTCGGTTCCAGATCCGTGCGGGAGTCCCAGTTACCCGCTCCAGCCGCATGGCAACATCCGCGCTCAGCGGCACCATCCCCTGGAGCAGCTTGTTGACATGCTTGGGAGTCAGGTCCGCACGGCGCGCGAGGTCCCGCTGCGTAAGACCCTGCTCTTCAAGCAGTTCCCGCAGCGTCTCCCCTGGGGGCACTGCGTAGTCTGTGTCGCCAAGTGAGTAGAGCCTCTGCTCGTCTGTTGTCGTCATCTCGGTCACCCCTTCCGATGTCGCGGAACTACTCATGCGTGTCAACGATGCCGATTATCGTCACCGCGGCAACGGTCACCCAGTCCAGTCCGCCGCCGGGACCAGGATCCGGCTTCACCGAGGGGCGGAACAGCAACCGGTACGGATGATCCAGATCAAGGGAAAGCTCTCCTGCCCGATCACCACGGAGCTCATGGCAGCGCCCCGGCAGCGATCGCATGTCGGCTAGGGTCTCCGCCACCCCGAGCGCCTTCAGTCGCTGCTGGATCTTCTTGGCCCTGACTTGCCCATGGCGTTTCAACAGCTCCCTCTCGTTCCTGCAAGTGCGAGCAAGATCCGCGTCCTCGAACGACACCTCCAATAGGACTCCCCTCGAAAGTATTAACCAGGTTGGTTAATAAATCAATCCCGTAGCGGCGAGCATAGCAGCCAACGTGTCCGAAGTAACACAGTTCGCACCCGACCGACCCTGTCACGTCCGAGCGGATGGGCGCCTGGCCCTCCCCCGGCACATGAAACGCCGGCGTTGCCCTTGCCGTCCTCACCGAGGTGAATGGCGCCGATGCACCGTAGTCTTCCTTCCCCGTACTGAGCCTCCCGGCCTGCGGTCGGAGTCCGCGACTCCCATAATGAGCAAGTGAGCCGAGTGCGGGCGCGTGCCGTCAAATGGGCAAGCGACGCGTTCCCGGGATGGGTCGAAGTCAACATCGACCTGGCCGATGGCGGCATCGCGCGGGTCTTCGACAAGGCACCGGTCTTCAGCGCCGACGGCGACCTGCTGCGGAAGGACACGGTCTACCCTGTTCCGCTGACGCTCGACTGCCTCGTCTCCACGATTGGGACCGAGCCCGGGACGATCCGCGTCATGCTCCTTCGCGGGATGAGCGACCCGACTGGATTGGCAACGTTCATCGTCCGCGAACAGGATGTCTTCCCCGACGATTGATCTCACGTCACCGGCCCCGCCAAGGGTGATGGGCTCACCGTGAAGAGAAGCTACTATCCGTTCGGTAATAAAGGGTTGTGTGGTTTTCTCCTGCTCGCCCCTGGCAGGCCGGGCATCAGACGGCGAGCAGGGTGATGTCTCGTCCATCGGGGGTGCGGTGGCCGGAGAACTCAGGGGCGGGGCGCTTGCGGATGCTGCTGGGACGGCGGTCGAAGATGATGAGGATGCCCGCGTCGAGGTCAAGGCGGTGGAGGTACCCGTCGAGCTGGGCGAGAGCTTCCTTGAGCGGGTTGCCGTCACCCTTGCGCCGGACCTTGAGCTCGATCGCCTCACGCTGGACGGCGGGCTTGCCGTCAGCGTCGGTGTAGGGCTTGGTGACGGTGAGGTCGATCCGGCCGCGGCCGATGCCGTACTCCCGGGCCACCTGGCCGCCGCCGTTGACGACGCGCTGCAGGTAGGCCATGAAGACGAGCTGCGGCGCGACCTCGTGGTAGGCCTCCCCCCTGACCAGGATCTCGCCGTTCTGCTTCCAGAACGCCGCGAACTCCTCCAGCAGCCTCCGCGTGTCGAGGCGCCCGTCGGGGAGCAGGAAGCCGCTTGAGGGGAGGGTGATCTGGACGGCCGTGCGCATGGCGAGCTGACGGGCGATGACCTCCCGGTAGACCGGGTTGGCCACCCTCACCGGGTCGGTGGCGGCGATCAGGCCCAGGTCGCGGAGGTACTGCAGGTCGTCGTCGAACGTGGCGTCGCTGTCGACGAAGTCCCCGGCGAGCAGCGGCTCGATGACCCTCTTGACCCGGGGCTCGGCGAGCCGGTCGGCGAGGTACTGGATGTGGGTGGCGCGCTCGAGGATCAGCCGTTCCTTGGCCGTGTCGACGTGCGCGGCGGTGATGGGCTCGGGCGGCAGGATGCCCATCTCGTTCTTGTCGGTGATCTCCCGGGCCAGGGCGTTCACCAGCCAGGGCTGCCCCTGGCTGTACTCGAAGGCGCGGTCGACCGCCTCGGCGGTGAATTCCTGCCCGGTTTCGGCCGTGTGCTGCCCGTACAGCTCAGCGACCTTCTCACGGGTGAAGTCGTACATGCGGAACGACTTGTCGATGATGTTAAACGGGCTGGTGGAACTGCCGCTGGGCTCGGGGTTCTGGCCCGCGGCGATCCGGTAGTCGCGGATGTCGCGCAGCCCGCACAGCGCTACCGACGCGGGGAAGCCGTCCGGCTTGAACTGGAACCCGTCCCGCAGCTGAGACGCGATGCTCAGCATCGCCGGGCCGGCCAGGGAGTCGAACTCGTCGAAGAACAGCACGAGCGGCCGCGGGCAGGACAGCGCCCATGCCTGGAGCCCCGCCTTGAGCAGCGACCCCTCGGCTGCTTCCGGCCACGCCGGGGGCAGGCACTCCGCCGGCAGTCCCCGGATTTCGGCAGCCTCGGTGATCGCCTGCAGGATCGAACGCTCGGCGGCGATGACGTCGTCCGTGAAGATCCGGGCGCGCTCGCAGGAGAAGAGCAGGGCCGCTCGCTCGCCGCCTGCGGTGATATCCCGCGCCAGCGCGGTCAGCGACGTGGTCTTCCCGGTCTGGCGGGGCGCGTGCACCACGAAGTACAGGCCCTGCTCGACCAGGTCCCGGGCACCCGGCAGCCGCGGCTCGGGCGGCAGCATGTAATGCCGTCGCGGGTCGCACGGACCAGATTTGTTGAAAAAGCGCACGCACTCACAGTAGCCGCCGTTCGAAGCGGACTCGCTCTCCGAGCAGGTCCCGGGCGTGATCCAGATCCGCGAGCCGCCGGGCCAGCGTCGCGTTAGCCAGATGACGTGGCAACGCCTCGGAGAACTTCAGCCCGGCAAGGGCCTTCTCATCAACCTCCGGCAGCACCAGATGATCCGCTAGCCCGCGGACCGACGGCCACGTCGAGGCCCGCAAGTCCCCTCGCAGCCGGATGAACAGGTCGCTAACCCTCGCCGCGGGATCGGCGATTTCCCCCAGCGTGGCCTTCAGCGTCGCATTCGCCCGGTACCCAGCCCACGTCCACCACCGCAGGTCGCCATCGCCGCCAGCGACCACGGTGCCGGGCTCCGCGACCCGCCCGATACCGTCCGACCGCAACCCCGCGAGGATCCCGGAAGCCCGCCGCGTCAGCACCGCCGGAGGATCCGCGCCGAGCAGCACGTCCCGCATCGCCCACGCTACCTCGAACGACAGCCCGCCGACGGCCGAGGATAGCCACCGCGCACGACCTCCGCCGCCCGGAGCGGGCTCGACGAAGCACCGTCGCCGGTTCCAGTCCGTCCAGGTGACCCGCCATGACCGCCCGCCGAGCAGCAGCAGCCGGGGCCCGTCAACGCGGTCGGCCAGCAGCACGGGATCCGTCCGCCCGATTTCCTCCCGCCCGTGCAGAACGGTGAACTCCGGCGGCGCGGTGAACACGGCCATGAGCCCCATGAAATGCCGCCTGCCGAACTTCGCCTCGGCCGACGGCCCGATGAACAGCATCCCGTCCTCGCGCTCGACGAACCCCTGCGCGATCAGGTACTCCGTAATCGGAGCGGCCGACGTCAGCAGCGACGGCACCGGCAGCCACTCCTGCCACAGGTTCTCTCCCACCCGCCCCTCCTGCAGGCACAGCGCGAGGATCTGCTGGGCGACGATGTGCCGCGGCTCGGGCGGCGCCGCGACCGGCTCGATGAACCCGCGCTCCCACGCGAGCAGCAGCCCCGCCGCGAGAAGGAACTGCTCTTCGTCCAGGGCGAGGAACAGGCAGTTCCGCACCGTCCCCGCGCGCCGGCCGCTGCGCCCCAGCCGCTGCAGGAACGCGGCCACGGTGACGGGCGAGTTGATCTGGATGACGCGGTCCAGGTCCCCGACGTCGATGCCGAGTTCCAGCGCGGACGTGGACACGATCACGCAGTCACGCCCGGCGGCGAACGCCTCTTCCGCGCGCCTTCGCTCGTCCAGTGACAGCGACGCGTGCACCAGGTACGTGGTCACGCCGCGCGCCCGCAGCTCCGCGCCGAGCATCTCCACGAGCCGCTTGCTGTCCGCGAAGACAAGCCGCTTCTCACCCCGGTGCAGCGCGGCGATCACCGTCGCCGCATTGGCGACGCTCCCCACGTAGTCAAGCTGCAGATCACAATCAACTTCTTTTATCCCGAACGGATAGTCGCGACTCCCCACGACCACGCCGTCTCGTACGCCGGCCGAAGACCCCTGCAGCCACTTCAGCAGCTCGCCCGGATTCCCCACCGTCGCCGACAACCCGATCCGCTGCAGTGGCCGCCCCGCGACCTTGCTCAGCCGTTCGAGAACGGCCAGCAGGTGCCAGCCCCGGTCCCCGGAGCCGAAGGCGTGAACCTCATCGACGATCACCGCCTGGAGCCCGGCGAAGAGACGCCGGTGGTCGACGTTGGCGCTGACGAGCATCGACTCCAGCGACTCCGGCGTGGTGAGCAGCAGGTCCGGCGGCCCGGTCAGAATGGACTTCCGCTGGGACGCTGAGGTGTCGCCATGCCAGAGCGCGACCCGGCGCCCGGTCCAGCCTCCGTACAGCTCGAGCCGGGGCAGCAGGTTGTTGAGCAGCGCCTTCAGCGGGCAGAGGTAGAGGACGGAAAGCCCGGTCCATCCCTCGGCGGACATGCGGGTGAGCATCGGGAAGATAGCGGCCTCGGTCTTCCCGCCGGCGGTCGGCGCGAGCAGCAGCGTGTCGTCCCCGCGCATCACCGGCTCGATGGCTTCCCGCTGGAGCGGCCGAAGCGTCGTCCACCCGAGCGTGCTCACCAGGTTGTGCGCGAGCGTCGGATGCAGCCCGCCAAGCGGATTCGTCACAGGTCGAGTTCGACGTCGTCGGCGGACTGTGCCTGAAAGGCGGCGGCGTTCCGTTCGGTGTCGGTCAGCTCGGCCTTGGACAGTGTGAGCTTGTAGTGCTGCCGCGGGTCGAATTCATCGAACTCGGCGACACGGTCGAGGACGTCAGCGACGAGCTTGCGGAGGAAGATCCGCGGCGCGATGCCGACCTGCCCGCCGAGGTCGCCAGCGACCGCCCTGGCAAGTTCCTCGATGTACGAATCGTCCACCCTTGCTGTTATCAGGTCGACGCGCTCCTGGCCGGCCGCGTACACATCGCGGATGGCGATCCCGAGCTTGGCGAGCTTGGGCAGATCGAAGCCGGTGAGCCGGATCTGGACGGCTCGCGGGGAGTCGAACCGCGGATCGGTGCCGAAGTCCGTCGCCAGCCGCTGCGCCAGCGGCGTCAACCGCGTCACGCCCTGGGGCCCGTCGTAGAACGCGGGTGTCCCGGTGATGAGCAGGTAGAGCCCGGGAAAGCGTCCGGAGTCCACGTCGTCGATGAGCTGCCGGAGCGCGTTCAGCCCTTTGTCCCGGACATCGGAACGGACCCGCTGCAGGGTCTCGATCTCGTCGAGGACGACAAGCAGACCCGGATGACCGGAGTCGCGAAGGATCGTCAGCAGCCCCTGGAGGAACCCCAGGGCGGCGAAGTGATCCAGGTCCCCCTTCACCCCCGCAGCCCGGCGGGCGGCGGCGGAGACGTTGGGCTGCCCGCCGATCCAGGCGATCAGCGACTGCGCGGTCGCCTGGTCGTCGCTGAGGGTGGCGTTCCGGTAGGCGCGCAGGGCGGACGCGAAGGCGGGTGTGGTCCGGGCGACCTCGGCGAGGCGCCGCTCCATGAGCGCATCGACGGCCTCAGCCAATTTGTTGCTGTTATCAGCTTCGATGACACCTTCGGCGAGAACGTCCTCTTCAAGTGTGTAGAACCAGGCATCGACGATCTCGCGGAGCGCACTCGGCGGGTACGCGGCGGTCGACAGCTGCTCGACGAGGCGGCGGTAGACGGTCTCCAGCTTGTGCAGCGGCGTCTCGGTCTCGGAGATCTGAATCTCGGCCGCGGCCATCCCCCGCCGCTTGGCCCGCTCGGCCAGCCACCGGGCGAAGAATGTCTTCCCGGTTCCGTACTCACCCCGGACCGCCTTGAAGACGGCCCGTCCCGCCTCGACCCCGTCCAGTTCCTCCTCTATGGCCCGCTCGAACCGCTCCATCCCAACCGCGAACAGATCAAGTCCCGCCCGCGGCACGGTCCCCCGCCGCAGCGTGTCGATAACCTCTGCCCTCCGGGCCGCGCTCACCATTTCAGATCCCCAGCTTCAGCCCGATGTTCGCGGCTCCCACGCTCACTCGCATTCCTCAACTGGTCATAAACTGCTGCCTCAGCAACTGCGCATTAAGCTCAACGGCACGGCCGTCTTCAGTCGCCTGCAACACAGCGTAGCCGTCCACGTTAAGAAGCCGGGTGATTTGGGCCAGGTAGCCAGACATGCGAACGGGCGGCTGGCCCACGACGGCTGCGGCTTCGGCCCGGGTCAGGCGGCCTCCAGCCTGGACCAGGGCGTCGATGAGTGCGGCGACGCTCTCCTTTTCCGGTGCGCGGGGGATGCCCGTGCGCTGGGCGGTCATGCGGGGGGAATCGGCGACTTGGGTGCCGAGGGATGCTGTCTTCTCTAGGCCAAGCACGTCGCTGACGCCGAAGAGGGCGTCGCCATCGGGTTCGGGAGCCGCCTTCGCTCGCTTGCGCTGCGGCCGGGCAGACGGCGCCGGGGCCTGCTCAGCGGTCGGCGCCCGGGCCGCCGAGGGGATGGTCCACCAGGACGGGGCGTGGCCGATCGCGTCGTACTTCGTCCAGCCGGACGGGACCTGGGCATCGGGCGGGAACAACGTGATCACCGGGACTACCGCTTCCGCCGGGGACGCGCCGCCGTGATGGCCGTGATCCGCGGTCAGGATGACCGGGCGGCCCGCCCGCCGCGCCTCGTCGAGCACGGCATGCAGGTACGTCACCGTCCCGGCCGTCCAGTTCGCCGGGCCGCCGGGCTTGCCCTTGCCCAGGGCGTCGTCGATCGTGTTGAGCACGATTCCGACGACCGCGGACGAATCCTGGATGGCATCACGGACCCTGCTCGTCAGTGGTGCGCCCGGTTCCGGTGCCAGGTCGGCCTCGTGGAACAGGACCGCCTTCTGCCTGCCCCAGAACCTCGCGAAGCCCGCGTTCTCTTCGGACTGGCCACCCGACATGAGCCGGCCCGTCAGCAGGCTCGTGAGCGAGATCGCCGTGACCGACCGCACCGTCGCGAGGACCGGTTCCCGGCCGTCGGCTAGCCGGCCGGCTTCCTGCCAGGCGCCACGGGACGTGAACTCTTCCGCCAGCTCGGTCGCGACGGCGACGCCCATGCCGTCCAGGACCACGATCAGCGGCAGCCGTTTCGCCGCGACCGGGCGTGCGATCCGTTCCAGCAGATTCTCCACGCACAGCAGGTCCGTGCCGCTGCCCGCTTCCGTCCAGTCGGCGAGCTTGCGCGCGAACGCCTCGTCCAGCGTGGCGCGGCGGTCGCGGGCGCGGTCCCCCAGCATCCGGTAGACCTCACCCAGACGAGGAACCCGGCTCGTGTCGGCGCGTTCGATGACGTTGAGCAGCCGGTCCGCCCAGCCCCACGAGCGCAGCATCCGGGTCGCGGCATCGGCGAGCGTCGCCGGAGGTTCTTCAGCGGCAGCGAGCCAGCGGGCCAGGCGGACCGCCGCCTCCGCGGCGCGCAGGTCCGCGTCGTGGTCCCGCTTGCGCCCGTGCTCCTTGGCGTTGCGGAGTGCTTCGGCGGCGCTGGCCAGCGTCGCGGTTCCCGGCTGCGCCAGAGCGGCGGCCAGTGCCTCGGCGAACGCGTTCACCCGGGCGTCCATGCCCGCTTCCAGCACCGCGCTGCGACTGGCCAACCCGCGGCGGGCGGCTTCGGTGCCGCTGAGCTCGTCAATGATCGCCTCGGCGCGCTCGCACAGCCTGGCCGCCTGCTCGGCGTGGTCGTTCTCCGCCCACCGTGTGACCAGCGACTCCGCGGCCACGCCGAACGCCCGCAGCGCCCGCATGCCGGGGGCGCTTCCGCCTAGGTAACGCTCTTCCGCCCGGACGCGGGCAACGGTGACACCCGGATCGGCCTGGCTCCCGATCACCGCGTCCTGGCCGCCCTGGTGCTGCTCGTCGGCCGACCCGTACAAGACCCCGGCCACCAGGCCAAACGGCACCGCGTCCTTGACGCGCCCGGCCGCGGTCATGCGGAACACCACGTCGGCGACCGGGCCGACGGTCCCCGCGAGCCAGTCAACGAGACCGTCGCGTTCTTCCTTCCTCAGTTCCGTGAACCGGGCCACCGCCGACGGCTCGAGGGTCCACTGCAGGAGAGCGGCCGCGTCGATCGCCGAGTCGTCGGCATCGTCGATGCCGAGCCTGGTCGCGGCCAGCCGGTTCAGCGCCGTCGCCCGCGTGAGCACCGGGCCGTTGAGCCGCCGCCAGCCGCCCGCGGGCTGCGCGTCCAGCAGCGCTTCGGCGATCCAGCGGTTGTCGTGCTTCGTCAGCGCCGGGTCCAGGTGCCGGGCACCGAACGTTTCCCGGACCAGGTCCCACCGGTCGACCGGCTTGATCTCCGGCCGCAGCGCCCGGGCCAGCACCGATTCCCCGACGTCCCGCGTGTCACACGGCGTCAGGATCACCAGGTAGCCATCATCCGCGTGGTCCGCGCTGAGGGCATCGAGGACGGCGAGCACCGTCTTGCACGGTACGACCGTCACCGGGACAACGCCGCCGCCCGCGTCCACGCTCAGTTCCGTGTCGCCCTGCCACTCGGGAGCTGCACGCAGGAGCAGGACCTTGTTGTGCTTATTGGTGCGGCTGCTGCCGAGCGCCCGCTTCAGCTCAAGTTCGACGACGGACTTGTTGGCGACTAGTTCCATCAGTCCTCTACGATCCGCCAGCTGATCTCGAACTTCTTACCCGGGTGCTCCGCCGCGAGGTCACACAGCCTGTTCGCCAGGTTGGGGACCTGCTCAGCCCCAACCTGCTCCACGTGACGACCAGGGACGACAGGCGGGTCAGCAACCGGAGGGACAACGATAGGCGGGCCCGCTACGGGCGGATCGGCGACCGGCGGGTCCCCTCCCGGCATGCGCATGCGGGACATAGCCAGCTCAATCGCGGCCTTTTCCGCCTCGTGTAGTTGCTTTGCGAGAGCGACCTCATGCTCGTCGTGCCTAGCCGCCTCCTGCAGCCTGGACACGATGCGGAAGGCGTCCGCGTCGTTTTCCGCTGCCGCGAACTGGTCGAGGAAATCCCACTTCAGGGTGCGCAGCGTGCCGGTGATTTCCCCTGCGGTCTTCAGGTGCGCCTTGTAGAAGGCGTTGTCCCTGGGGAGATCCGCCCCTGCGAGGACGCGCAGGGTCTCGGTCGGGTCGGTGGTGGCGGCGAGCCTCGGCAGCAAGGAGGTGAGTATCTTCGAGGTGGCCATGCGCGGGCGATCACCTTCGCCGTCAGGTTCGAGGCCCAAGGTCGCCTGGTGCCGTCCGAGCTCGCTGGCGAGATCCTGCGCGGCCTGCTTCCGCTCTTCGGCCTGAGTGCGGATGGCGCTGGCGAGAACCTGGACCGAGCGGGCGTTGCGGACTGGCTGCTTCGCGATGCCGAAGATGCCGTTGGCCCGCTGCGTCGCCTTGCCGAACTCTTCCTCCGACGGTAGTTCCTGGCTGCGGAGCGCCATGTCGTCGGTGATCGCGGCCAGTCCCGGCTCACCGGTCGGCTTCCCGGCCCGGACCCACGCCTTGTCCGTCTGGATCGCGTACGCGGTGACGAGCAGGTTCTGAACCGAGACAGGCAGGCCTGGCTGCTGCTCCTCGATCCAGCCGCGCAACTGCCCGACCGTGACCTGCTGCTGCCCGGCCGCCTTACGGTCCAGCGCGTCGGGCCATTCCCGGAGCAGGACGAACGCGGCCTCGTGCATGACGCCGAGCTTGAGCGGGTTGGCGATCTTCTTGAGGATCGGGATGTGCTGCTTCGGGGGCTCGTAGCGGCCGACCGTGTCCTGAGCGGCGTGGTCGATCGCGTCGGCGACGGCTTCGAGCTCTCTGACCTGGAGCAGTTGCCGACGTGCGTTTGGCCCATTGAAGTCGGGATGATGTGGAAAGCGGTGGGCGAGCAGCAGGTCGTTCAGGCGCTGGAAGGCGTCACCGAACGCCTGCCCGATCTGGAGGCTGAGCCGCAGGTCCCTGGCGAGGGTCATGACCTGCTCGTCGGACCTCGGGCCGAGATCGGCGTCGTCGGCGCTGCTCACGCCGTAGGCGCGGCGGAGGGCCTCGGTGACCCTGGCCGTGAGCGCGCTCTGCCGGCTCTCAAGCTGGGTCCGGGCATGATGCCGGTCGTCGGCGGTCAGCGTCGGGGTGGCCTCGGCAAGCCGGTCGCGCTCGAGCAGGTAGTTGATGACGATGAGCGTGGACAGGTCGCCGATGCGGTCCTCGGACAGGAAGTGCGGCAGCCAGATGATCGTGTCCGCGTCGCCGACCTCCGCCTGGACTTCCCCTACCCGCCGGATGTCGTCGGCGGGGAACCGGTTGCCGACATCGAAGGGATAGTCGATGATCATCCGGATCGTGCCGGGATCGGGCTGGAACCGGCGGACCGGCATCCGGACGTGGTCGCACACGTTGTCCATCAGCACCTCGACGGTGCGGGCCGTGCCGCGCCAGATGATCTCCTTGCGGGTATCGAACCCCCCGTCGTCCGTGAGTCCCAGTTCCTTCCACAGCAGGCCGCGGACGAGCTTGCGACGCTCGGCGTCACCGTCGGCGTGCCGGTTGTCGCGGATGATCCCGTCGGTGTCAACGCCGATGAGGTGCAGGTCCACGCGCGGGTCGTCCTCGCTACCCGACAGCCGGATCTCGCCGAACTCGGCGGATAGGCCCTTGAGGGTCCGGGTGACCTGGGCGCGCTCCTGATTCGGGATCTTCGACTTGACCGACCCGTGGTTCAGCGCGGCAAGGCGGCTGGCCGTCAGGTCCTTGAGAGCGGGGACGTTCGGCACCAGCGTTGCGAGCAGCAGGGTCTTGACCACGAGGTCGTCGCCGCGGAACGCGTGCCGGGGACCGAGCGTTTTCGCCTGCTCCTCGGTGAGGCCGTGCTTGTCCAGCAGGAACGGGCGAACCTTGGTGTTGTAGAAGTTCCTGGTGGTCTCGAACTCGTCGCGCAGCTTGTCGGTGAACGGCCGGTCGTCGCCGCTGGCGAGCACGTCGAAGATCGCGCCGAGCGGCATCAGCTGGCCGACCGGCAGCAGGTCGCGGTAGTCGACGAGAAGCTGCTGCATGAGCTTGAGCGCGGTGCGCTCGCGCTGCAGGGCACCGGAGATGTCCACCATCGCGTGCACGAAGGCGGGACTGAACGGGTAGGTGAGCTCGAACGCCTCCCGCGTCCCCCGCTCGCCGTGGGTGTCGAGGAGAACCTCCCACTCCTGCGGGCTGATCCTGGTCGAGGCGAACGCTTCCTTGAGCGTGCTGGCCGCCTCGGCGCTCTTGGGCTTGAGCAGCCGCTCGTGGACGATCGCGGGCAGGTTCGTGTCGGCGAGCCGGATGGAGTCGAAGCGGCCATCCCAGTACTTGAGCGTGTCGAACAGGCTCGTGACCTCGTTGCCGGCCGCGGCCTTGGAGACAAGGTCCCGCAGGTCACGCTGGCGCGGCACGAAGCTGACGACCGGGGCGGGGCGCTCGAAGTAAGCGGACTCGACGAGCTTGGAGACCTTCTGCGCCTCCAGGCTGACCTTGGTCGGGTCGCCGATGTAGCCGGCCAGCCAGAGGACCAGTTCGTCGAGCAGGAGGACCACGGCGTCGTAGCCGAGCACGTCCTTGGCGTGCTTGCTGATCACCGACAGCCCCTCATCGAGGGAGATGTAGGACTCCTCGTCGGCGCGGACGGCCCGGGAGTACCGGCGGAACGGGCCGGCCAGGAGGTCGCCGATGAGCCTGCGCCGCTCCGGGCCGCCCGGGGCCTCGCTGAACGCGTCATCGAGGGATCGCGGGTCCCATCCGGCGGTGCCCCATTCGTCATCCGCGGCGGCCGGAAGCTGGGCGATGAACGCGTCGTCGCCGAGGCCCTGGCGTTGTTCCTTCGCGTCCTGCAGGAGCTCATCGTCCCGGTAGACGGCGGGCAGTGGCTTGTCCTGGTGAAGCCTGCTCACGTGGGCGACGTAGCCGCCGAGGATCGCGGAGTCGAGGGACTTGGACTCGGGCAGGTGGTAGGGCACGAGGAGGAACTTGCGGCCGGCGAGCCAGGTGTCGTGCCTGGCGACGACGTCGGCGAGTTTCCGCTTGCCCCGGGCCTCCGGGTCGCCCTGGAGGATGGCGTACAGGATGGCCATGAAGTGGCTCTTACCGGAGCCGAACGAGCCGTCGAGGTAGGCCGCGCTCGACTTGCCCTGCTCCAGCGCCGACTTGATCAGGCCGAGGGCCTTGTCGAAGTTCCCGGCCAGCGGCTCGGTGACTACGTAGTCGGCGACCGTGGACTGCTGCCCGACCCCCTTGGCCAGGCTGAGCACGAAGTCACCCGCGTGCACCTCGTCCGGAATCTCGACGAGGTCCCGCAGTAGCACGTCGCTCACGACTCACCCTCCCCGGGCCGTGTTCTGTGTTATCTCAGGGCCGGCTCGGCATCCCTCATGCGGAGTCGCCTACTTCGCAATATTAGGGGTAATGCGCTTACGGGAACCGCCCCGCGCCAGTGGACATACCCCCGCAACCGGTACGCACCGCTGCCCCCACGACGCCCCATGTCCGAAATCGGTTTACCCAAATATCACGAATTTTCTGTATTTAGCGATCCTCATCAGCATCATCTTCACATCCACCATCGTTGGCCACAGTCCAGATGTCCAGATGGCGATGGCCGAGAAATGTCAGTGGCATTGTCTACCGTGAGATCGTGATGGACCTTCTCCTCTCCGACCTCGACACCACTCTCGCGTAGGTACGGTATGCAGGTGCGGACCTTCAACACGGCGGGACCGTGTGATCCCCGGCGGCACTACATGCTTCCGGCGGAGCCCCGGGTGCCGGGTGCGCGGTACATCATCGACACCGACGAGTACTTCGTCATCCACGCGCCCCGCCAGACCGGCAAGACGACCGTGCTCCAGTCGCTCGCCAGGGCGATCAACGCGGAGGGCGAGCGGGTGGCGCTCGTGTTCTCCTGCGAGGAGGCGGCCGTCCTCGGCGATGACCTCGACGGGGTGATGGAAGCCCTCGTCGCGGGAATCACCGATACGGCGCGCAGCCGGCAACTGCCTCCGGAGCGGATGCCTCCGTCCCCGTGGCCGGAAGGACCGGCGGCCACCCGGCTGCGGAAGGGGCTGGAGACCTGGTCCCGGTCATGTCCGCTGCCGCTGGTGCTGCTCATCGACGAGATCGACGCGCTCAGCGGGAGCGCCCTGGTCAGCGTGCTGCGCCAGCTCCGCGCCGGGCACAACGAACGCCCCCAGGGGACACCGTTCCCCGCCTCGGTGGTGCTGTGCGGGATGCGGAGCATCCGCGACTACAAGGCCGCCTCCGGGGGGAACCCGGAGACGATGGGGAGCGCCAGCCCGTTCAACGTGGTCGTGGAGTCGCTGCGGGTCGCGGACTTCACCCTGGACGAGGTCGCCGCACTGTACGGCCAGCACACCGCCGACACCGGTCAGCCCTTCACCCGCGAGGCGATCGAGATGGTGCATGAGTACACCCGGGGCCAGCCCTGGCTGGTCAACGCCATCGCCCGCGACGCCACGCTGCGGACGAGGATGGCGGGCGATCGGCTGACCCCGATCACCACCTCACACGTTGACGAGGCGAAGGAACGGGTCATCAAGGACCGGGCTCCGCACGTGGACTCCCTGGCGGCCCGGCTCCGCGAACCGCGCGTCCAGCGGGTGATCGAGCCCCTGCTGTCCGGCAGCGACTTCCAGGATGCCGATGCGGAGTACGACGACGATGTGGCCTACGTCCAGGATCTCGGCCTCGTCACGGTCGATTCCGGCGGTATCCAGGTCTCCAGCCCCATGTACCGCGAGATCATCGTCCGGATTCTTTCCGCCAGCGCCCAGGTCGCCATCCGCCTTGAGCCCCAGGCGTTCCTGCTGCCCGATGGCCGGATCGACATGGGCCGGTTGCTGGCCGAGTTCGCGGCGTTCTGGGACGAGCACGGCGAGATCCTCGCCGCTAGCGAGGGCTACCACGAGACCGCGGCCCAGCTCATCTTCATGGCCTATCTCCAGCGGGTCGTCAACGGCGGCGGCTACGCCGACCGCGAGTACGGCGCGGGGCGGGGCTGGATCGATATCCTCGTCCGCAAGCCCCTGGCCGGAGACGACGGCCGCGCGGTCCAGAAGGAGGTCATCGAGCTGAAGGTGCGCCGTGCCAAGGAGGCCGACCCGCTCGACGAGGGCCTGGCGCAGCTCGACCGCTACCTGGGAGCGCACCACCTGGACCACGGCTACCTCGTCATCTTCGACCGCCGCCCCGCGGAGGTCCGGAGTCATCACTCCGCCGAGCTCAGTGACTCCGTTACCCCGGAAGGCCGGAAGGTCACACTGCTCCGTGCGTGAACGGTTCGACGGGTCGCTTCGCGTACGCCCTTAAGCACGCCCCCGGCGGCCGCGGGCGGGCTTGGAGGGGCGCCAGGTGCGGAGGGACTCTTCGGTCAGGGAGCGGTGTTCGCGCTGGGTTGTGAGGTAGCCGTCGTACTCTTCGGCCCAGCTGGTGCCGTCTTCGTCTTTCTCGCCGTGCCACTGGCGGACCCAGGGCATGACTTCCTGCAGGCCCGCCAGCAGGCCCATGAGGCGGTCGGTTTCCCATCCGTCGGTCGATGAGCGGTCCTCGATCAGTTCCACCAGGGCCGCGGCCTGCTGGCGGTGGTCCCAGCCGGCCCAGCCGAGCAGCAGGGACTTGCTGTCGCTGTCCGGGGACGCGTCCGGGTAGCTGATAAACCGTTCCTTCGGCACGTCCAGCTTGCCGCGGTGACGCCAGTAGCTGTTCTTCGAAAAGTCGGCGCTCGCGTACTTCGGCGGGACCGGGATGTCCAGGCGCTTTCCGGTCCTGTCTTCCTCCCGTTGCAGGTCCCACGTCCGCTCCCACTGGCGGCGTTTGGTCATGCCGCTCGGCTTGTAGCGGCAGGCGGCCACGAACGGAACGTGCTCACCGTCGATGATCTCCCTCAGCACGTCCGCTAGATCGGCGTCTTGGCCCTTGAGCAGCCGCGCCACGCTCACCACGTCCGCGTCCGCCCGCAGCCGGTCGGCCAGGCGGTTCACCGTCATGGGCTTGGGGCTATCGCCGTCGAACCACAGCGACCGGTCCTCGCACCGGTCCAGCAGCCACGTCGTGAGCGCCGCCTGCTCCTTCGACTCCCAGGTGTCGGACTGCCAGCGGCGCTTGCACTCGGGCCGCTCGATCAGCCCGATGTTCCGGTTCCGCTCGATCATCTCGATCCGCTTCGCGACCACCCGCCGGTACTCCTCGGGCCACTCGGCCGGAATCTCCGTGATCGGCCTCGACCGATGCCGGTGGAACCACTGGGTCTCCAGCTCCCCGGCCTCGACCCGCCGCGCCAGCACGATCTCGAACGCCCGGCAACCCAAATCGATCTCCGGAACGGATAGTGGCTCCTGCACTACGACTGCCTTCTCCTCATCGCTGATCAGCCCATAGCGGTGGTACACATCCCAGTCCAGCTCCTCCTGCAACGCGATCATCCGCCCCCTAATCTGCACATGCTCAGCCCACGCCGCATCGAGCCGCTCCCGCGTCGGGACGTCTTCGGTGCACACCGCGGACGGCTCAACAGCCGAAAGTTGCTGCGCGAGCGCATCCAGTTCCCGCCCGCGTTCGAGAGGAAGATCGGCGGGGAGAGGAAACTGTTCCAGCTTGGTACCGGTGAACTCGTATCGGTCAGACCAAGACTCAGCGCTGACCCGGGCACCCTCATCGCCCATCGGGTCTCCGCCCTTGGGGTAGCTCACCTGCTTGAGCCAGAAGCAGGCGGTGGAGCTGTTGAGGACACCGAGTAGCGCGAGATGATCGTCCTCGGTAGCGCTCTCCGGCAACTTGATCACCGGAGCGTTCTGGTCGAACACTCGGCTCGCCCGATCTAGCGTGAACTGTCCATGGGTAGCCACGAACGAAAATGCAATAAGCATGCTTGAGCGCGCACGCTCATGATTGAGCATCGTATGCTCATGCCAAGCTAGGCCACGCTGCTCCCGAGTCTTGCCGAAGGTAAGTCCCGTTCGCAGTGCTGCCCTGTAAGGCCAGAATTGTGGTGTCTGCTGCAGAGGCATGATCGCATGGAGATCATCGCCATACGGCCATAGGACGTAATCGAATCCTGTTACCCAATCACGTATATGCTCACCTGTGGCGAATCGCTTCCATGAAGTCTTCGAATAACCGAAGCTCGATGGAACTCTTTCCGAGATATAGACATCATCATTTCCAGTAATGTCATAGAAACCTATGCGATTTTCGATAACTGAGCGCAAGGGACTGCACGCATCGAAAGCCTGCATCAGGTTGCCCGCGCCGCCCCCGCTCAGACTCCACGGATACCCGGCAAAACGATCGCGTTGTTCATCGAGTGAGCTAACCCATTCGCTCTCACTGCCCGGTTCGTCGACCTGTTGAACGATTGCTTGCCACACCAATCCATCCGCCGGATCTTTCGGCTGACCAGGTTCACCGCGGATTCCGAGCACTGCCCGGATGGTCGCGTCAGAACGCGGGAAGCGGCGGCGGCCGACAAGAATCACCGTGGGCGTGCCGTGGCCGGGGATGTACGCGCCAGATGTGTCGATGACGTGGGTCAGGTCCACCTTCTGCGCGAAGTAGTCCTCAATGAGCTTCCGGCCGAACTCGCGCTTCATGAACGAGTTGGCCGTGATCTGGCCGGTGTAGCCGACATCCCTGATCGCTAGCTGGAAGATCCGCTCGGCGAACGGGACGGACAGGGCGTACTTGCCCGCGCAAGTCGTGTACGCCTTGCGGTAGTTCTCGTTCTCCCGCTTGTCCTTAACCGTGATGTACGGGGGATTCGCGACCACCACGTGGTATGAGCCAGCTTCGAGGATGTTCGCGGACGCGATGTAGTCGTCCACGTCCTCCGTCCGGTAGGTGTGGTTCTCCGGGCCGTTGCCGATGTCGAACTCGCCTTGTCGCCCCGGTGCGCCCTTGCCGTGGAGCAGCGAGTCACCCACCGCGATGTTCAGCGGGAAGTCCACCTGCCCCGTCAACCGCGTCACGCCCGCCGCCCTCATCGCGGCCAGCAGCAGGCGGAACCGGGCCACCGCCACCGCGAACGGATTCTTGTCCACACCGTGTACCGAGCGAAGCGCCTTCGCGACCAGGTCGTATTTGTCCGCCGCCGGTGCCGAATCCTCCCACGCCGACAGCAGCTTCCGGAACGCGCCCAGCAGGAAGTGCCCGCTGCCGCAGGCCGGGTCGATCACCCGCAGGTAGCCCCACGGCCCAGGCGTCAGGCCGAACTCCTCCAGAGCCGGGTCCAGCGTGTACTTGAGGATGAACTCTTCCACGAACTCCGGGGTCTGCAGCAGCGCGTACGTCTTCCGGGCCGACTCGGACAGGTCCTGGTACAGGTCGCCCAGGAACCGCGTGTTCCATTCCGGATCCACGAACGAGTACACGATCTCCCCGTCCGGGGACTTCGCCCGCCAGAAGTCCAGCAGCCCCTTCACGGCATGCGGCGACGGCGGAATCGCCCACATCGGGTTGTGCTTGCGGTCGAACAACCCCGCCGCCACCGGGGACACCGACAAAGCAGCGAATGCCGCTTCCAGCCAGCCCCGGTCGTCGCTGTCCGGGCGGGCCTCGTAGAACTTCTGCTGCAGGTCCCGGGCCAGGTCGTCCCGGTCCCCGGGGCCGGTGATGAACGGGTACTCGATCAGGTCGTTGTCCTCGCAGAAGCGGACGAACACCGACGACAGCACCCACGCGACCGCTACCTGCGTCGCCCGTTCGCCGAGCCACGTCTCGAACGTCGCCGCGGTCCGCTCGGCCGAACGAGCCGCACGCCACTCCACCTTCAGCCGCGGATCCTCCAGCCCCCGAGGGCGAAGGTCTTCCTCCAGCAGCGCGACCTGCTTCTGCAGCGCCTTCAGCAACTGGAGCTTCACGCTTGCACCGCTCACGACGCCCTCGATTCCGCCCCGCTCCCGAAGCCTTCCGGCAGGTCAAGCTGCTCCATGTCGCCCGGGATCACGCCGACCGTGGACTTGTCGAGGAGCGGCGAGCCCTTCGGGTTCTCCATGGGGCACAGCAGCCACAGGCCGAACGGTTTCTCTCCCACGTCCCGCGCCGCGACCGCCAGCCGCGCCAGCAGCTCCTCGCCTCCCGTGTATCGCGCGAGCGGGGTCGCGTCGTGCAGCAGGACGATGCCGCCGTCCCCGGCGTCCCGGATGCGCGCCTCCAGCGCCCCCCACACCGCGCGCAGCAACTCCCCGAAACCACGACGCGCTCCCGGCGGGGCGTCGGCGGAGTCGGCGGACAGGACGGTCTCCCAGCGGAGCTTCGGCCGCTTCGACGCCTCGTCGCGCAGCAGGCGCACGAACTCCCTCGTGACGTTGACGCCCGTCACGCCGTCCATCCCGGCGATGACGTCCCCGATCCGGGCCGCGTCGCGCAGCGGCGCCTTCACCGCCACGAAACCGCCCCGCCGCGACGCCTGCTCCAGCCGTCGGGAGGCCCGCGCCGTCTCGTCCAGGAGCGTCGCCGTCGACGGCTTCCTCGGCCGCGACCGGGACCGGGACAACTGCGTGCTCGACCGGATGCGCAGCTTCCGCTGGCTGTCGCGGACCACGTCGTAGCCGAGTTCCCGCAGCAGGTCCGGCATCGCGTCCGCGGTCGGGCGAGCGCTGACGTACAGGTCCGGGAACCGCGACAGCACGCGGCGCACCAGTTCTTCCTCGAAGACACCTTCGGCGATCGAGCCGACCTGGGAGATCTTCAGCGCCCGGACAGCGGACAGGTCCCGCGGGTACAGTTCCAGCCGCGGCGTCGCGCCCGTCTTCTTCGACGCCGCCGCCGCGAGGTGCACCAGGTCCGTGTCGGACAGCCGCATCGCGTGGTCCGCGGTCGGCACGTCCCGCAGGACGCGGCCGATTTCCGCGATGCCCGGCAGCGGGTCGCGAGCCGACAGTTCGTCGGCCGCCATGCCCAGCAGCTCGGCGAACGTGAAGAGCTCGTCCGCGGCCGGGACCGGGTCCTGATCATGATCCGATTCTCGAAGAGCGATCAACACCCTTGTCCCGAACGATCCGTCGCTGCTCTCCCCGGTCAGCCGCCTGCTCACCATGCGAGACGAGTCCAGGCGCTCCTCGGTCTCGACCGCCGCCCGGCAGCAGATCGCGGCCAGGACCAGCCGCTCCTCCGGGTCGGTCGCCTCCGATCCGCGCTTGGCGAGGAGGCCGGCGGCGAGCTGCTTCCAGCCCAGGATCCGGCCGTGCGCGGCCAGGATCTCGGTCAGGTCGTCGCGAACGAGCGTGAGTGCCTTCCCGCCGTTCTTCGCCCACCGCTTCTTCAGCCGGGTCAGGTGCGCGGCGACGTCCGCCTCTCCGATGCCCGTGGCCGCCACGATCTCGCGCTGGGACGCCCACGGGGAGACCGGGTCCGCGCCCGGCTGGGCCGGGGCCAGGCCCGTCACCCGGGCGAGGGCGTCCTCGCCCGGGATCAGGCGGCGGACGATCTCATCGACGGGGAGCCGCTTGAGGTCTTCCTCCGATTCGGCAGGAGCCTGACCAGGAGGAGCCGCCACGGACCGTTCGGATGTATCAGATTTTGAAGGTGAATTGGGGTTGATGTCGTTGACGTCCGGACGCGGGATGCCGCTGCTCGTGAGGCCGAAGCGGCGCTTCCACTCGCTGGACAGGCGGATCAGCTCGAAGCGGGGGACGCTGCCGATACCGCGCAGGCGGGTGATGCGGCCGTTCGGCACCCGGGCGAGGTCACCGGCGGTGGAGACGCCGAGTCGCTGCATGGCGACCGACAGGGCGTACGGGGACAGGCCCGCCGCCTGGATCGGCGTGGTCGCGGTCGCGGCCTCGTTCGCCTCGCGTCGCTTGGTGGCGACGTCCTTGCCGTCGTCGTCTTCGGTGTCCACGGTGGCGGACGTGGTCAGCGGCGGCACCGTCTCCAGGTCGCGGAAGATGTCCGTCCACGCCAGGGCCATCTCGCGCAGGCTCCGGAACCGTTGCCGCGCGTCCCGGTGCAGCGCGACCCGGAAGAAGTCCGTCAGGCCGTCGCGGGCGACCGGGTCGAACAGGTCCGCGGCGAGCTGGACCTCCTCGTCATCCGCGAGGAACTCCGGGTCGGCCATGTCATCGCCCCACGACGGCAGCTCGCCGCTGGCCATCTCGTGCAGGGTGACGGCGACGGCGTAGAGCTCGGCGGCCTCGTCGTACCGCCCCCGGTTCGCGTCCGTGAGGAACGGGTCCAGGTAGCCGCGCGTGCCGACCTGGAGCTCCGTGTCCGGGGTACCCGCGAGGGAGAAGTCGATCAGGACAAGCTCGCGGCCCTTCTTCGGTCCCAGCTTGCGGAGGACGAGGTTGCCGGGCTTGATGTCGCGGTGCCGGACCTGGCGCCGGTCCAGGAACGTGACACCCTGGAACAGGTCCTCGCCCAGCCGCGCCAGCTCGTGGATCGTGAGCGGGAAGTGGCGCCGCAGCTCGTCGGCGAGGGTGGGACCCTCGATGTACTCGACGGCGATGAGGGTCCGTCGCTTGCCAGGCGGACCGGCCTCGAACGGGCCCTCCAGCAGGCGGGCGACATGGGAATCGTTGAGCGGGCCGAGCTCTTCGGCTTCCTTGCGGAGTCTTTTCGCGGCGGAGTCGGTGAGGCCGACCTTGAAGACGCGCTTGTTATCGTCGTTCGCGGGCTGGCTGACCAGCAGGGCCTTGGATGTGGAGCCCTTGCCGAGGATCCCCTCGACGACCCAGCCGTTAATCTCATCGCCCTTGAGGGCGGTCAGCGGGTCCTTCTCATCCGGCTGGTCCGAAGCGGTGAGCTCTTCCTCGATCGTGTCGAGCTGCTTGAGGAAGGCCCGGACCGACTCGGTACGGTCGGGAAGCTGAGCCTGAGTCGCGTTGCGGACCAGGTCGTCCATGGCGGCGCTCATCGCGTCCGCGACCGACGACGGGACAAGCGCGTGGTCGGCGGCGATCCGCTGTGCCAGGCCCGCTCTCGTGACGGCCGGGGCCTCGCCGGTGAGGATCAGGTAGCTGAGCGCCCCGAGGCCGAAGACGTCCAGCAGCGCCGCCGGCGCGTCCGGGTTCTGGAACTCCGGGGCCAGGTAGGCGCCCGCGGACAATTCGATGTGCTGCAGCAGGGCGTTCGGGTCGCCGATATACGTGCTGCCCCGGGTCTGGCTGCTGCGTGCCTGGCCCCGATGCGGGGCGCTCGCGCCCGTGCGGGTGCCGTTCGGCCGGGCGGCGACCTGCCAGTCCGCGATCTTCAGCCGCGGGGCGGATGTGCCATCCAGAACCGTGCCGGCCGGCTCCACGTACACCGACCGCGGGGCAAGGGCCCGGTGGTACAGGTGACGGCGGTGCGCGTGGTCCAGGGCCTCGGCGAGCTGGCGGACCATCCACAGGCGCGTCTCTGCGTGGAGCTGATCTTTGGGCGTGCTCGCGATGAAGTGGTCGAGGCGCTGCCAGTTCTTGCCATGGCGGAAGACGACCGCCGGGCCGGCGAGAAGCTCGTTGCTGTGCTCGTCGGCGCGGACGATGCCCTCATGGCTGATGCCCTGCAGCGCCATGTACTCGCGGTACGCGGCGCGCCGGACCGACTCGCGTTCGGTGTCGGTCGCGGTCCGCTCGGTGAGGTACACCCGGACTCTTCTGGGCTCATCATTGGGTACCGACGGGTTCCTGGCGAGGTAGTCCTCCCACGTGGGGCCGCTGTCGAAGGACCTTCGGTCGAGTTCGTAGGAGCCGACCTTGCCTCGCCTATGGAGGTTCTCGATCCCGATCTCATTGAGGAGCTTTGGCAGCTGCCTGGAGAGGGACGGGGTGACCCGGTTCCTGTCGCTGGCCGGCGGCTGGTTGAGGAGCCCGGTCCAGATGCCGGGGAGGTTCGTCTGGTTCTCTCTGTTGTCCCGGCCGTAGACGCCCGGTCGCTGGAACTCGCTGAAGTCGCAGACCAGGTTCTCCGCCGACAGGAAGACGGCCGCCTTGATGAACGGGATTGGCTCTTTTACTTTGAGCTTTCTGGCCGCGCGCTTGAGCAGGTCCTTGAGCTCTTTGGCCTTCTGGTCGGTGAAGCTCAGCGGATTGTCGATTGTCCGGGTGACGCGGCCGTCCTTGAAGAGCCAGGTGCGTCCGCGGTTCGTCGCCGTCCCGGGATGGCTCTTGATCTCCACCAGGAACAGGCCGCCGGGCGTCGCGATGAACAGGTCGATCTCGCGGACGTGCCCGCGGTCGGTGGTGACCGTGAACGTCTGCCAGGCGCGATAAGGCTCGGCCTCGGGCATCTGCGCCCGGATATGGTCCAGCGCCGCCTGTTCCCAGGAGAACGCGGACTTCTGCCCATTCCAGCGCTGCGACTCGCCCCTCATCCCGTCCACTTCAGTAGCGTAAGGCAACGGTCGTCCCTGTTTATCGCATTGGACGTCAATATCACGGAACCCGCAGGCCAGCGCGATGCTCTTTCCGCGAGCTCGCGATCGTGGGCCAGGTCAGGCCCGCAGCGTGCCCGGCCGGATTGGGGATTTTCCGGGCATATGGCCCGTTTGTCGCGGACCAGGGCGAATACTGGCGGACCGCAAGCGGTTGCGAGTATGGTTGGGTATCGATCGCATTACCGTCCGTATCGTGATAGTGGGGGTAAGAGGGCGAGGGAGGATGAGCTCCGAGCTTTCCGGTGCCAGCGCGGACCGGCCGGACCGGCCCGTTCGGGGAGACCGGGGCGACTGGTCGCCGGAGGATGATCCGGGCCCGGACGTCACCCCGGTGCCCGCCTCGGCCGACTACCGCGCGCCGGGGATCACCCGGGCCGAGGCCTACGCCGCGGTCGGCCAGGCCGACCAGACCCCCAACGCCTTTCTCCTCCGGCGCGACGCAAGCTCACGAGACGAAGGGGTTGGCGGGATCGACGGGTCGGGGGACGACGGCCCGGACCGGGAGCGGGCGCAGCCGCAGTCCCGGGAGCGGGAGGCGGCGCCGGAGGCCGCCCCGGACGCCCGCGCCGGCGACGACCGCCTCTCCCCCGCCATGGAGCAGCGGGTGAACGCCATGGTCGAGCAGCGGATGCAGGCGGTCACCGCCGACCTGGAGGCCAGGCACAAGGCTGAGTCGGACAGCCTGCGGGCCGAGAACGCGGAGGTCAGGGCCGAGAACGCCGACCTCAAGGCCGAGAACGCGGAAATCAAGACCGAAAACGCCGAGATCAGGGCCGAGAACGCCGAGATCAGGCAGCAGCTCGACGAGACCAACGCCAAGCTTGGCGATACGAACGCGAAGCTCGATGACCAGGGGTCGAAGCTGGACGCGATCCTGGCCGCCCTGGGCCCCGGCGCGGCCGACACGGCGACGTCCCGGCAAGAGACCGGGGAGCCGGAGGACCAGGACAAGGCGGACGCGGACCAGCGGGACCGCCAGCCCTCCCCCGACCGCTCGCAGGACGAGGGCCGCGACCGCCCCGGCCCGCCCGAACGCCCCGACAAGCCCACCGCCACAAAGCCCGACCAGCGCAACGACGCGCTGGGCACCGGGGACGACGAGGCGACCGACGAAGCCAGCAGTACGGGCGAAGGCTCGGTTGACCAGCGCTGGGCGGCCGAGCCCGGTGTGGAAGGCCACAAGGGTCCGGCGAAATCGATACGCCGCTTCTTCACCGCGGAGAACATCAAGACCACCGCGGGCAGCGTCGGTACCGCGGTCACCGGCACTAGCCTGTACCAGGTGGTGGCCGGGCACCTGCCGTCGGAGGTGGCAATCCCCGTGGCCGTCGCCGCGTTCGGCGCCCAGATGGTGATGGATCCGCTCATCAGGAAGGTCTACAAGAAGTGGAAGGGCTGAGATGAACGAGAGCTGGAGGCTGCCCCGGGAGTACGAGGAGCCGTTCCGGGACGCGCTCGACCACGCGGCCAAGCGCCGGATCGGCGACCTGCACGCCCTGCTGCGGGGGCTCACCGAGCAGCAGGCGACCGCGGCCATCAGCCTGTGCGGCTACGTCTCTGCCTACATCGCCATTGACGTGGTCGAGCGCAGGTGGCCGACCGACGCCGCTGTCCGCCGGATGGCCCAGAAGCTGGCCGAGGTGAAGGTCGATAGGCAGTACGGGGTCACGGAGGAGAACGTCTACCTGTACCTGTCCAAGTGCGCGCTCGGCTTCCAGTCCTACGCCGACGTGTTCGGCGACGCGTTCGGCTCCCTGGAGGAGACGCTCGCCGCGCCGTTCTTCTTCGCTACCGACATGCTCGCCGGCTTTCTCCCGAAGAACGGGCAGACGATCTGGGAGTTCCTCGACGTGATCGAGGATGCGTACGAAAAAGCCTGGCTGCTGGACCTGAACCTGCTGCCGGCGCTGATGGTGCGGGCGCGGATGCCGCAGCCGGAGGGGGCTTCGGACGGGGGCGGGGGAAGCAGGTAGCGCGGCACGACCCGGCCACGGCCGGGCGCGGAACCGGGACGGCGCTCGTCCGGCCCGAATGAGCGCGATCGCCCAGGCCCTGCCCTGACGCGCGCCGGGGCCTGGGATGCATGGCGTCTTGCGCGGGTGCCCCTGGTTGTGGTGCGGGGGTGCCTGGGTCCGGGCGGGGACGCAGCGGGCGGTCGCCGGTCAGGCCGCCCGACTGGGCGGGGGCCGTTTCCCCCGTGCCGGGTGGCCGCGTGCCGGGTGGCCGCGGATGACCTGGGTGCCGTCGGGGCTGGTAGCCTGGAAGGCACCGTCGGCCAGGAGTTCGATTTTCCATCCCCACCTGTGAATACACACGAGATGGTGGAAGCCGCAGAAGCAGCCGCACCCGGCCACCGATGTCGGGCCGCCGTCGGCCTTGTGGACGATGTGGTGGACGTCGCTGGCGGCAGCGGGCACGTCGCAGCCGCCCGGCCACTCACAATAGCCTCCGGCGCGGGCGATGACGGCTCTTCGGATGGCCTCGGGTACGTGCTGGCTGAAGCCGACGTCGAGGGGGATGCTCTTCCCGGCGAACGGCTGCGGCAGCAGCCCGGTGCGCAGCAGGGAGGCGATCGCGCCGGGACCGGACACAAACCTGATCGCCAGGCGGCCCATCGCCTGCGCGAGGGCCTGCCAGGACCCGGGCGGAAGCGGTAGCGCATCGGGCGGCAGCGGCACCGACGGGCGGCCCGGGTCGCCGTCGTCGCCGTCGCCTGGCACCGTGTCCCGTGGCGCCGTGTCACGACCGCCAGCCTGATCCGGCACGGTCACCCCGTGCTCCCCGTGACCCCCATGCTCGCCGAGGGCGCCAGCGACCAGGAGCACCATCTCGGTGATCGCCGACCAGTCGGGGGCCGCGGTCACGATGGGCGATATGAGGGCGTCGCAGCCCGCGGCCTCGGCGTCCTTGCCGAGCAGCCAGCCGGCCTCGCCGGCCCGGCCGCGCAGCCAGGCGTCGGTCAGCGGCTCGGCGCCGGGCAGGTTCACCAGGTCGGCGAACGCGATGTGCACCTCGGCCC
>JAFMRC010000452.1 GCA_017354375.1 Nocardiopsaceae bacterium | reverse complement strand
GCCCCGCCCGCCGATACCCAGCCCGCCGTCGGCCGCGTCCCGCGCGAGCCCGGCGGCGGTGAGTGCCTCGTCCCGGTGCACCAGGACGGCGTCGGCGCCGTCGAGCGGGTGGGCCGCCTGGATCTCCGGTTCCGCCCACGTGACGGGCAGGTCCAGGTTCCGGAACGCCTCCGATGCCCTGGCGAGCGGAAGCACGGTGGCGCACATGTCGCACACCGCCCCGTCCAGGGTGAAGCTCCGCAGCCCGCCGCCGAACTCCCTGGCGCCCTCTACCAGCAGAACCCGGCGCCCGGCCGCGGCCAGGGTGATGGCCCCGGTGAGCCCGTTCGGCCCGGAGCCGACCACGACCGCGTCGAAGCCGTCCGCGCTCGCCGTCACATCGACCGCGTTACCGGGGGCCTGCGTCCGCCGTAGATGACGTAGTCCAGTTCCTTCCAGTACACGTCGACGCCCTCGAACCCGGCGGCGCGCAAGAACCCGACCTGCGGTTCGAGGGGGATCATGTACCGCACGTGGTTTTCGTAGCGGAGGTGTTCTTCGGCCGTGCGGTGTGCGCGCTTATGCGCCGCGTCGGGGTCCCGGCGGTCCCCCGCCCGTAGCCAGGCCTCCTCGGTGACCGGGTCCGGCGGCTTGACCGGATCGTAGTTGAGGAACCAGCCGCCGGGCGCGAGGCGGTCGAAGATCTCCCCGAAGAGCCGCCGCTTGCGCTCATCGTTGAGGTGATGCACGGCCAGCGAGGCGATCACCGCCTGGGCCGGATCCGGGATTCCGTCCGGCCACCGGCCGGACTTGGCCAGGTCGAACTCGACGTAGCGGTACCGGCCCTCGTACGGCGCGAGGTCGGCCGCGCCCTGCTCCATCATCTGCGGCGAGAAGTCGGCGAGCACCGCGCTCGCCTTCGGGAAGTAGTCCATGACGGCACGGCTGGCCGCGCCGGTCCCCGCGCCGAGGTCGACGAACGTGAACTCCTCGTCGCGGCCGAACGGCAGCAACTCGGCCATCAGTGCCCGGTGCGCGCCCCGGCGCCGCTCCCTGTCGGCCGCGGTCGACCTCCAGAAGTTCACGCCCAGGTCGCTCTTCCAGACCGCCACGTTGGTGTCTTCGCTCTCTGGGCTGCCTTCGCTCTCCGCCATGCAGCCGATGGTAACCGTCAACGCCACCCGGCAGGGTACGCGGCTACGCCAGCACGTATGCCCCCAGCAACAGCGATGGGACTGTTCCGTACGTGATTCAGCGAAACTCGGCTTCGCTCACTCTACGGACGAATCCGGCCCATTTGCCCGGGGAGAACCGGAGGATGCCACCTTCCGGACTCTTGCTGTCCCGGACTCCCACCCCGCCCCCGGGCATGCTGGCAACCTCGACGCAGTTGCCAGTCGCGTGGCTATAGGAACTCTTTTTCCAGTTTGACGCGATATCCCCGTCAGCGCTCTCTTCACGAAGCGAGTCCAATGTCGATACCTCCGATTGGCGGACTGATCCGCTTCACCCTACGCTTCGGAGATTGCTCAACTAGGGAGCCCTACCCGTGTCCTGGCGTTTCAAACTCATAACGAATTAGTCCCGCCAGGAGTCCGCAGCCCGCAGGATTAGGTGGCGAGTTTCGGCGACAGGGAGAGATGCGTTGGCGAGGGCCTTAAAAAGAAGGCGGTAGGTGTAGGTGTCCATCTCGCCCTCGACGTGCAGTTCGCCGCTCGCGACGCTCTCGGTGCTGACCACGTCGCCGAGGATCCGGCCGCCCTCCGGCAGCGAGCCGAATCCGAATACCACAAACGAGCAGTCAACCAGCGAGCAGGCCTTTCGCAGCGGGAGCACGCGCAGGTCCACATTGGGGAGTTCGGCAAGCTCCGCCATGCGCGTCAGTTGCTCCCGCATCACGCCGGGGCCGCCGACCTGGCGCAGCAGGGCCGATTCGTCCAGCACCACCGATAGCTTGAGCGGCGGCTCGCGCTCGGTCAGGACCCGCTGACGAATCATACGTACCCGCACGCGCTGCTCGATGACGGTCGGCGGCGTGGGCATGACGCCCTGGATGGCATCCATGATGTGCCATGCGTATTCCGGGGTCTGGAACAGGCCCGGAACCGATTCAATCTCCCACTGCGCCACGGAGTCGGCTTCCGCCTCCAAGCCGATGGACTCCGTGAAGTCGGGGGATATGGCTTCGGGGGCGAAGTCTTCCCACCAGCCTCGGGCGTTGGCGTCGGCGGCGAGGCCGAGGAGCTGGGTGCGGCGGGGCTCGGTGACGTCGTAGTAGTCGAGGAGCTTCTTGATCTCGTTCGGCGGGAAACCGCCCTGGCCGAGTTCGTACCGGCTGATCTTCGCGGGCGACCAGCCGAGCGCCTTCGCGACCATGCCGCCCGTCTGGTTGCCCCGGAGACGGCGCAGTTCGGCCGCGAGCCGTCGCCGGCGCACCGTGGGAGATCCAGCTGCCACTTCAACCTCCTGCGACACTCACGCCAAGTAAGCCATGACCAGCACTCATGTTCCAGCTCCGCGCAGGCCGAAAACCATGAAAATCGTCAATTGTTTCCGCGGAAGACATGTTTGGTGTCTTGATGAGAATCTCATAATGATTCATAGTGAAGATACCAGCAAGGCAGGCCGGAGTTCGAGGAAGGGCTGCCGATGGAGGCCAGACGGGGATTCTGGCCGGCCTCCAACAGAGTCGTTGGGCCATGCCGGCCGCGGGGACCACCCCCCAGGGGTTACCGCCGAGCGTGCCCCGTGCGACGTGCCTGAGAGCCGCACGCGAGGACACACGCGAAACCCGCACAACACGATGACGCGGCCGATGCGCACACACCGGCCGCGCCAGAAACGAGCACCAGACCCGTGAAGAGGTTCTAGTACAGCTTGTTACTTTACCCCGACAGCGTGGCGTTGCATATACCTCCGTACCCGATTGTCTGGAATGTCGGGACAATCGGGACGACGGCCCCGGAAGCTGGGACCGCAGGTCCCGATGTGCGACCCATCTCGTAGGACAAGCAGTCATTTTCCGGGGGATCTCCCGGGCGTGTCCTGCCTCGGACACGCGAGAACCGCGCCGGCAAATCCCGGCACGAGTCGGTGTGCCTCATCCACGACGACGGCGAAACCGCCCAGGAGGAGACATGCCAGTCCCGTCAACACCGCAGGACAGCAGCGCGCTCATCGTGCTGATCCTGTTCATCGCCGCCATGTGCGTCATCTACTGGCGCCTGGCCATCCGGCTGTTCGTGATCATCACGATCGCGCTAGCCATCTACGGAGTAACCGGCCTGCACATCTAGCCGGGGGCTCCGGGGGTGTCCCCCGGGCCAGCACTCGCCTAGTACGCGCCCGATAAGATGGCGGTTTTGCCATCGGGCGCGTACTAGCGCGTGGCGGTCACTTTGGATAGGCCCGCTGGGGCGTCCGGGTCGAGGCCGCGCAGGAGGGACGCGGCCAGGGCCAGCTGCTGGCCCTGGATCGTGGCCAGGATCGGCGCGGTGACCTCGGGTGTCCCGGCGGGCAGCGGCAGGTCCGCCTCCGGCCCGGCTCCGCAGGTGGCGTAGGGGACCCCAGTCGCGGAGAGCCGTTCGGTAAGGGCATGGTCGTCGGCCGCGAACCGTTCGCCGCCCGCGACGAGCAGCACCGGGAGGCCCGAGTCCACCGCCGCGATCGGGCCATGCAGCAGGTCGGCCGACGACAGACCCTCGGCGTGCACCCGCGCGCTCTCCTTGATCTTGAGCGCCGTCTCCAGCGCGGCGGCATAGCCGAGGCCGCGCCCGGTCACCACCAGCCGGCTGGCGCCCGCCCAGCGC
>JAFMRC010000451.1 GCA_017354375.1 Nocardiopsaceae bacterium | reverse complement strand
TGGTATGAGCGGCACCTGGGCTTCCGGCTGTCCGATACCCTCACCCATCCGGCCATCGGGCCGATGATGTGGTTCTTGCGGGTCAACGCCTGGCACCACAGCCTGGCGGTCGCGCGCTGCCCGCACCCGTCGCTGCACCACGCCTCGTTCGAGCTGCGAGGCATCGATGAGTACATGCGCGGCACCGGCCGGCTGCTGCGGGCCGGCGTGGAGAAGATCTGGGGTCCGGGGCGGCACCTGGCCGGCAACAACACCTTCAGCTACTTCCTCGACCCGCACGGCAACACCGTCGAGTACACGACCGAGCTCGAGCAAGTCGACGAGGACACCTGGCACCCGCACCTGTACGACTTCACCCAGCCCGAGGTCGCCGACCAGTGGGGAACCGCGAACCCGATCAACGAGTTCACGGCGGCCAGGTCCTTCAACGACCCCGACGGCGGCCTGTTCGCCGCGCCCCCGGTCTGAGCGCCGCGCCGCCCCCAGTTCAGCGAGGGAACAGCATGCGATTCGCTACCTACTCCCGCGACGGCGGCCCGGCCAGGGCCGGCGTCGTCAGCGCCGCTGGCGTTCACCCGATGGACGAGGACGTCACGGTGCTTGACCTGGTGCGGGCCGGGCTGGGGGCCGCACTGGAGGCCGGCACCCGGGCGCTGGCCGGGCCGGCGGTGCCGCTGCCCGCGGTCAGGCTGCTGCCGCCCGTGGAGGCGCCGACCGTGCGGGATTTCGTCGCCTTCGAGGAGCACGTCGAGGGCATGGCCGCCGGCGGCGGCGGGAGCGTGGCACCGGAGTGGTACCAGGCCCCCACGTTCTACTTCACCAGCCCCTACGCGCTGATCGGGGCGCAGGACGACGTGCCGGTCCCGCCGGGCTGCCAGGTACTCGACTACGAGCTTGAGGTCGCCGTGGTGGTCGGCGGGGACGGGACGTCCTTGTCGCCGGAAGAGGCACGGGAGCACATCTTCGGGTACACCGTGCTGAACGACTGGTCGGCCAGGGACCTGCAGCGCCGCGAGATGAACGTCCACCTCGGCCCGGCCAAGGGCAAGGACTTCGCCACCACGCTCGGACCGTGGCTGGTCACCGCCGACGAGCTTGACCCGTACCGGGACGCTGACGGGTTCCTCGCGCTGGACCTGCGCGCGACGGTGAACGGCACGCTGACCGGGCAGGACCTCTTGTCCAACATGGGCTGGCCGTTCGAGGAGCTGATCAGCTACGCCTCCCGCGGCGCCCAGGTCCGGGCCGGTGACGTGCTCGGCTCCGGCACCTGCGGCAACGGCGGCTGCCTCGCCGAACTCTGGGGCCGCAGCGGGAAGAGCGACCCGACGCCGCTGCGCCCCGGGGACGTGGTGGAGCTGGCCGTGGAAGGAATCGGCACCGTGCGCAACCGCGTCGTCGCGGGCGTCACGCTTCCGCCGGTACGCGAAGCGCGCAGCCGACCGGTACCCCGGGCGAGGAAGCGCGGGTAGGCCCGCGGCCCGGCGAGCGAAGGAGACGAGCCCATGAGCGCCAGCACAGGCCTTGACACCAGCGCGCCCGGCCGGCTGGAGGAAATCGCCGACGGGGTCTTCGCCTACGTGCAGCCCGACGGCACCTGGATGATCAATAACACCGGGTTCCTGGTCGCCCGGGACGGCGTCACGGCCATCGACGCCTGCTCGACCGAGCGGCGGACCCGGGCCTTCCTCGACACCATCGCGAGCGTCGCCCGGCTGCCGGTGCGTACCCTGGTCAACACCCATCATCACCCCGACCACACGGCCGGGAACGGGCTGTTCACCGGGGTGGCCATCGTCGCCCACCACAACGCCAGGGAAGAGATGCGGGCGTTCGGGGTGCCGAGCAACACCGGCATCTGGACCGACGTGGACTACGGCGACCTGACCCTCGCGCTGCCCACCGTGACGTTCGCCGATCAGCTCACGCTCTGGGCCGGCGACCTGCGCTGCGAACTGCTGTTCGCGGGCCAGCCCGCGCACACCACCAACGACATCGTGGCCTGGATCCCCGAGCACTCGGTACTGTTCGCGGGCGACCTGGTGTTCAACGGCGGCACCCCGTTCCTGCTATCCGGCTCCGTGCTCGGAGCCATCCACGTACTGGAGAATTTCCTGAAGCCGCTCGGGGCGCGGACCATCGTGCCCGGCCACGGCCCGGTCGCCGGCCCCGGGGTCATCGACGAGGTGCTCGGGTACCTCTGCTTCGTCCGTGACGCCGCCGAGCAGGCCCTCGGCGCGGGACTGTCTCCCCTCGACGCGGCCCGGGGCATCGACCTCGGGCGGTACGCGCAGTGGAGCGACCCCGAACGGATCGTCGGCAACCTGCACCGGGCGTACGCGGACCTGTCCGGAACCGAACCGCAGCGCGGCGGGCCGCTCGACGCCGCGGCCGCGCTGGCCGACATGGTCGCCTACAACGGTGGCCGGCCGCTGAGGTGCCGCGCGTGAGCGGCGACGCGACCCGGACTCTCGCCGACGCCAAGAGCTGGCTGCGGGATCGCGCCGCCGGCCGGCGTCATCCCTTCGGCGACATCGATCCCGGCCCGGCGGTGCGGGCCGTGGACACGCTGCCCGGTACTGACCCCGTCAGCTGGGCGGGGCACTGGGCGGGGATCGCCGAAGGCCTCGCCGGCGACGCGGAGGCCCTGGAGAAGGGCGGCGACCCGCGCGCCGCGCGCGACGCATGGTGGCAGGCCTACCAGTTCGCGTTCCTCGGCCGTTACCCGGTGCCCAGCCATCCGGCCAAGGCCGGGGCGTACGACCGTGCCCGCGGCTACTTCGCCCGCGCCGTCGCCCTCGACGGCCCGCCTGCCGAACTGGTCACGGTCCCCTTCGCGGGAGACCGGGGCGAGGACGGCGTCAGGTTCTGGGTCGCCAGGCCGAGGGGCGTGGACCGGCCCGCGGCCGTCATGATCTGGGCGGGCATCGACTCGTGGAAGGAGGAGACCTACGCGACCGGCAGGCCGCTGCGCGAGCGGGGGTTCGCCACCGTCCACGTCGACATGCCCGGCGTGGGCCAGTCGCCGGTCTTCGCCGGCCCGGACGCGGAGCGCCAGTGGGATCCGGTGTTCGCCTGGCTGGACGGCAGCGACCTGGACACGTCCCGGGTAGCCGCCCTCGGCCTGTCCTTCGGCGGCTACTGGGCGATGAAACTGGCCCATACCCACCGCGACCGGCTGGCCGCGGCGGTCAACTGGGGCGGCGGCGTTCACCTCACCTTCCAGCCGGACTGGCAGGCGAAGTCACGGAACGCGTCGTCGTACCTGATGGACCTGATGACCGCCCGGGCCCGCATCTTCGGCGGCACCACCTTCGAGGACTACGTAGCCAGGTGCCCCGGCCTGTCGCTGCTCGACCAGGGTGTCCTGGACCGTCCCTGCGCGCCGCTGCTGCTCGTCAACGGCACCGACGACCTGCAGAACAGCCCGGAGGACATCTGGCTCAGCCTGTGTCACGGCGACCCCAAGACCGCCCGCCTGTTCCCCGGCGGTCATATGGGCACGGGCCCGGTCGCCGAGACCGTCACGGACTGGCTCACCGCCATGCTCAGCCCGTAAATGCCACGGTCAAAAGGCCCATTAAATATTTCGGAATGTTTCGATTCCTCCTTTCTTGTCTTTCGGAAAGGACCGTGGCAGCGTCGCAGCAAGAGGGCACGAAAGGGGAATTTCCATGGATGCCGACATGGACACTGGCCCTGGAGCTAAGCGACACCACCGTGGCCCACGACGCCGTGCCCGCGGGCTCGCGACGCTCGCGGCCGTCACCGCGACCGCGGCCGCCGCCGCACTGGGCCTGAC
>JAFMRC010000048.1 GCA_017354375.1 Nocardiopsaceae bacterium | reverse complement strand
CGCCGCGGCATGCGCCTCGGCGAGCGTGTCGGCGTCGGCGGCGCCGCCGATCATGCCGACGTCGCCGGCACCGATGACCAGGTCGCCGGAGCCGTTCGCGCCCGAGCGGGAGTCAGCCGACGCTGCCTCGTCGTCCTCTCCGGCGGGAGGAGCGGGGAGGGCGAAGGAGTCGCCACCATCCGTTCGGGATAGTTCTGGGTTGTCGTGCCAGACCCCGGCCAGCGGGTCCGGGGTGCCCCCCTCCATGTCCTCCCGGTCGGGCAGGTAGAACGTGAACGTGGAGCCGTGGCCGGGCCGCGAGGTCGCGTGGATCTCGCCGCCGAGCAGCCGGGCGATGTCCCGGGAGATCGACAGGCCCAGGCCGGTGCCGCCATAGCCACGCGAGGTGGTGCCATCCGCCTGCTGGAACGCGCCGAAGATGAGGTCCAGCTTGTCCTCGGCGATGCCGATCCCGGTGTCCTTGACCGCGAACGCCAGCACCGACTTCTCGTCCCGCAGCGGGCCGGAGAACCGCATGTCGTCGGCGGGGGAGACCCGCAGCGTCACGCTGCCGGCGTGGGTGAACTTCACCGCGTTGGATAGCAGGTTCCGGAGGATCTGCTGCAGCCGCTGCTCGTCGGAGTGGATGAGCGACGGCACGCCGGAGGCCACCTCGACACCGAATGCCAGGCCCTTCTGGGCGGCCATCGGGCGGAACGTCGCGTCCACGTACTCCAGCAGCCCGTCCAGCGAGATCGCCGCCGGGTGGACCTCCATCTTCCCGGCCTCGACCTTGGACAGGTCCAGGATGTCGTTGATCAGCTGCAGCAGGTCCGAGCCGGCCTCGTGGATGGTGCGCGCGAACTCGACCTGCTTGACGGTCAGGTTGCCGTCCGGGTTCTCCGACAGGAGCTTGGCCAGCACGAGCAGGCTGTTCAGCGGCGTGCGCAGCTCGTGCGACATGTTCGCCAGGAACTCGGACTTGTACTGCGAGGACAACGCGAGCTGCTGCGCGCGCTCCTCCAGGGTGCGCCGGGCCTGGTCGATCTGGAAGTTCTGGACCTCGATGGCGCGGTTCTGCTTGGCGAGCAGGGCCGCCTTCTCCTCAAGCTCGGCGTTGGACCGCCGCAGCTCGCCCTGCTGGCGCTGCAGCTCGTCGGAGCGCTCCTGCAACTGGGTGGCCAGCCGCTGGGACTCGGTTAGCAGCACCTCGGTGCGGGAGTTCGCCATGATCGCGTTGATCGTGACGCCGATCGTCGGGATGAACCGGTCGAAGAACGTCAGGTGCAGGTCGCTGAACTTGTGCAGCGACGCCAGCTCAAGCACGCCGAGCACCTGGTCCTCGAACAGGATCGGCAGCACGACCACGCTGGTGGGGGAGGCCTCGCCCAGCCCGGAGCCGACCGTGACGTAGCCGGGCGGGGCGTTGTCGATGATGATCCGGGTCTTGTCCATCGCCGCCTGGCCGGTGAGGCCCTCGCCGAGCGTGAAGCTGGTGAGCCCGCCGCGGCGGAACCCGTAGGCGGCGATCCGCCGGAACTCCATGGTCGATTCGGACGCGGCGCTGGTCGAGTCCTTGCCGTCGGTGGCCAGGTAGAACGCGCCGTACTGGGCGGAGGCCAGCGGCGTCAGCTCGCTCATGATCAGCCGCGCGACCTCGAGCGGGTCGCGGTGGCCCTGCATCAGGCTCGACAGCCGGGCCAGGTTGGTGTTCAGCCAGTCCTGCTCGCGGTTGGCGCTGGTCGTCTCCCGGAGGTTGGCGACCATGAGGTTGACGTTGTCCTGCAGCTCGGCGACCTCGCCGCTGGCGTTGACCGTGACGGACTGGGTCAGGTCGCCCTCGGCCACGGCGCTGGCCACGGCGGCGATCGCGCGGACCTGGGTGGTCAGGTTGGAGGCCAGGCCGTTCACCGACTCGGTCAGGCGCTTCCAGGTGCCGGACACGCCCTCGACCTCGGCCTGGCCGCCCAGCCGGCCGTCGGTGCCGACTTCGCGGGCGACCCGGGTGACCTCGTCGGCGAAGGCGGACAGCTGGTCCACCATCGTGTTGATCGTGGTCTTCAGCTCGAGGATCTCGCCGCGGGCCGCCACGTCGATCTTCTTGGACAGGTCGCCCTGGGCGACGGCGGTGGTGACCTGGGCGATGTTCCGCACCTGGCTGGTCAGGTTGGCGGCCATCGAGTTGACGTTGTCGGTCAGGTCCTTCCAGATGCCGGACACGCCCTTGACGTCGGCCTGACCGCCCAGCTGGCCCTCGGTGCCGACTTCGCGGGCGACTCGGGTGACTTCGTCGGCGAAGGCGGATAGCTGGTCGACCATGGTGTTCACGGTCTGCTTCAGCTGCAGGATCTCGCCCTGAACGTCGACGGTGACCTTCTGGCTCAGGTCGCCCTGGGCGACGGCGGTCGCCACCTGGGCGATGTTCCGCACCTGAACGGTCAGGTTGGACGCCATCCCGTTCACCGAGTCGGTCAGGTCCTTCCACACGCCGGAGACGCCGCGGACGTGGGCCTGGCCGCCCAGCTGGCCCTCGGTGCCGACTTCGCGGGCGACTCGGGTGACTTCGTCGGCGAAGGCGGATAGCTGGTCGACCATGGTGTTCACGGTCTGCTTCAGCTGCAGCATCTCGCCCTGAACATCGACGGTGACCTGCTTGGTCAGGTCACCGCGGGCGACGGCGGTGGTGACCATGGCGATGTCGCGGACCTGCTCGGCCCGGCGGGCGACCTCGTCGTTCAGGGAGGACAACTCGCTCGCCACGGCGTCCACCAGCGGCCAGATCTGGCCGAGCACTGACCCGTTACCATAGGCGATGCCGGCGGCCGCGGAACGGGCCGAGGCCAGCGTCTGCGGCGTGAAGTCACCGTTGGACAGGGCTTGCAGGGCGGCGCGGAGCGGCTCCAGATCACGGTCTGAGTAGCGCGCCTCGCCGGCGAGCTCGGACGGTGTGTTGATCATGTCGCCTCCGGTCGTCATCCTCGCGGTCGTCATCCTCGCGATGGGGGCCGCAGCCCGTCAACGGGCCGCGGCCGTCTCCGGCGCTGGTCGCCGGCCGCGATGGCAAGCATTGGCTCTTTCAGTCTGTCACGATAAGCCCGTGGATCGATCACCTAAGGGCATAAAAGGCCTGGCCACCTACTCCGTACACTAAGATCGGTTGACGACGTGAGTGACGATGGGGAGAACCAGGCACGGACGCTGCTGGCGCCCGTGCCCACGGCGGCTTCGCAGGCGCGGTCGTTCATCAGGGATACTTTGGGCAGCTGGGACACATCGGTATCCCAGTCTGCCACGGATGACGCGGTGCTGCTTGCCAGCGAGCTCGTGGCAAACGCCGTCCAGCACGCCGGGACCGACCTGGAAGTGGGCCTCCGGCGCACTGGCGGCATGCTGGAAGTCCGGGTTACCGACCGGCATCCCTCCCGTGCGCTTCCCGACGAGCCCCAGGGGCCGGCCGATGAGAAGTACGCCGAACGGGGTCGCGGCCTCACGCTGCCCGCCGCGCTCGCCTCCTCGTGGGGCGTGACGTACACCGCGGCGGCCAAGACGGTCTGGTTCCGGCTGCGGCTAGACGCGGCTCCGGTCCCGGAGGAGGGGTCCCCGGCGGGGTCCCCGGCCCTGGAGGGGTCGTGGTCGCCGGATGAGTCCCCGGCCCCGGAGGGATCCCCGGCCCCGGATGAGTCCCTGGCCCCGGATGAGTCCCTGGCCCCGGATGAGGAACGTGCCGGGCGCGCGCCTCAGCTCGAGCGCGAGCCCCAGCCTGAGAAATCACGGCTCGGGAGCCCGCAGCTCGGCAGGCTGCACTTCGACGAGCTGGTGCGGCACACCGTGGAGGCGGCGAGGGACGCGGTGGGGGCGGATGCCGCCTACGCGCTCGTCGCGGACGAGGAAGGCGAGCTGCGCGTCCGCGGCGCGGTGGGGGTCGCGGTGCCGGACGCGCTGACCGTGCCGCCGGGCACGATGCTGCTGTCCGGCGGAGGCGTGGCGCGCTCGCAGATGTCCGTGCCGTTCCTGGTCGACGGACGGGTCACCGGGGTGCTCGGCGCGGGGTCGGGGGCGCCGGGGAGGTTTACCGACGCCGACGAGCAGCGGCTGCAGGCGGTCGCGGACCGGGCGGCGATGTCCCTGGAGCGCCTGCGGCTGTCGGAGCTGGAACGCGTGCGGCGTGGCCGGGTCGCGTTCCTGGCCGAGGCTAGCGAGCTGCTGTCGAGCACACTCGACCAACGGCAGGCGATCGCGCTGACCGCCCAGCTGATGGTGCCCCGGCTGGCCGCGTGGTGCGCGGTGCTGATCACCGACGACTCCGGCGAGCTCAAGCCCGCCTACGTGTGGCACGAGGACGAGGCCAAGATCGACGCGCTGGCCCGGCTGCTAGAGGAAATCACGCCGCCGGTGCTGACGTCCGGCGTGCGGGACGTGCAGATGGCGTCGGACTCGGCCTGGTGCTTCCCGCTCACCGCGCGCGGCCGTGGCCTCGGCGCCGTGGTGATCGGCAGGCCGCGCGAGGACCGGCGCTGGCAGGATCCGCCGCCCAGGGAGTCCCTGGAGCTGGCCGAGGACCTGACCCGCCGCGCCGCGCTCGCGCTGGACAACGCGCGGCTGTACGAGCGGCAGCGGATGACCAGCCAGGCGCTGCAGCACAGCCTGCTGCCGCCGGAGCTGCCCGAGATCCCGCGCACCGAGCTCGCCGCCGAGTACGAGGCGGCCGGCGAGGCCAACGACGTGGGCGGCGACTTCTACGACGTGATCCCCGTGGGGGTTCCCGGGTCCGCGCCCGCTTCCGGGTCCGCGCCCGCTTCCGGGTCCGCGCCCGCTTCCGGGTCCGCGCCCGCTTCCGGGTCTGGAGGCGGGGAGGCCGTCGAGGGGCGCTGGCGGTTCGCGATCGGGGACGTGTCCGGCACGGGGCCGGAGGCGGCCGCCGTCACCGGGCTGGCACGGCACACGCTGCGCATCCTGGCCGCCGAGGGGCACCCGATTACCGAGGTGGTGCGGAGGCTGAACGGCCTGATCAACCGGGAAAACGCCCGTGGCCGGTTCATCACGCTGCTGCACGGGGAGATCGTGGTGCCCGCGTCGGGGCCGCTGGAGATGTCGCTGGTATGCGCGGGGCACCCGCTGCCGCTGCTGCTGCGGGCATCGGCTTCCGAGGACGAGCTGCCGGTCCCGGCGGCCGAGCCGCAGATGCTGCTCGGGGTGGCGGAGGACGTGTCGTTCGACGCCCAGGAGGTAAAGCTCTTCCCCGGCGACCTGCTGCTGTGCGTTACCGACGGGGTAACCGAGCGGCGCGACGAGACCGGCAGGCTGCTGGACGACGACGACGGGCTGGCCAAGCTGCTGGCCGGCTGCCGCGACCTGAGCGCCTGGGCGGTGGCGTCCCGGCTGCGGCGGGCGGTCGGCGAGTTCAGCGCCGAGCCGTCCTCGGACGACATGGCGATCCTCGTGATGCGCGCCGCCGGGGCCGGATCCCCCTCCGAGAACGAGCTTTTATCCGAACGGACCATCGCGCCTCCCCAGCGCCCGCCTCCTGCCTAGTTCAGGATCGGTGATGGCCCGGTCGCCGGGCCAGCGGGCGTTTCGAACTCGAACGCCCGTGTGGAACATTGGTGCTGATATGCAGCACATAAGTTCCACGCGAACGCTTGCACCCCGCCTCTGGATCCCGGAGATGCCCCCTCGCCGCGCATGAAGGCCGCAGCCGGTGGGATACCAGCCGACTAATGACCGTTTTAATAAATTTGTCCTTAAATATGGGTAAAATTGAAGGTTAGAGCTTCGCGGTGAAGCGCTCGCCGTGCAGGGCGCGCTCCACGAGCTCGACGGCCTTGGCGGCGGCGGCGAGCCTGCGGCCCTCCGTGCGGTAGGCGGCGAGCACCGAGTCGACGGCGTGCGGCGGCACCGTCTCGGCGAGCTCGGTGCGCACGGTGCGATAGCCCTGGCGGGCGCCCTCCACGCAGGCGGTCGTGTGGTGGCGGGCCAGCGCCGCCAGGGCCGGGGGATGGCGGCGCAGCACGCCATGCAGCCGGTAATCGGGCGGGATCATCTCCAGGAGCCAGGCGACGGCGCTTTCGGAGAATTCTTCGCTGCCCGGCGGATGAACTCCGGTTGGCCATCCCGGCGGTACGTACGGGGCCATGCCAGGATCATATCACGATATCGAACGATAATTCGATGATCGGTCAGGGCTCTCTCCTCCTTGCCGGCTCCTCCCTGCCGGGCGGCGAGGTTCGCGTTGCCCCGCGCCTCGCTGCCCGGCATCCGTGTGCTACGCCGCCCGCCGCTGCTCCGGCACGGTGAACGTGCGGGGCACCTCGGCCAGGTCGCGCCGGGCCCGCGCCAGCTTCCGCGCGGCCCGCGCCGCCCGTGCCGTCCGCGCCTTGTGAGCGCGGGCCCTCGCCTCGCTCGCCTGCTGGTTCATCAGCTCGCGCATCATGTCGGGGTGCATGCGTTCCTCCTCAGGGTGTCCCGGGAATCCCCCTGGTTCCCGTTACCTTGAGGTTCGCGCTAAGCACCTTCTGAGCGCATCGGGCGTTCGCCTTAAGTGCCCGGCCGCGGATGGTCTTAGGCCGGCCAGCCGCCGTCTTAGCCGGACGGCGGGGAGGGAACTCGCCACAGCCCGATGCCTTTTCTCCCGATGACGGCCAGGGTGCGGCCGTCCGGGCTGAACGTCAGGGGGCCGACGCCCCCGGAGATGACCTGGGTGTCATAGGTCACGGGATGAGCCGGGTTGGCGGTATTCAATAGCGTGAGGGCGCCGGCGTTCTCATCGTCCGCGGCCAGGATGCGGCCGTCCGGGCTGAAGCTCGTGTATACGGGGTCCATGGGGGCGGCGTTAGCGCCGCATAGGCACACGGTTGGCCCGCTGGGGGCGGCCTCATCGCCGGGGCGGGCGTCCCACAGCATGGCCGAGGGCGCATCGCGGCCGTCCGGGAACAGGCCGCCGATCGCCAGGATGTCACCGCCGGGCTGGAACGCCAGCGAGGTGACATCGGTGAGTGACGTCTCGTCACCTGGTGCCGGGGTCAGGCTCCGCGGATGTGCCGGATCGGCGACGTTCCACAGGCTAACCGACCCCGGGGATTCACGGCTGCCGCTAGCCAGGACGGGAGACGCGGTGCCCCGGCTGAATGTCAGGTAGATGACCGGGTACCCGATTTTCGAGTTCCCGGCACCTGTACCCGGCTTCTGCCGCACGGAGCTGAGCATCACCGGCCGGGCGGGATCGCTGATGCTCCAGAACCGGATGAAGCCCGCGGTGTCGCCGGTAACGAGGGTCTTGCCGTCCGGGCTGAACGAGAGCGCGCTAACCACATTGCCGCTAGAACGTGACACGGGAACCGGTATCAGGCCCACGGACCGCGGATGCGCGGGATCGGCGACGTTCCACAGCCGGACGTCCTCGTTGACCGGATCGCCGACCGCCAGGACATGACCGTTCGGGCTGAACGCCACCGACGTGCCCACCCGAAACCCGGATTCGAGGGAGTCGAGCGACTTCCCGGTTGGCAGCTTGGCCGCCAGCCTCGCCCGCGAGGAGCCGGAGACATCCCACAGCCTTGCGTAGCCGTCAGTGTCGCCGCTGGCCAGCAGGCGGCCATCCGGGCTGAAGGCGATGCTGTCACCGTGGCCGGGATCGGCGATCGTGGCCAGGGACCGGATCTGGTACGAGGGCCGGGAGTGGGTGAGCAGGAAGGCCGTCGTCCCGATGCCCGCGGCCAGGATGAGTGCCATCGCCCCGAGCAGGAAGCGGCGCGATCTGTGGATCCTGGCCCGCGGAGCGGACTCGACGGTCGTGTACATGAGTACATTTCTAGGGTTTGCGCACCAGTCACATGCTTTATATCCATCAACGCCAATTACTGACGGTTGGCGGGTTGGCGGGGTGGCCGTTGCCAGGGCGTTGCCGCGGGCGAGCGACGGGCGAGCGGCGGTGACGGGACGCAATAGACTGGACCGGGCCACGGACTCTCGTGGCGCAACCCCACGACGCAGGATGCACGAGACTTGGCCATGCCCGTACAGCAGCAGACCACGACGCCGGACACCCCGGCGGGCGACACCGCTACCCGTGACGACGTGCGCAACGTCGCGATCGTCGCGCACGTTGACCACGGCAAGACCACGCTGGTGGACGCCATGCTGTGGCAGTCCGGTGCCTTCGGTGAGCACTCGCACGTGAACGAGCGGGTCATGGACTCCGGTGACCTGGAGCGCGAGAAGGGCATCACGATCCTCGCGAAGAACACCGCGGTCGCCCACGGCGGGCTGACGATCAACATCATCGACACGCCGGGCCACGCGGATTTCGGCGGCGAGGTGGAGCGGGGCCTGTCCATGGTGGACGGCGTGGTGCTGCTGGTCGATGCGAGCGAGGGGCCGCTGCCGCAGACCCGGTTCGTGCTGCGCAAGACGCTTGAGGCCGGGCTGCCGGTCATCGTCGTCATCAACAAGGTGGACCGGTCCGACGCCCGGATCACCGAGGTCGTCGACGCGGTGTACGAGCTGTTCATCGACCTCGACGCGAGCGAGGAGCAGATCGAGTTCCCGATCGTCTACGCCTCCGCGAAGGCCGGCCGCGCGTCCAAGAACCGGCCCGCGGACGGCGACCTGCCCGACAGCGAGAACCTGGAGCCGCTGTTCGATGTTCTCAGGGAAGCGGTTCCCTCCCCTGAGTACACCGAGGGCGCTCCGTTGCAGGCGCACGTCACCAACCTGGATGCGTCGTCCTACCTGGGCCGGATCGCGCTGTGCCGGATCCGCAACGGCACGATCAGCCGCGGCCAGCAGGCCGCCTGGTGCCGCCGGGATGGCTCGGTGGAGCGGGTCAAGATCTCCGAGCTGTTCCTGACCCGGGCGCTGGATCGCGTCCAGGCCGATTTCGCGGGCCCGGGCGACATCGTGGCGATCGCCGGCATCCCGGACATCATGATCGGCGAGACGCTAGCCGACACCGACGACCCCCGTCCGCTGCCGCTGATCCACGTGGACGAGCCGGCCATCTCGATGACGATCGGGGTGAACACCTCGCCGCTGGCCGGCCGGGAGAAGGGCACCAAGGTGACCGCGCGGCTGGTCAAGGAGCGGCTGGACCGCGAGCTGGTCGGCAACGTGTCGCTGCAGGTGCTCCCGACGCAGCGGCCGGACACCTGGGAGGTGCGCGGCCGCGGTGAGCTGGCGCTCGCCGTCCTCGTCGAGACGATGCGCCGCGAGGGGTACGAGCTGACCGTCGGCCGGCCGGCCGCCGTGACCCGGGAGGTAGACGGGAAGCTCACCGAGCCGGTCGAACGGCTGTCGATCGACGTGCCCGAGGAGTACCTCGGCGCGGTCACGCAGCTCGTCTCGGTGCGGCGCGGCCGGATGGAGACGATGACCAACCACGGCACCGGCTGGGTGCGGCTGGTTTTCCTGGTGCCGTCCCGGGGGCTGATCGGGTTCCGCACCCGGTTCCTCACCGACACCCGCGGTACCGGCATCGCGCACCATGTCTTCGAGTGCTACGAGCCGTGGGCGGGCGCGATCCGCGGTCGCGCGACCGGTTCGCTGGTCGCCGACCGGTCCGGTGTCGCGAACGCCTACGCCATGTTCAACCTGCAGGAACGCGGCTCGCTTTTCGTATCGCCCGGCACCGAGGTGTACGAGGGGATGGTCGTCGGGGAGAACTCCCGTTCCGATGACATCGACGTGAACATCACCAAGGAACGGAAGGTCACCAACGTCCGCCAGTCCACCGGTGAGGAGCTGGAGCGCCTGGTGCCGCCGCGGTTGCTGAGCCTGGAGCAGGCCCTCGAGTTCTGCGCCGACGACGAGTGCGTCGAGGCGACGCCCGCCGCGGCCCGGCTGCGCAAGGTGGTCCTCGACGCCAGGGAACGGGGCCGGATCCGCGGCCGTACGTCCAGCGCCGAGCGCGCGTAGCCGGATCGGGGCCGTCCTTCCATGATTGTGGAGTTTTTTTGCACTATAAGTGCAAAAAAACTCCACAATGTTCCCTATACCGCGTGATCGCGCGGGCGGGACACTCCGCAGAACGGACATATATCGCCTATTGCGCAGCGGGAAATGCCGAGATGTGACGTCTATCCGCGCGGCCAATAAGCCTCGCCCGGGCTGACCGTTACGCGCGGTTTGCGGCTTCGTCTGCCCTATTACCGAAATTTCGTACATCGCGGACCGCGCATCGCATACCGCGCATTCTGCGCCATGTATTCCGTACCGTGCACTCCGCGCCTCACATCGCACGCCGCGGATTGCGCGAATACACTGTGCGAGAATTCGGACTAGGCAATCATGGAGCTGTGGATTGCTCGCGGCAGGAGTCGGCGTCATCGCGCCGCGCTCCCGGGACGGGAATCGGGCGCGAATCAGGTGTGAATCGGACGGCGATCCGATGGCCGCGGCGAGTGCGATATGTCCGCGCTATTGCCGCCTACGTATGTCGATATGTCGGCATACGTATACCCATATTGCCGGCATCGGTACGGACAAGTTTCCTGTTGTCGCGTAGGCTCGCAGGTGCGGGCCGGTCACGCACCGGGGATGTGATCGGCAGGCGATGGGGTGCGTCGGCGCAGCTCAGGGGCGTGCGTCGGCGCGACAAAAGGTACAATTCGGGGGCAGGCGCCGCGCGCGGCACGGGGGCACGCGCGGGTGCCCCTCCCTCGATATGGGGGTGCCCATCCCTCGATACGCTGAGGGTACGCCGAGAGCCCGCGACACGCCGAATAAGAATCCCGTGCGGGGAATGGCGTACGCGTCATGCGTTCGGGGTAGGGTAAGCCCAACCGGGATAGGGTAAATCTGACTTAAGCAGCCCGCGCCGCGATAGCAATTCTGCGGTGCGGCGCACAGCTGCCAAGGGGGAAGTCATGAGAGAGCCACTGGCTTCGGTAAACGTAGGCCAGAGCTTCCAGAACCTGCTCAACACGGTCATGCACGCGATTCCGCAGATTCTGGTTTTCCTGGTCGTCCTCGTGGTCGGCTGGATTGTCGCGAAGGTGCTGGCGCGGGTCGTCGACATGCTCCTGCGCCGGGTCAAGTTCGATCACTTCGTGGAGCGGGGCGCCATAGGGCAGGCGCTCAGGCGGTCGAACACCGACGCGACGTCGCTGATCGCGAAGATCGTCTACTACGCGATCTTGCTGATCGCGCTGCAGATGGCGTTCGGGGTATTCGGCACGAACCCGATCTCCTCGATGCTCGACGGCATTGTCGCCTGGTTGCCGAGGGCGATCGTCGCGATCATCATCATCGTCATCGCATCGGCCATCGCCAAGGTCGTCAAGGACCTGATCGTCGCCACGATCGGCGGACTGTCCTACGGGAGGTTCCTGGCCAGCGTCGCCTCGATCATCATCATCGCGCTCGGCGCGATCGCGGCACTCAACCAGGTCGGCATCGCGGACGCGATCACCACGCCGATCCTGGACACGGTCCTGATCACGTGCGGCGCGGTCATCGCGATCGGCGTCGGCGGCGGCCTGATCAAGCCGATGCAGAACCGGTGGGAGCGGATGCTCACAGCGGCGGAACGAGAGACGAACGCCCAGCTCGCGGCCTATCAGCAGGGCCGTAGCGACGCGATGCGCGCACCGTCGCAGGAGCGACCCGGGCAGGGCGCCCAGCAGCAGGGCTACGCCGCGCAGGGTGGCCCCAGGCAAGGTCCCAGCGGGCCGCAGGGCGGCCCCAGGCAAGGCCCCACGCCGCAGGGCGGTGGTGGCCGGCCGCAGGGCGGTGGCTACGGCCCGCCGCGACGCGACATGACGCAGGAACCCGGCGCTCCCGGGAACCCCGGCGCCCCCGGAGGCTGGCAGGGCAGCGGCCCGTACGCCTAAAAACCATTCATCTACCGAACGGATCAGGCTGACTCTTCCCGGCCAGCCTGATCCGTTCGCACGTGCAAGGCCCCAGCCGCCACGGGACGGTCGCGTTCGCCGGTGAGGGGATCCCCTGGTCAGGCCCTAGACGGCCAGGCCCTGGGCCTCGATCAGCATCCGGCAGACGGCGGCGAGCCGGAGCGATTCCCAGTCAAGCGTGCCGTTCCCGGGCTCAAGCCACGGGTCGTCGTCGTAGTGCGGGCCGAAGCCCTCACAGTCATGGGCCGGGGTGAGGAGCTCGCGCCGGTGCGGCGGCCACCAGCCGCGCCCGATCGCCGCCTCCGTGAACCCCTGCGCGTAGCTGAGCAGCGCGGCGGGGGTGAGCTTGCCGCCGTGCCGGGTGAGCGCGTCCCTGACCTCGCAGGCGTGCTGATCGACGCTGGCGCGTAGCCCGGCGGAGTCGCCGCTGCGGGCGAGGCTCACCTGGCCGGCTTCGCCCGCCAGCCGGAGTACCATTTCCGGCAAATCGCTACATAGCGGCTCACATGATGGCATGGCGAGAATGCTACCCGGTGGGATTTGCCCAAGTTGCCGGATTCAGCGATAAAAGCCCTGCTGGTCAGCGACTAGCCGCTTGCGCCCGTGATGCCGCCCCGCGTGCCCCGGGCAGCCCCGCCCCGCGTGCCCCGGGCAGCCTATGCCTCCGAGGCGCGCGGGATGCGGCGTGCCCGGCTAGGTGGCGTCCTTCGCCGCCGGGCGCACCGCCACGGGGGTACCCTCCGACTTCGGCCGGCGGGAGATCTTCGAGCCGAGCCAGACCAGCGGGTCGTACTTGCGGCCCGCGACGCGCTCCTTCATCGGGATCAGCGCGTTGTCGGTGATCTTGATGTGCTCGGGGCAGACCTCGGTGCAGCACTTGGTGATGTTGCAGTAGCCGAGGCCGAAGTCCTCCTGCGCGATGTCGCGCCGGTCGGCGGTGTCAGCCGGGTGCATCTCCAGTTCCGCGACCCGCATGAGGAACCGCGGGCCGGCGAACGCGGCCTCGTTCTCCGCGTGGTCGCGGATCACATGGCAGGTGTTCTGGCACAGGTAGCACTCGATGCACTTGCGGAACTCCTGCGACCGGTTCACGTCCTGTTGCATCATCCGGAACTCGCCCGGCTTGACCGAGGCGTCAGGCGTGAACGACGGGATCTGCCGCGCCTTCTCGTAGTTGAACGACACGTCGGTGACGAGGTCCCGGATCACGGGGAACGTTCGCATCGGCGTGATCGTCAGCGTCTCGGAAGGCGAGAAGACCGACATCCTGGTCATGCAGCCCAGCCGCGGCCGCCCGTTGATCTCCATCGAGCACGAGCCGCACTTGCCGGCCTTGCAGTTCCACCGCAGCGCCAGGTCGTTCGCCTGGGTGGCCTGCAGCCGGTGCAGTACGTCAAGGACGACCTCGCCCTCGTTGACCTCGACCTCGTAGTCCTGCAACGCGCCCGTGCCCGCATCGCCCCGCCAGACGCGGAACTTAGCCTTGTACCCCATCAGTGACCCTTCTCCTTCGACTCGGACTCGGAAGCGGACCCGGACTCGGACTCGGACGCGGACTCAGATGCGGGCCCGGCCGGCTCCGAGGCAGGCAGGTCGGCCAGTTCCTCGTCGGTCATGTACTTCTTCAGCTCGGAGCGCTCGAACAGCGCGAGCAGGTCGGGCCGTATCGGGGGCAGCGGCTTGCGCCTGAGTTCCAGCTTCTCGCCGGACAGCGACAGGACCAGGTTGACCTTGCGCCACTCCGGGGACATCGCCGGGAAATCGTCCCTGGTGTGCCCGCCGCGTGACTCCTCGCGCTCCAGCGCGGCGAGGGCCACGCACTCGGCGACCAGCAGCATGTTGCGCAGGTCTAGCGCGTAGTGCCAGCCCGGGTTGTAGGCCCTCCCGCCGGCCACCGCCACGTGAGCGGCCCGCTCCTTGAACTTCTCCAGCTCGGTCAGCGCCTGCTTGACCTCTGGGGCGCGGCGGATGAGGCCGACCAGGTCGTTCATGGTCTGCTGCAGCTCGGCGTGCACCGTGTACGGGTTCTCCCCGTCCGTCCGCGAGAGCGGCGCGATCGCCTCAGCCAGCGCGTCCGTCAGCTCCGCCTCGTCCGCGGCGGGACGCGACGCGGAAACGGAGTCCACGTAGTCCGCTGCCCCGTCGCCGGCCCGCTTGCCGAAGACCAGCAGGTCCGACAGCGAATTGCCGCCAAGCCGGTTCGAGCCGTGCATGCCGCCCGACACCTCGCCGGCCGCGAATAGGCCGGGCACCGAGGACGCGCCGGTGTCCGGGTCGACCTCGACGCCGCCCATCACGTAGTGGCAGGTGGGGCCGATCTCCATCGGCTCGGCGGTGATGTCCACGTCCGCCAGTTCCTTGAACTGGTGATGCATGGAGGGCAGCCGCCGCATGATCTCCTCGGCTGGCAGCCGGGAGGACACGTCGAGGAAGACGCCGCCGTGCGGCGAGGAGCGGCCTGCCTTGATCTCGGAGTTGATCGACCGCGCGACCTCGTCACGGGGCAGCAGCTCGGGCGGGCGCCGGTTGTTGTCCGGGTCGGTGTACCACCGGTCGGCCTCTTCCTCGGTCTCCGCGTACTGGTCGCGGAACACGTCCGGCACGTAGTCGAACATGAACCGCTTGCCCTCGGAGTTGCGCAGCACGCCGCCGTCGCCGCGGACCGACTCGGTGACGAGGATGCCGCGCACCGACGGGGGCCAGATCATGCCGGTCGGGTGGAACTGGACGAACTCCATGTTCAGCAGCGAGGCCCCGGCCAGCAGCGCCAGCGCGTGCCCGTCGCCGCTGTACTCCCAGGAGTTGGAGGTGACCTTGAACGTCCGCCCGATGCCGCCGGTGGCGAGCACCACGGCGGGCGCCTCGAACACGACGAACCGCCCCGTGTCCCGGATATATCCGAAAGCGCCGGCGATCCGCCCGGAGGAGTCCTTCACCAGCCGCGTGATCGTCGTCTCCGCGAACACGCGGATCATCGCATCGGGGTCGCCCAGCGACGCCGCGTCCTGCTGCTGCAGTGCCACGACGCGCTGCTGCAGGGTGCGGATCATCTCCAGCCCGGTCCGGTCGCCCACGTGCGCGAGCCGCGGGTACTCGTGACCGCCGAAGTTCCGCTGCGAGATCTTCCCCTCGGCGGTCCGGTCGAACAGCGCGCCCCACGCCTCCAGCTCCCAGACCCGGTCCGGGGCCTCCTTCGCGTGCAGCTCCGCCATCCGCGGATTGTTGAGGAACTTCCCGCCGCGCATGGTGTCGCGGAAGTGCACCTGCCAGTTGTCTCTGGGGTTGGCGTTACCCATCGCCGCCGCGGCGCCGCCCTCGGCCATGACCGTGTGTGCCTTGCCGAACAGGGACTTGGAGATGATCGCGGTCTTCTTGCCGCGGGCGCGGGCCTCGATCGCCGCGCGCAGCCCGGAGCCGCCCGCGCCGATCACTACCACGTCGAATGAATAGCGCTCTATGTTGTCGGAAGAGCCGTCGGAAGACATGTGTGCCTCGGTCGAATTGGTGGTCGAATCAGTTGAATATGCGGGGGTCGCTGAAAGCGCCGCTCGCCACCAGCATGATGTACAGGTCGGTCAGCATCAGCGTGCCGAGTGTGGTCCAGGCGAGTTGCATGTGCCGCTGGTTGAGCCGGGAGATCTTGGTCCAGATCCAGTACCGCACCGGGTGGGAGGAGAAGTTCTTCAGCCGCCCGCCGGTGATGTGACGGCAGGAGTGGCACGACAGCGTGTAGCCCCACAGCAAGACCACGTTCACCAGCATGATCAGCGACCCGAGCCCGATGCCGAACGAGCCGTCCTTCCCGCGGAACGCCTGCACCATGTCCCACGTGTTGAGGATCGAGATGAGCACCACCACGTAGAAGAAGAAACGGTGCAGGTTGTGCAGGATCAGCGGCAGCCTGGTCTCGCCGCTGTAGGAAGCGTGCGGCTCGCGGACGGCGCACGCCGTGGGTGCCCGCCAGAACGCCTTGTAGTACGCGCCGCGGTAGTAGTAGCACGACAGCCGGAAGCCAAGCACGAACGGCAGCGAGACGAACGCGTAGGGGATAACCGGCGGTAGCGCCGGAATCCACTGCCCCAGGCTGGATGAGCCCGGGACGCACTCGCCGCTGACACAGGGCGAGTAGAAGGGCGTCAGGTAGTGGTAGGCCGGAACCCAGTACCAGTGCCCGGTGAAGACGCGGACGGTCGCGTACAGGACCCAGATGGTCAGCAATGCCGCCACCACGGCGGGCGTGCGCCACCACGGATCCTTCCGAAGCGTCCGCTCGGAGATTTGCGCCCGCGTTCTGGGGGGCGCTTCCGATAGTTGTGTCATGTTTTTTAGCGTCCTTGCTACCTGATGCGTAATCGTGGCACCGCGCGCGGCGGGCGCGCATGCGCTTGTGAACTTAATCCAAGCATGCCGCAGCGGCAGGGGGATCCCACACGTGACGCTAGTTACACCACCGTGTTGGTCGACGTGACATTCGACACCATTTAATCGCGGGCATAATCGCACCATGGTCGCCGAACGAAGCCTGCTGCTGGTGCACGCTCACCCCGACGATGAGTCGATCGGGACCGGCGCGACGATGGCCAGGTACGCGGCCGAGGGCGCGCGGGTCACGCTGGTCACCTGCACCCTGGGGGAGATGGGGGAGATAATCCCGCCAGACCTGCGGCACCTGCTCCCCGACGAGCTGGGCCAGCACCGGATCACCGAGCTGGACCGGGCGTGCGCGGCGCTCGGAGTCACCGACCACCGGTTCCTTGGCGGGGAGGGCCGGTACCGGGACTCGGGAATGATGGGGCTGCCGGACAACGACGACCCGCGGTGCTTCTGGCAGGCGGACGTCGACGAGGCGGCCGGGCTGCTGGCGCGGGTGATCGAGGAGGTGGCCGCGGACGTGATCGTGACCTACGACGCCAACGGGTTCTACGGGCACCCGGACCACATCCAGGCGCACCGGGTCGCGTGGCGGGCGCACCAGATGACCGGGCGGAAGGCGAAGTTCTACGCGACCGCGATGCCCCGGTCCGCGGGTGCCGAGGCGGCGAAGCTGCCGGAGGACTCGTGGTTCGCCCGCGCCACGGACTTGTCGGTGTGCGTTCCGGACGACCAGGTCAGCACGGAGATCGACGCGACGAGGTACCTGCCAGAGAAGCTGAACGCGATGCGCGCCCACGAAACGCAGATCACCCTTGACGGCGAGTACTACGCCCTGTCCAACGAGATCGGCCACCGCGTCCTGGGAACGGAGTTCTTCACGGCGCTGCACGCCGGATGGCACAGATCGCCATCCTATCCGGCGCGCACCGCCGTGGTATCGCCCGGGGGGACGACCCCTTCGGGGTCGACCCGCAGTGCTTCCCGGGGGACACCCCCGGACCCCCGTACCCCCCGCGGACACCGGGAGCGCGACCTGTTCGCCTGAGGCCCGGTTTCCCGCCGGAATCGGTACCCTGCTGAGCTATGAGCACGCAGCAGCCCGAGTCACGCGCGAGCGGCGTCGCCGTGTACGTCCTGCTGTTCGTGCTGGGCGTCCTGCAGGGCATGATCGGCAGCTTCCAGTACAGCCAGAGTCCGGTGCCGCTGATCGCGATCATCCTCGACGTGGTCATCTTCGCCACGTGCGTGGCGGGCGGCTGGGCGATGAGGTCCTTCACGGGCGGCCTGGTTCCCGCGGTCGGCTGGATCCTCGCCTCGTTCGTCCTGTCGATGGGCACCGCCGAGGGCACCGTGATCATCACGGCCACGACGGCGGGAGAGTGGTACCTCTACGGGGGCGCGCTGGCCGCCGCGGCCGGCGCCGGCGCCTCGTTCATCTACTGGGCCCGCTCCGTCGGCGGCCGTCCCCGCTGACCCGCGGTCGGCACGCTCAAACGCGCAATTGAGCGCGCAATAGCCCGCTCGATTGCGCAATCGAGCGGGTGGGGCGAGGGCGGGTGGGGCGAGGGCGGGTGGGGCGGCTCCGCTAGGTGGGCTGGAGCGCCTCTTCGAGGCGGTCCAGGCCCCAGGACAGGTCTTCGGGGCTGATCACCAGGGGCGGGGCGAGGCGGATGGTCGAGCCGTGCGTCTCCTTCGCCAGCACGCCGAGCGACGCCAGCCGCTCGCATACCGCGCGCCCGGATAGCGACCCGAACGTCACCCCGGCCCACAGGCCGCGCCCGGTCACCGACGAGATCTCAGGCGCCGAGGACGCCAGCGACGCGAGCCGCGCGTGGAACGACTCTCCCAGGGTCGCCGACCGCGACTGGTACTCGCCCGACCGCAGCATCGCGATCACCTCCCGCGCCACGGCGCAGGCGAGCGGGTTGCCGCCGAAGGTGGAGCCGTGCTCCCCGGGCCGCAGCACCCCCAGGACGTCGCGCGACGACACCATCGCCGACACCGGCACGATGCCGCCTCCCAGGGCCTTCCCCAGCAGGTACGCATCCGGTACCACGCCATCGGCCGAGCACGCGAAGGTGGTGCCCACCCGCCCCAGGCCGGACTGGATCTCGTCGGCGATCATCAGCGTCCCCGCCGACGTGCACAGCGACCTGACCCCGGCCAGGAACCCCGGCGGCGGCATCACCACGCCGGCCTCGCCCTGGATCGGCTCGACCAGCACCGCGACGATCCGCGGTCCGTACCGGGAGAAGACGGCCTCCACGGCGGCCATGTCCCCGTACGGCACCGACACGAACCCCGGGGCATACGGCCCGAACCCGTTCTTCGCGTCCGGGTCGGAGGAGAACGACACGATCGTCGTGGTGCGCCCGTGGAAGTTCCCGTCGAAGACCACGATCAGGGCCTCGCCGTCCGGCACGCCGCGGGTCGAGTACCCCCACTTGCGCGCGACCTTGATTGCCGTTTCGACCGCCTCGGCCCCGCTGTTCATCGGCACCACCATCTCCATGCCGCACAGCTCCGCCAGTTCCGCGCAGAACGGCCCGAACTGGTCGTGGTCGAACGCCCGGCTCACCAGCGTCACCCGCTCCAACTGCGCCATGGCCGCGGCCACCAACCGGGGGTGGCGGTGCCCGAAGTTCAGCGCCGAGTACCCGGCCAGCATGTCCAGGTATCGCCGCCCCTCGACATCGGTTATCCAGGCACCGGACGCCGACGCCGCCACCACGGGGAGCGGCGCGTAGTTGCGCGCGCTGTAGCTGCGAGTAAGCCCGGCCAGGTCCATGTCGACGGCGGTCATCCCGCCTCCCCCGGCCCACCGCGGAGCTCCAGCGTGCAGCACTTGGCGCCGCCACCCGCCTTCCGCAGTTCCGACATGTCAACGGGAATCGGCTCGAACCCGCTGGCTCGAAGCGAGCGCGCCAGCCCGGTCGCCTCCGCCGAGAGGACCACGTGGCGACCGTCGCTGACCGCGTTCAGCCCGAAGACCTCGGCGTCCTCGTCCTTCGCCTCGATCAGCTCGCCGAAGACCGATGCCAGCGCCGCCCGGCCCGCGTCGTCGAACGCGGCGGGGTAGTACATCGCGGTCTCCTCGTCGAGCACGCACAGCGCGGTGTCCAGGTGGTAGAACCGCGGGTCGATGAGGCGCACGCGCACCACCGGCCGCCCGAACACCCGGGTGAGCTCTCCCGCCGCCGCCTGATCGCTGCGGAACCCGTAGCCGGCGATCAGCGTCGGCCCGGCGACCAGGATGTCGCCCTCGCCCTCGTTGACGAACTGCGGAACGTGCACCGACGGCCAGCCGCGGGCGCGGAACCAGTCCAGGTACGCCGGCGCCTCCGCGGCCCGCTGCGGGTACCGGAAGCGCACGCCGAGCACGGTGCCGTCCACCACGGTCGCCCCGTTGGCGGCGAACACCATGTCCGGCAGCCCCGGCACCGGGTCGATCACGGACACGGAGTGCCCGAGGCCGAGGTACACCTGCCGCAGCCGCTCCCACTGCGCCATCGCCACGGACGCGTCGGCGGGCTGTTCCGGCCGCATCCACGGGTTGATCGCGTACGTGACGGCGAAGTGCTCCGGCGGGCACATGAGGTAGGAGCGGGGTTTCGCGACCCGGCGCGTCTCATCGATCATGCCGTCAGCGTACGGAGAGATGGAGCATTAATAACAGAGTGTAATAATGCGTCTATCCGTCGATCCGTTGCATATTTTCAAGCTACGCCGTCGATCCATTGTGCGTTTCACCCGTGTTTCAAGAGAAATCACCGGCCGACATCACGCGCCAGGTCGAGGCCGAACATCCGGTCCGCCGCCGCGAACGTCTCGAACTTCACCCCGTCGGGCACCGCGTCGTCGGCCTCCAGGTCCGCCAGCACCCGCAGCGCCGCCGCCGTGTCCAGCCCGTCCTCGATCGCCGCGCCGATCGCCTCCGCGTGCGGCCGCGACATCGCCCCGCTCGGCGACCGCGCCCACTCGGCGACCCGCCGCCGCCACCGGCTGAGCGTGGCGGCCGGATCCCCGTCAAGTCCAAGCATTTCCATCCGAACGGATAGTGGCTCCTCCCCCAGCGCCATCCCGTCTCCGCCTCTTCCGCCCTCGCTCATCGACCCCTCGCCCATCGGCGTGGCCTGGAGCCAGTACCCCGCGAGCCCGTCGGCACCGTCCGGCAAGGGGGCGCCGTCGCCCCGCACGCCCACGTCGAACACCGGCGCCCGGACGCCGTCGGGGAACAGCCCGTCGAACTGGCCCCGGCCCAGCGGGAGGACGAGGGTGTGCCGCGGCGGGTGGATGTTCAGCGCGTCGCAGGTCGCCCGCAGCTCGTCCGCGTTGCCGGGGGAGAAGTCGATGACGGTGGGAGCCAGCCCGATCCGTTCGGTATAACGCCTGATCAGGTCCGCGGTGAGGTAGCCGCGCACCTGCCCCGGCCCCGGACGGGCCGCCGCGATGATCACCCGCAGCTCCCCGCGGTGCGCGGGCCGGACCTCGTTGCCTGCGAGCCTCAGCATCCCCCCACGTTAGTCTGTCTGGCGCGGGTGGCCCGGGCCGGCGTAATCGATCCAGAGGATCTTGCGGTCGGCATCGACGAGGTACCAGATCCGTCCGCCGCCGGTCACCTCGATCTGCCAGTGATCGAGGACCTGGCCCTTCGCCATGCTCCCCTTCGCGATGCCCGTGGCCAGGCTGCCGTGGAGCCGCTGGTGACGAGGCGATGCCACCCGCGGCGCCGGGTTGGTGCGCATCGTCGTCCAGGCCGCGCGGGTATTGCCCGGTGCCTGGCGGCACAACTCTTCCCAGCCCTTGGCGGCATCGTTGGTGTGGAAGCGGATCTCCCACTCCTCAGGCCCAGGGGGAGGCGCCGCCCGGTCGCCGCGCTTCGGGCTCACTCGGGGACCTCCGGCGGTGGCGGCACCGGCCCGTAGTCACCCTTGTCGTGCTCCCGGGTCAGGATCTCGTAAAGCTCGGGGTCGGCGTAGACCTCGGCGGTGGCCCTCCACCCGGCCACCAGCGTCTCGACCGCGGCGTTGTTGTTCATGTCCGCGGCGGCGCTCAGCGTGTCGAGCCACTCTGCGGCGAATTCCTTCTTCTCGTCGTCGGGCAGGTGCCGGACCCAGGGAAAGACCGACGGGAGCACCTGGACGGCCATTGCCATGACCATCGGGTCGCGGCGGAACATCTCCGTGAACAGCCGCGTGGTGTCGCGCACCACGGCGGTGTCCTGCTCCGCCTGCTCGGCGGTCATCAGGACCAGGTCCTCGGCGTCCCGGCGGTGCAGGACCAGGTGGCGCTTGCCCTCCAGGCGGGCGAGCGTGTCCTTGGGCTTGTTCACCAGGTCGCTGAAGTTCGCTTCGGCAGCCATTGTCGTCATGTGTTTCAAACTACTTTGAAAATAATTCCATGTCAACTCTCCGTCGTTGATGATCCACTTAAGGTGACAATTACGGGCGTATGCGGCGTTTCTTCTCGAAGACGGCACGGGTCGGCGGGTCGGCGCCCGTCCGCTCGCAGGTGAGCGCCGAGACCAGCACGGCCTCGTCGGCCGCCTCGGCCAGCGGGCCGGGCGGGCAGTCGCGCAGCGCTTCCGGGGAGTGCAGGCCGCGGGTGGCCAGCCCGCCGAGC